>NZ_CVTT01000085.1:0-253278 GCF_900006605.1 Pseudomonas sp. 58 R 3 | reverse complement strand
GAGCATAAGCACAGTCAGACAAGCCTGTACGTCTATGAAGATGAAGGCTACCAACCCTTGGCTCGTGTCGATGGTGCCGGGCCGTTGCAGAAGACTCGTTACTACCATAACGACCTGAATGGATTGCCGGAGCAGTTGACCGAGGCTGATGGCCACATGCTCTGGCAGGCGACTTATCGGGTGTGGGGCAACACGCTGGAGGAGGTGCGTGAGCCTTATTACATTGAAGAGCAGAACCTAAGGTTTCAGGGGCAATATCTGGACCGGGAGACGGGGCTGCATTTTAATACGTTCAGGTTTTATGATCCGGATGTGGGGCGGTTTACCACGCCGGATCCGATTGGGTTGGCGGGAGGAATCAACCTCTACAAATACGCACCAAATCCCATCTCATGGATTGATCCATGGGGGCTTCTAAATCTCAACACCAACGGCGCTCAAGGTAACTTCGGCGTGTATGAAATTCGAATAGATGGCGAGCTGCATAAGTACGGTAAAGCCGATATGAATCGCGTAACTAAATCCAGTGGCAACCCGACCAGGCTTCATCAACAAGTAGAAAAATTAGAACGATTGAATCCCGGAAAAACGATTAAGGGTACAATTCTGCAAAGTGGCATAAGTACGACAGAAGCGGCCAAAACTATCGAAACTGCAAAATTGGATGCGCATTACAAAAAAACTGGCGGGCTGATACCGGAAGGAAACAAAAAGAGCTATAAAGGTCCTAAGTCGCTGTGTGGCAAATAAAAGAGGATAAATAATGCGCAACCCGTACCCCATCGCCATAGGCGGACTCTTTCCTGATCCAGCTGCGGTTTTTTATGTATCGTATCATGTTAGTCGAATTATTCGAGAACAACTTGAACGTCACATAACAGGAACCGAACAGTTCGATGAGAAATACGGCGATAGCTATTGGCTGAGCCTTAAGGACTCAAGCGTGTCCGGGCTACTTGACCTGAATGTAACAGGCCCAGAGGTATCTAAGAGAAACAAAGCGGTTAGCTATTCTTTGAGAATGCCCAGCAGCCCTATCAACATGGATCCTACCGGTTATGAAAAATACCTTGAATATCACGAAAGAGCGGTGACGGAAGTTTTTGGCGAATTACAAATTCAAGTATCGGAATCGATCGCAAACATTTACAAGTTTATACGCATTGAAGTGCGAAAATTATCACCCGAGCAACTGAAGAACCCCGACTGAACATCTGATATCGGCAACGGAAAAGGGAACAGATTTATTAAGGCCAGCAAAATTAAATAAATCTGTCCCCTCATCTCGGAACCCTTTTATAAAGATCGCAGTCAGCGCATAAGCATTATCCGCAGCCCAACAAAAAATGGGCACCCAACCCAGTCGGCGTGCCCATTTTCTTACCCACCCGCCTCCCTTCAGACGGTCCTGCTCTTACGGGTTGACGCTGTCTTTGAGCGACTTGCCCGGCTTGAATGCAACGGTGTTGCTCGCCTTGATTTTCACTGGCTCGCCGGTTTGCGGGTTTTTGCCGGTGCGGGCGCCGCGATGGCGTTGCAGGAAGGTGCCGAAGCCCACCAGGGTGACGCTGTCTTTGCGGTGCAGCGCGCCGGTGATTTCTTCGAGGACGGCGTTGAGAACACGGTTGGCCTGTTCTTTGGTCAGGTCTGCTTTTTCTGCAATAGCGGCTGCGAGTTCTGGTTTACGCATAAGTGAAGCCTCTTTGACGGTTTTTTGTTGTTATGTCCGTGCTGCTCTCTGGTGGAGCAGCGCCCAAGGCGCCGCAGGCTCTACTCTGCGGCAGACGGGAGTGAGGATGGCATGCCCTCGCACGCTCCGCCAGTCTCGCGGTGACCTTTCTGGGGCTAAGAAGGTGCTGATTCCGACAGAACGACCGGTATTTACGCCAGCAAAGGCGGAAGCTCTTTGTTAAGGGCGAGTTTTTCCATGACGGCGCTGCCGGTCAGCGCATAACCCAGCAGGCGGCCGCTGGCGTCGCGGCACAAGGCCTTGATGTCGGCGCCCTGGCCTTCGACGCTCCACACGCCTTCGGTGCCGCGTGGCGGTGGCGATACCACCAGCGGGCAGATCGGCGTTTTCACGGTGATCGGCATCGGCCCATAGCTGACGGCCGTGGCGTTGCCGGCCAAGGTTTGGGCCAGGGCGCGGGCGCAGCTCATCAATGGCATCACGTAGAGCAGGTTCAGGCCATCGACCTCGGCGCAGTCGCCCAGGGCGTAGATGTTGGCGTGGGAGGTCTTGAGGTGACGGTCCACCATGATTCCACGGTTGATCTGCAGGCCGGCGGCGGCAGCCAGGTCCACGCGCGGGCGCAGGCCGATGGCCGAGACCACCAGGTCGCAGTGGATCACTTCACCATCGGACAGGTGCGCTTCCAGGCCATCCGCCGTGCGCTGCAGGCGGTTGAGCACCGGGCCCAGGTGGAAGCGCGCGCCCAGGCCTTCCAGCCCGGCCTGTACAGCGGCAGCTGCTGCCGGGTGCAGCAGGGTCGGCATGACTTGCTCGCACGGTGCAACCAAGTCGATTTCGTAGCCGCCAAGAATAAGGTCGTTGGCGAACTCGCAGCCGATCAGGCCCGCGCCGAGCAGCAGCACACGGCGCTTCCCGGCCGCGGCGGCACGAAAGCGTGCGTAATCTTCAAGATCGTTGATGGGGAAAATCAGCTCTGCCGCATCGCCCTCGACCGGCACGCGCACGGTTTCTGCGCCCCAGGCCAGGATCAGATCGCGGTAAGCCACCGCTTCCTCGCCGATCCACAGGCGTTTGTGGCCCGGATCGATGCCGCTGATGCGCGTATGGGTACGCACTTCGGCCTTGAGCTGCTCGGCCATGGCGCCCGGCTCAGCCATGCTCAGGCCATCGGCTTCCTTGTTCTTGCCAAAGCCGGTGGAGAGCATGGGCTTGGAGTAGGAGCGCCCGTCATCCGCGGTGATCAGCAGCAACGGGGTCTCGCTGTCGAGCTTGCGAAACTCCCGTGCCACGTTGTATCCGGCCAATCCTGTGCCGATGATCACGACAGGTGCGTTCATTCCTTTCTCCTTGTAGTACGTTTCTTAAACCGATGATTAGCCGATTTCGATCATTTCGAAATCCATTTTGCCTACGCCGCAGTCCGGGCACAGCCAGTCTTCCGGGACGTCCTGCCACAGGGTGCCCGGTGCGATACCGTCATCCGGCCAGCCGTCTTTTTCGTCATAGATCAAGCCACAGACTACACATTGCCACTTCTTCATTACTTGCTTCCTCAGGGTCCAGGCATCTTGGCCAACGGTCGATAGACCAACGTTGCCGTACGGCTCAGGGCGTTTTGTACTGATCAGGGCCGGCAGATGCAAGCATGTTCGGCGCAAACGGCCGGTTCGGCCCGGCAAAAGCTCAGGACGCCATGGTAAGCTCGCCGCCTCTTTTGCTGCCAAAACTGACTCACCGTGCCGCACTCAATCGCCCGTCCCGATGCTTGCCAATGGCTGACCCAGAGCCTTCTGAACCCAATGCCTGGGCCTTTGACCCTCAACTGGTTGTTCGACGAAGGCTCGCTGACGCGCAGGCTCACGTGGCTGTCCAACGACGGCTTCAGCGTGACGCCACTGTTCGAAGGCTGGCAGCCACTGCGCGAGGATGAATGCGTGGCGCTGGGTATGGCCCCGGCCACGGTCGGCTGGGTACGCGAAGTGTATTTGCGCGGGCATGGCCAACCATGGGTGTTTGCCCGCAGCGTGGCGGCCCGCAGTGCCTTGCAGGGCGATGGCTTACACATGGACGAACTGGGCAGCCGCTCGCTGGGCGAATTGCTGTTCTGCGACCATGCGTTCACCCGCCAGGCAATCGAGGTATGCCATTACCCACGGCAATGGCTGCCAACCGCCGACCAGGCCGATGGCCTGTGGGCGCGCCGCTCACGCTTTGATCGTGGGCCGCTGAGCGTGCTGGTCGCGGAAATTTTCCTGCCCAGCTTCTGGCATGCGCTGCATGACCACCCGGAGAACTGCTGATGTATCAACGTCTGCTCAATTCCTTGAACCACCTGAACCCCAGGGCCTGGGATTTCATTCAGTTGACTCGCATGGACAAACCCATCGGCATTTACCTGCTGTTGTGGCCGACGCTGTGGGCGCTATGGATTGCGGGCAAGGGCTCGCCGTCGTTGCTCAATATCGTGATTTTCGTGCTCGGTGTGGTGCTGACCCGTGCCGGCGGCTGTGTGATCAATGACTGGGCCGACCGCAAGGTCGACGGCCATGTGAAGCGTACCGAGCAACGGCCGCTGGTGAGCGGCAAGATCAGCGCCAAAGAGGCCTTGGTTTTTTTTGCGGTGTTGATGGGCATCAGTTTTCTGCTGGTGCTGCTGACCAACGCGACCACCATCCTGCTGTCCCTGGGCGGCCTGGCGCTGGCGGCGAGCTACCCGTTCATGAAGCGCTACACCTACTACCCGCAGGTGGTGCTGGGCGCGGCGTTTTCATGGGGCATGCCGATGGCGTTCACTGCCGAGACCGGGCATTTGCCGGCCACGGCGTGGCTGCTGTACATCGCCAATTTGCTGTGGACAGTGGGTTACGACACGTATTACGCGATGACCGACCGCGATGACGACTTGAAGATCGGAGTGAAATCCACCGCTATTCTGTTCGGCGATGCGGACCGCGTGATCATTCTGACCCTGCAAGGTTTGTCACTGGTGTGCCTGCTATTGGCGGGGCAGCGGTTTGAGCTGGGTGGCTGGTTCCACTTGGGGTTGCTGGCGGCGGCGGGCTGTTTTGCCTGGGAGTTCTGGTACACCCGGGACAAGGATCGGATGAAATGCTTCAAGGCGTTTTTGCACAACCACTGGGCGGGGTTGGCGATATTTGTGGGGATTGTGGCGGATTACGCTTTTCGCTGAGATTTTGCGGTGGCTGTTCGGACGCTTTCGCGAGCAAGCCCGCTCCCACATTTGAACTGTATTCACAAATCAAAATGTGGGAGCGGGCTTGCTCGCGAAGGTCTCAGTGGCGCCGAGTAGTCAAGGTTTGATGACGTGCCATGCCCCACCCTTACCATCACCGGTTTTGTCACCAGCCTTGTGGTCATCCTTGTAGGTGTAGACCGGCTTGCCTTTGTAAGCCCACTGACTGGTCTGGTCGTCGCGGGTAATGACTGTCCAATCACCCATCGACTTGTCAGTAGACTCAGCCTTCAGCGGCGGCCAGTTGCTTGCACACTGGTCTTTGCACACCGACTTGCCGTCGGCATCCTTGTCGAAGGTGTAGAGGGTCAGCCCCTTGTGATCCACCAGCATTCCGTCGTGAGTCATCGCCGGCTCCGCCGCAAACGCCAGGCCCGGCAGGGTCAACGCCGCCGTTGCCAACAGGGCTTTCCAGGAAAAAGTACTTTGAGTCATCGGAACCTTCCTTTTGTGGTTGTCAGGATTCGGACCCAAAGGGTAGTCCAGAGTGCCGTGAATTGCCCGATCGACTAAATTACTGTCACACGACTGCAATAATTCCGTTATCTAATGCGGCGCAAGACAGTTAAATGACAAGAGGATTTTGAGCATGGTTGGCAGGAGCATTCTGATCGTTGACGACGAAGCGCCCATTCGCGAGATGATCGCCGTTGCGTTGGAAATGGCCGGCTATGACTGCCTGGAGGCGGAGAACTCCCAGCAGGCCCATGCCATTATCGTCGACCGCAAGCCGGACCTGATCCTGCTGGACTGGATGCTGCCCGGCACCTCCGGCATCGAACTGGCCCGCCGCCTCAAGCGGGATGAGCTGACCGGGGATATCCCGATCATCATGCTCACCGCCAAGGGTGAAGAGGACAACAAGATCCAGGGCCTGGAAGTCGGCGCTGATGACTACATCACCAAGCCGTTTTCCCCACGTGAGCTGGTAGCGCGCCTGAAGGCCGTACTGCGCCGTGCCGGCCCGACTGATGGCGAAGCACCGATCGAAGTCGACGGGCTGATCCTGGACCCGATCAGCCACCGCGTGACCATCGACGGCAAGCCGGCCGAGATGGGCCCGACCGAATACCGCCTGCTGCAATTTTTCATGACCCACCAGGAGCGCGCCTACACCCGTGGCCAATTGCTCGACCAGGTGTGGGGCGGCAACGTGTATGTGGAGGAGCGCACGGTTGACGTGCATATCCGCCGCCTGCGCAAAGCCTTGGGCGATGCCTACGAGAATCTGGTACAAACCGTGCGCGGCACCGGCTATCGCTTTTCCACCAAAGGCTGAGCCGGCCCCTCCCTTCCTTAACCGCTGACAAGGACGCATGTTTAAGTGAACCAGAACTGGCATGGCACCCTGATTCGCCACATGCTTCTGTTGATCACCGGTTGCTTGGTGGTGGGCTTGATCAGCGGCTATTACGGCTGGAGCCTGGCCGTCGGTATCGGCCTGTATCTGGGCTGGACCCTCAAACAATTGCTGCGCCTGCATGAATGGCTGCGCCAGCACAAACCCGACGAAGCACCGCCCGACGGCTATGGCCTGTGGGGCGAGGTGTTCGACAGCATCTACCACCTGCAACGCCGCGACCAACGGGTTCGCGGGCGCCTGCAGGCGGTGATCGACCGGGTACAGGAATCCACCGCCGCGCTCAAAGACGCGGTGATCATGCTCGACAGCGACGGCAACCTGGAATGGTGGAACCGCGCCGCCGAGACCCTGCTGGGCCTAAAGACGCCCCAGGACAGCGGCCAGCCGGTGACCAACCTGGTGCGCCACCCGCGCTTCAAGGAGTACTTCGAGCAGGACAACTACGAAGAAGCGCTGGAAATCCCTTCGCCCACCAATGACCGCGTGCGCATCCAGCTGTACCTGACGCGTTACGGCAACAACGAACACCTGATGCTGGTGCGCGACGTAACGCGCATTCACCAGTTGGAACAGATGCGCAAAGACTTCGTCGCCAACGTCTCCCACGAGCTGCGCACGCCGCTGACGGTGATCTGCGGCTACCTGGAGACGCTGCTGGACAACGTCGACGAGATCAACCCGCGCTGGAGCCGTGCCCTGCAGCAGATGCAGCAGCAGGGTTCACGCATGCAAACCCTGCTCAACGACCTGCTGTTGCTGGCCAAGCTGGAAGCCACTGATTACCCCTCGGACAACCACCCGGTGGCGGTGCAAAGCCTGCTGCAGACCATCAAGAATGACGCCCAGGCGCTGTCCGGCGAGCGCGGGCAACAGATCACCCTGGAAGCTGACCCGCAGGTATTGCTCAAAGGCAGCGAAGGTGAGTTGCGCAGCGCGTTTTCCAACCTGGTGTTCAACGCTGTTAAGTACACCCAGGACAAGGGCAATATCCGCATCCGCTGGTGGAGCGACGAGCACGGCGCGCACTTGAGCGTGCAAGACTCAGGCATCGGTATCGACGCCAAGCACCTGCCGCGCCTGACCGAACGCTTCTACCGCGTCGATTCCAGCCGCAACTCCAACACCGGCGGCACCGGGCTGGGCCTGGCGATCGTCAAACACGTGCTGTTGCGCCACCGCGCCCGGTTGGAGATCAGCAGCGTGCTGGGGCATGGCAGTACCTTTACCTGCCATTTTCCACCGGCGCAGGTGACCCGTTCGCGGGTAATCGGCACAGATGAATAACCCGAAAACGACGCTGGACTAAGTGTGGGAGCGGGCTTGCTCGCGAAGGCGGTGGGTCAGCTATGAATGTGTTGACTGACCCACCGCTTTCGCGAGCAAGCCCGCTCCCACATTGGTCATGCAGCGTGTTGACGAAGCCTTTCAGGCCCCGCCCGGCAGCGGGCACTAGGCAAGCGCCCCGTCAGCCGCTACATTGGCCGACTTGCGCCTGCCTTTCAGGCCTGTCTGTCACCCCTTATTGAACACACGGAACCTGCAAAACCCCATCATGGACCCTTCCCCTGGCATCACCCTCGCTACACTCTTCGCCGATTTCGGCATGATTCTTTTTGCACTGATCCTGGTAATGCTCAACGGTTTCTTCGTTGCGGCGGAATTTGCCATGGTCAAACTGCGTGCCACTCGGGTCGAGGCCATCGCCCACAAGAACGGCTGGCGCGGGCAGATCCTGCGCACCGTTCACAGCCAGCTCGATGCCTACCTGTCGGCCTGCCAATTGGGTATCACCCTCGCCTCTCTGGGCCTGGGCTGGGTCGGTGAACCGGCCTTCGCGCATATCCTCGAGCCATTGCTGGGCGCCATCGGCGTGCAATCGCCTGAAGTGATCAAGGGCGTGTCGTTCTTTGCCGCCTTCTTCGTGATTTCCTACCTGCACATCGTGGTCGGTGAATTGGCCCCCAAATCCTGGGCGATTCGCAAACCCGAGCTGCTGTCGCTGTGGACGGCGGTGCCGCTGTACCTGTTCTACTGGGCCATGTACCCGGCGATCTACCTGCTCAACGCCAGCGCCAACGCCATCTTGCGTATCGCCGGCCAAGGCGAGCCTGGCCCGCACCACGAACACCATTACAGCCGCGAAGAACTCAAGCTGATCCTGCACTCCAGCCGTGGCCAGGACCCAAGCGACCAAGGCATGCGCGTACTGGCTTCGGCCGTGGAAATGGGCGAGCTGGAAGTGGTGGACTGGGCCAACTCCCGCGAAGACCTGGTCACCCTGGACTTCAACGCCCCGCTCAAGGAAATCCTCGCGCTGTTCCGCCGCCACAAATTCAGCCGCTACCCGGTGTATGACGCCGATCGCAATGAGTTTGTCGGCCTGCTGCACATCAAGGACCTGCTGCTGGAGCTGGCAGCCCTGGACCACATCCCCGAGTCGTTCAACCTGGCCGAGCTGACCCGCCCGCTGGAGCGCGTATCGCGGCACATGCCGCTGTCGCAGCTGCTGGAGCAGTTCCGCAAAGGCGGTGCGCACTTCGCCCTGGTGGAAGAAGCCGACGGCAAAGTCATCGGCTACCTGACCATGGAGGACGTGCTGGAAGTGCTGGTCGGTGATATTCAGGACGAACACCGCAAGGCCGAGCGCGGCATCCTCGCCTATCAGCCAGGTAAACTGCTGGTGCGTGGCGACACGCCGCTGTTCAAGGTGGAACGCCTGTTGGGCGTGGACCTGGACCACATCGAAGCCGAAACCCTGGCGGGCTTGATCTACGACACGCTCAAACGCGTGCCGGAAGAGGAAGAAGTGCTGGAAGTTGAAGGCTTGCGCATCATCATCAAGAAAATGAAAGGGCCTAAGATCGTGCTGGCCAAGGTGTTGTTGCTGGATTGACGCCTCAATTGCCCAACGCAAAGTTGGGCAATTTGCCAAGCGGCTGGTTGAACTCATAGGGAATCGAAACCAGCCCGACCTCGGAAGCCTTCACCACCGTACCGCTGCGTGCCGCAATGATCGGCGTGCCCTCGGGCATGGCGATGTCCATGGCGTACCTGCCGGGATGGCTGAGCGGCAGGCTCGCCAGGGTTGATGACAACACTGCGTGAAGCACAGAAGATCAACTGTGGGAGCGGGCTTGCCCGCGATGACGGTGTGTCAGGCGCAGATCAAGTGGCTGATGTATCGCTATCGCGGGCAAGCCCGCTCCCACATGGGTTAAGTGTTGCTCTGTAGATCACGCACCCGGCACGAAGTGCTTCTGCGCCGTACCGCGCGCGATCAGGCGGGAGATATAGTCGAGCTTCTGCGCATCCTGATCGATAAACCGGAAGGTCAGTTGCAGCCAGTCGCTGTCAGGCCGTGGCTCATAGGCGACGATGGCGTGCAGGTAGCCGTTGAGGCGCGCGACTTCGGCGTTCTCGCCTTGCTCAAGGTCGAGCACGGCGCTTTCCAGCACCTGGGGCAGCACTTCACCGCGACGGACCACCAGCAGCGCTTCCTTGATGCTCAGCGCCTTGATCACGCATTGCTGGTTGCCGCTGGACAGCCGCAGTTGGCCCTGGCCGCGACCGCCGGCAGGCGAGGCTGCAGGCGCTTGCATCGGTTGGCTGTTGAGCAGGCCTTTGCTCGGCGCAGCTACCGGCGCCGGTTTGGCCGCCTCGGGTTTGCCGCCGGTCAGGGCATTGAGGGAGTCGTTGCCGAAGGCCGAGTTCATCTTGGTCGGCGCGCTGGCGATCAGGGCATCGAGGCGGCCGATCTTGTGCAAAGCCTGTTTGACCTTGTTCAGCAACTGCTCGTTGGTGAATGGCTTGCTGACATAACCGGAAACCCCGGCCTGAATCGCCTGCACCACGTTTTCCTTGTCGCCACGGCTGGTCACCATCACGAACGGCATGGCCTTCAGGTGCGCCTGCTCACGGCACCAGGTCAACAGCTCAAGGCCGGACATTTCGGGCATTTCCCAGTCGCACAGCACCAGGTCGAAGGTCTCGCGCATCAGGATGGATTGCGCCTTTTTGCCGTTCACCGCGTCTTCAATCTTGATGCCTGGGAAGTAGTTGCGCAGGCACTTCTTCACCAAATCACGGATAAACGAGGCGTCGTCCACCACCAATACACTGACTTTACTCATCGACCCTTCATCCTATTAACACTTCGGCACGCAAAACGCCTGACTGATGGCATTTTGCCAAAACTCACGGGTCACAGAAGGACTTTATTGCTCCTGCTGCGCAAAAAATTCAGATGCCGCAAACGAAAACGCCCGACCAAAGGCCGGGCGTTAATGTCTCGGGCAACCTTACTTATCGTCAGATTCGCCCGGAACATTAGGGATTTGATCAGCCGTGCCTTCAACTTCGGCTTTCATGCGCTTGAGGCCCATGTGCCGCACGTCGGTGCCGCGCACCAGATAAATCACCAGTTCCGAGATATTACGGGCGTGGTCGCCGATGCGTTCCAGGGAACGCAACACCCAGATGATGTTCAAGACCCGCGAGATAGAGCGCGGGTCTTCCATCATGTAGGTGGCCAGCTCGCGCAGTGCGGTCTTGTATTCGCGGTCGATGGTCTTGTCGTATTGCGCCACCGACAACGCCAATTCGGCGTCGAAGCGGGCGAACGCGTCCAGCGCATCGCGCACCATGTTGCGCACCTGGTCGCCGATGTGGCGCACTTCCACGTAACCCCGTGGCGCTTCGCCTTCTTCGCACAACTGGATAGCGCGGCGGGCGATTTTGGTGGCTTCGTCGCCGATGCGCTCCAGGTCGATCACCGACTTGGAGATGCTGATGATCAAACGCAGGTCGGAGGCCGCCGGCTGGCGGCGGGCCAGAATGCGCAGGCACTCTTCGTCGATGTTGCGTTCCATCTGGTTGATCTGGTCATCGATCTCGCGCACTTGCTGGGCCAGGCCCGAGTCGGCCTCGATCAGCGCGGTGACCGCATCGTTGACTTGCTTCTCCACCAGCCCGCCCATCGCCAGGAGGTGGCTGCGCACTTCCTCAAGCTCGGCGTTGAACTGCGCGGAGATGTGGTGGGTAAGGCCTTCTTTGCTAATCATGTTGGCGTCCTTGGAACGTCCGGTAAGGTGCGGAGAACCGCAGCATTCAGTGCAATCAGAACCACCGCGTACTAGCCGTAACGACCGGTGATGTAGTCTTCGGTCTGCTTCTTCGCCGGGTTGGTGAACAAGGTGTCGGTGTCGCCGAACTCCACCAGCTTGCCCATGTACATGAACGCGGTGTAGTCCGAAACCCGCGCCGCCTGTTGCATGTTGTGGGTCACGATGACGATGGTGAACTTGGATTTCAGCTCGTAGATCAGCTCTTCAACCTTAAGAGTCGAGATCGGATCGAGTGCCGAGCACGGTTCGTCGAGCAGCAACACTTCCGGCTCCACGGCGATGGTGCGGGCGATCACCAGTCGCTGCTGCTGGCCGCCGGACAGGCCGAGTGCCGATTCATGCAGTCGGTCTTTGACTTCATCCCACAGCGCCGCGCCTTTCAAGGCCCACTCAACGGCTTCGTCGAGGATGCGTTTTTTGTTGATGCCCTGGATGCGCAGGCCATACACCACGTTTTCGTAGATGGTCTTGGGGAACGGGTTCGGCTTCTGGAACACCATGCCCACGCGGCGGCGCAGCTCGGCCACGTCCTCGCCCTTGCGGTAGATGTTGCTGCCGTAAAGGTTGATCGCGCCTTCTACGCGGCAACCGTCCACCAAGTCGTTCATGCGGTTGAAGGTGCGCAGCAGTGTGGACTTGCCGCAGCCGGACGGGCCGATAAAGGCGGTCACGCGCTGCTTGGGAATGTTCATGCTGACATCGAACAGCGCCTGCTTTTCACCGTAGTACAGGCTCAGGCCGGGCACTTCGATGGCCACGGTTTCCTGGGCCAGGCTCAGGCTCTGCTTGTCGCGACCCAGGGCCGACATGTTGATGCCGTGGGTGTGGGTTTCATGTTGCATGGGATGCTCCCTGTGCTACCAATTCGTTTGGTTGAACCGCCGGGGCGGTTTACTCAAAAATCTGTGTGTTACGCGGTCCAGTGTGGGAGCGGGCTTGCTCGCGAAAGCGGTGGTTCAGCCAGCAAATATGTTTCTGATACACCGCATTCGCGAGCAAGCCCGCTCCCACATTTAGTCCGCGTTCACTTCAATTAGCTGTCCAGCGCCTTGTATTTTTCGCGCAGGTGGTTACGGATCCACACGGCCGACAAGTTCAGCGTGGCGATCACCAGCACCAGCAGCAGTGCGGTGGCGTACACCAGCGGGCGTGCCGCTTCGACGTTGGGGCTTTGGAAACCGACGTCATAAATATGGAAGCCCAAGTGCATGATCTTCTGGTCCAGGTGCAAGTACGGGTAGTTGCCGTCCAGCGGCAGCGACGGTGCCAGCTTGACCACACCCACCAGCATCAGCGGCGCCACTTCACCGGCGGCGCGGGCCACGGCGAGGATCATGCCGGTCATCATCGCCGGGCTGGCCATCGGCAGCACGATCTTCCACAGCGTTTCCGCCTTGGTTGCGCCGAGTGCCAGGGAACCTTCACGCACGGTGCGGGGAATCCGCGCCAAGCCTTCTTCGGTAGCCACGATCACCACCGGCACCGCCAGCAGCGCCAGGGTCAGCGAGGCCCACAACAGGCCCGGTGTACCGAAGGTCGGCGCCGGCAAGGCTTCGGCGAAGAACAGGCGGTCAACCGAGCCACCCAGTACATACACAAAGAAGCCCAGGCCGAACACGCCGTAAACGATAGCCGGCACACCGGCCAGGTTGTTCACCGCGATCCGGATAATGCGGGTCAGGGTGTTCTGCTTGGCGTATTCACGCAGGTACACCGCCGCCAGCACGCCGAACGGGGTCACGATCATCGCCATGATCAGGGTCATCATCACGGTGCCGAAAATAGCCGGGAAAATCCCGCCTTCAGTGTTGGCTTCCCGTGGGTCGTCGCTCAAGAACTCCCAGACCTTGCTGAAGTAGAACCCCACCTTGGTCAGGGTGCCCATGGCGTTCGGCTGGTAGGCGTGCACCACTTTGCCGATACCGATTTCGATTTCTTTGCCGTTGCCGTCGCGGGCCGTGAGGCTGTCGCGGTTGAACTGGGTGTGCAGGTCGGCCAGGCGTGCTTCGATGTCCTGGTAACGGGCATTCAATTCGGCGCGGCCGGAGTCCATGTCGGCCTGGGCGGCAGCGTCGAGCTTGCCTTCCAGCTCCAGCTTGCGGCCGTGCAGGCGGATGCGTTCCAGGCCTGCGTTGATCGCGCCGATGTCGGTTTTCTCAAGGCTCTTGAGCTGGGCCGCCAACTTGTTCACACGGTCGACGCGGGCTTGCAGCTCCGGCCATGCGGCTTCGCCTTCGGCGATCACCTTGCCGTCCTGCTTGACGTTGACCAGGGTGCCATAGAAGTTGCCCCACTCACGACGTTCGATCGCCATCAGGTTCTTCGGTGTGGTCTGGTCTTTCAACCACTCGCCGACGATCCAGGTGAAGTCGTTGCCATTCAAGTCGCGGTTACCGACCTTGATCAGCTCGCGGGTCATGAATTCCGGGCCTTGGTCCGGCACCGGCAGGCCCGCGCTTTTGAGGCGCTCGCGCGGCACTTCTTCCTTCTGCACCACTTCGCCGATGACGATATGGTTTTCCTGGCCAGGCACGCTGTAGTTGGCCTGGATCAGGTCGGCCGGCCAGAAGTGGCCCAGACCACGCACGGCAATCACGGCCAGCAAACCAATGGTCATGATGACCGCGATGGACACCGCGCCACCGCTGATCCAGACGCCGGGGGCGCCGCTCTTGAACCATCCATTCAGGGAGTTCTGTTTCACAGACTTCTACCTTTCTTAAAGCGACGAGTATTTCTTGCGCAGACGCTGACGGATCAGCTCGGCGAGGGTGTTCATGATGAAGGTGAACAGCAGCAGCACCAGCGCCGAGAGGAACAGCACGCGGTAGTGACTGCCACCGACTTCCGACTCGGGCATCTCCACCGCAACGTTGGCCGCCAATGTGCGCAGGCCTTCGAACAGGTTCATCTCCATCACCGGCGTGTTACCGGTGGCCATCAGCACGATCATGGTTTCACCCACTGCGCGGCCCATGCCGATCATCAGTGCGGAGAAGATGCCTGGGCTGGCGGTCAGGATCACCACGCGGGTCATGGTCTGCCACGGCGTGGCACCCAGGGCCAACGAGCCCAGGGTGAGGCCGCGCGGCACGCTGAACACGGCGTCTTCGGCGATGGAGTAGATGTTCGGGATTACCGCAAAACCCATGGCCAGACCGACTACCAGTGCGTTGCGCTGGTCGTAAGTGATGCCCAGATCGTGGGAGATCCACATGCGCATGTCGCCGCCGAAGAACCAGGTTTCCAGGTACGGGCTCATGTACAGCGAGAGCCAGCCCACAAACAGGATCACCGGAATCAGGATCGCGCTTTCCCAGCCATCCGGTACACGCAGGCGGATCGACTCAGGCAAACGGCTGAAGACAAAACCGGCGACCAGGATGCCAATCGGCAGCAACATCAGCAGGCTGAAAATCCCCGGTAGGTGCCCTTCTACATACGGCGCCAGGAACAGGCCGGCGAAGAAGCCGAGGATCACCGTCGGCATCGCTTCCATCAGTTCGATCACCGGCTTGACCTTGCGGCGCAGGCTCGGGGCCATGAAGTAAGCGGTGTAGATGGCCGCAGCCACCGCCAGTGGCGCCGCCAGCAACATGGCGTAGAACGCAGCCTTCAGGGTACCGAAGGTCAGCGGGGCCAAACTCATTTTGGGTTCGAAGTCGGTGTTGGCGGCGGTCGATTGCCAGACGTACTTAGGTTCGTCGTAGTTTTCGTACCAGACCTTGCTCCACAGCGCGCTCCAGGACACTTCCGGGTGGGGGTTGTCGAGCAGCAGCGGTTGCAGCTTGCCGCCGGCTTCGACGATCACGCGGTTGGCGCGTGGCGACATGCCGAACAGGCCTTGGCCATCCACCACAGGGTCGACCAGCAGGGTGCGATGCGCGGTACTGTGGAACACGCCGAACTTGCCGGACGCGTCCAGCGCGGTGAAGCCTTTGCGACGTTCCTCGGCGGTGATTTCCACGATAGGCGCAGTGCCCATCTGGAAGGTGCGGATTTGCTTCAGGCGTTGCTCGCCGTCCGGGTCACGGGCCATGAACCACTGGGCCAGGCCACCCTTGGAGTTACCGACGATCAGCGAGATACCGCCCACCAACTGAGTGCTGGCAGTGATTTCGGCGTTGCCGTCTTCCAGCAGTTTGTAGCGACCGTTGAGGCTGTTATCGCGCAAGTTGAAGACGTCGGCGAGGGCGCGGCCGTTGACCACATACAGCCACTGCTGGCGTGGGTCGACGAAAATCGCCTTCACCGGTTCGGTCATTTGCGGCAGCTCGATACGCTTCTGCTCGCTGGTGACTTCACCGGTCATCATGTTTTCTTCGCGGCTCAGGCTCAGTACGTTCAAGAACGAACCCGCGGAGCCAGCAACCACCAGCGATGAATCGGTGGCGTTGAGCGCGACGTGCTCCAGCGGGCGGCCCTGCTCGTCAAGGACGATGGGCGTTTCGCCGTAAGGGTATTCAATGGCCGGCGTAATGGTCTTTTTGCCATCCGGGTACGACACTTTATAAGTGTGGCGGAACACCAGGGACTGGCCATTGGACAAACCGAGGATCACCAACGGGCTGCCGGGCTGGTCTTTGCCGATCGAGGCCACAGTGGCGCCCGCAGGCAATGGCAGGTCGACGCGCTTGAGCTCGGCACCGGTGCTCACATCAAAGAACAGCGCCTGGCCCTTGTCGGAAACCCGCATGGCGACTTGGTTCTGTTCTTCGAGGGAGATCATCAACGGCTTGCCGGCGTCCTGCATCCAGGCGGGTGTCAGCGCGTCTTCCTTGGTCAGCGAGGCACCCTGGAACAAAGGCGCAACTACGTAAGCCAGGAAGAAGAAGATCAGGGTGATGGCGCCGAGCACGGCGAGGCCGCCGATCAACACGTACCAGCGGGTCAGGCGATCCTTGAGCGCGCGAATGCGGCGCTTGCGTTGCAGCTCAGGCGTATTGAAATCAATACGCTTGGGGGGAGAAGTCGTCGTCATGGTGGAATTGGCCAGATCATTCATGCGCACACCCTAGCGATCCTGTATGACAGAAAAATGACAATGCAGTGACGCAAGAAATCCGCCGCGTAGCAGGGCTGGCAGCGGATTAAAAAATTAGAGATGCCGGCGGGCTTTTTGTGGGAGCGGGCTTGCTCGCGAAGGCGGTGTGTCAGTCGCCAGATGAGTTGAACGACACACCGTCTTCGCGAGCAAGCCCGCTCCCACAGGGCCCGCTGCTACATCAGGTATTGCAGGCTTACTTGCCGCCTTCTTTCAAACCCAGGTCAGCCAGGGCCTTGGCAGCCACTTTAGCCGGCAGCGGGATGTAACCGTCTTTGACGACCACTTCCTGGCCCTGTTTGGACAGAACCAGCTTCACGAACTCAGCTTCCAGCGGGGCCAGAGGCTTGTTCGGGGCTTTGTTGACGTACACGTAGAGGAAACGCGACAGCGGGTATTTGCCGTTCAGGGCGTTTTCTTCGCTGTCTTCGATGAAGTCAGTGCTGCCTTTTTTGGCCAGAGCCACGGTCTTCACGCTAGCGGTTTTGTAGCCGATGCCCGAGTAACCGATGCCGTTCAGCGAGGAGCTGATCGACTGCACGACCGAAGCCGAGCCGGGTTGTTCGTTGACGTTTGGCTTGTAGTCGCCTTTGCACAGGGCTTCTTCTTTGAAGTAGCCGTAGGTGCCGGACACCGAGTTACGACCAAACAGCTGAACCGGCTTGTTGGCCAGGTCGCCGGTCACACCCAGGTCGCCCCAGGTTTTAACGTCGGCTTTAGCACCGCACAGACGCGTCGAGGAGAAGATCGCGTCGACTTGTTCCATGGTCAGGTGCTGGATCGGGTTGTCCTTGTGTACGAACACGGCCAGGGCATCCACGGCAACCGGGATAGCGGTTGGCTTGTAACCGTACTTCTGCTCGAAGGCCGCCAGTTCGGTGTCCTTCATCTTGCGGCTCATCGGGCCCAGGTTGGAGGTGCCTTCAGTCAGCGCAGGAGGTGCAGTGGCGGAGCCGGCAGCCTGAATCTGGATGTTGACGTTCGGGTATTCCTTTTTGTAACCCTCAGCCCACAGGGTCATCAGGTTAGCCAGGGTATCGGAACCGACGCTGGACAAGTTGCCCGACACACCAGTGGTCTTAACGTAAGCCGGGATTGCCGGATCAACACCAGCGGCCACCGCGTTGGCGGTCGCAACGCCAGCAGCGACAAAAGTCATTGCCGCCATCAAACGTTTCAGTTTCATGCCTTGCTCCTAGCAGATAGGGATAGTTGGATCGGGGCCAAGTATCGGTAGGCCGTGTGAACACTCTATGTCTGGAATATGACAATTAGATGAAAGGCCAGTATTTGTGAAAATCCTGACAGGAAGGGGAAAGTGCAATAAATCCGGGGCTTGCGAGGAGGTTCAGGCGCTTGGAGCGATGTTTCAGAAACACTCTGTAATCTATGCTGGAATTGATCATTCCCACGCTCTGCGTGGGAACGCATCCAGTGACGCTCTGCGTCACGACCTTCAAAAGCGGACGCAGAGCGTCCAGGCCGGCATTCCCACGCAGAGCGTGGGAACGATCATTCAGCGCCCGCGCTTCCACAGGTAGCCACCGACCGCTATCCCCATCACGCACAGGACAGCCACGTAATAAGCAGGACCCATCGGACTTTCCTTCATCAGCAGCGATACCGCCAATGGCGTCAGGCCGCCGAATACGGCGTAGGCGACGTTGTAGGAGAACGATAAGCCGCTGAAACGCACCACCGGCGGGAATGCTTTCACCATCACGTAAGGCACTACACCGATGGTGCCCACAAACAGGCCGGTCAACGCGTACAGCGGGAACAACCAGTCCGGGTGGGCCATCAGGCTGTGATACAGCGTCCAGGAGGTGGCCAGCAACAACGCGCAACCGGTGACCAAAACGCGACCGGCACCAAAACGGTCAGCCAGCGCGCCGGAAGCGATACAGCCCAGGCTCAGCGTAACGATCGCCAGGCTGTTGGCTTGCAGCGCTACCGTCGGGCTGAAGTGGTAAACGGTTTGCAGCACGGTCGGGGTCATCAGGATGACCACAACCACACCCGCCGACAGCAACCACGTCAGCAGCATCGACAGCACAATGGCGCCACGGTGGTCACGCAGTACCGCGCGCAACGGCAGCTCGGCAGCCAGGGTTTTGCGCTGCTGCATCTCAGCGAAGATCGGTGTTTCATGCAGCCAACGGCGCAAGTACACCGACAGCAGGCCGAACACACCGCCCAGCAGGAACGGGATACGCCACGCGTAATCCGAGACCTGCTCCGGGGTATAAAGGGAGTTGATGGCGGTCGCCACCAGCGAACCCAGCAAAATACCGGCGGTGAGGCCGCTGGTCAGGGTGCCGCAGGCATAGCCGATGTGGCGCGGCGGCACGTGTTCGGAAACAAACACCCAGGCGCCCGGTACTTCGCCGCCAATGGCGGCGCCCTGGATGACGCGCATCAGCAGCAGCAATAGCGGCGCCCACAGGCCGATCTGTGCGTAGGTCGGCAGCAGGCCCATGATCAGGGTCGGCACGGCCATCATGAAGATGCTCAGGGTGAACATTTTTTTGCGGCCCAGCAGGTCACCGAAGTGCGCCATGATGATGCCGCCCAGCGGGCGTGCCAGGTAGCCGGCGGCGAAGATGCCGAAGGTCTGCATCATGCGCAGCCATTCGGGCATGTCGACGGGGAAAAACAGCTTCCCGACCACGGTGGCGAAAAATACAAAGATAATGAAATCGTAGAATTCCAGCGCCCCGCCCAAGGCAGACAGCGACAGGGTTTTGTAGTCGTTGCGGGTCAGCGGGCGCGAAGGTTGCGCGCTGCTTGCAGGCACGGAGGACATGGCAAGGCTTCTCTTATTGTCAGGACGGCGAACGCGAGACCCCGGCAGGCGCCGGGGTCGGTTCGGCACGATAACAAATCGCCCGCAAAAGCACAGCGTTGCTTGACGCCCGCGTTTCCAAAGGCAGTCCCCGATAGCAGGCCGTGCCAGCGTGCACGGCGCTCGCGGGAACGGTGGGCATGTCGGGCTTCTCTTCCAAAGGTGCTGACCCGACTAACAGCCCGGACGCCGTAAATAATCCCGGCGATAGGCACAGTTTCTGCAAAAAGCCGCGATACAGCGCAGATTTGCCGACCAAATGAGCTTGCGGAGGTCGTCGTCGCCACAGGGTCTCGATATACTCGGCCCGTGCGAGCGCCAAACCCGCTGTCTTGAGGGGCTGCTGTGCCAAAACGTTGTTGGATGACCCTCAGGTTAGGTTCCAGCCGCTTTGGCAGAGTTTCCCTTTAGTGCGCCTTACGAGAAACGTATCGAGCGGTGTAGGTTGGTGCTGAAACGTTTTTCCAGAAGACGGCTATCCACTTGAAACACCCATGAAGCGTTACGGGTCAGAGGCACCCTCGGCATGATTGAACTCGAACAAGAAGATCCTATCCCGCAAGGCGATCTCGCCTTGCAAATCACCGCGCTGCCGCGTGAAACAAACGGTTTTGGCGATATCTTCGGCGGCTGGCTGGTCGCGCAGATGGACCTGGCCGGCACGGCCATGGCCAGCAAGGTCGCCGGCGGCCGCGTGGCCACCGTAGCGATTGATCGCATGGCGTTCCTGGTGCCGGTGGCCGTCGGCGCGCAGTTGTCTTTCTACACGCAGGCCCTGGAAATCGGCCGCAGCTCGATCCAGATGATGGTCGAAGTGTGGAGCGACGACCCGCTGTCGAGTGAATGGCGCAAAGTCACCGAGGCGGTGTTTGTGTTCGTCGCCATCGATGGCAGCGGCCGCACACGTTCGGTACCGTCGCGCGCGCGTTAAACCTCACCGGGTTTTGACGGTCAATTGCCCCATTGCCTGCCATAAAGAGTGCTTTGTATGCCTGTGCCCCACGTTGAAAGCGTAAAAATCGACGAGTTGGACTGCTGGCGCATTCGCCACAATGGCGCTGAATTGATGGTGGCCCAACAGGGCGCGCACCTCTTCAGTTACCAGCGCCAGGGCGAACAGCCGCTGATCTGGCCGAACCCTGCGGCGGTGTACAAGCAAGGCAAGGGCATCCGTACCGGCGTGCCGGTGTGCTGGCCATGGTTTGGTGTGTTTGACCGCAACCCGCAGAGCGTCAAGGCGATGCGCCAGAGCGAGCAACCGGCCGGCGCCCATGGTTTTGTGCGCACGGCACAGTGGGAGCTGGCTGCGAGCGAACTCGAAGGCCAAGCGCTGCGGGTGGATTTGGTGCTGCCGGTTCCCGAGGGCGGCTTCCCCGGCTGGCCGCATCAGGTCGACCTGACACTGAGCCTGCTGTTGGACGATCAACTGCACATCCACCTGACCAGCCACAACCGTGGCACCGACATCGTGACGCTCAGCCAGGCGCTGCACACGTATTTCGCCGTGAGTGACGTGCGCAAGGTGCAGGTCGAAGGGCTGGATGGGCTGGCGTATATCGACACTGCCGATGGCTGGGCCGAGAAGAAGCAGTCCGGTCTGCTGCACTTCAGTGCCGAGACTGACCGTATCTACCTGGATACTCCGGCGCAGCTCGATATCGTCGATACAGATTGGCAGCGTCGCATCCAACTGACCGCCGAGGGTTCGAACTCCACCGTGATCTGGAACCCATGGACCGAACGCGCCAAGGCGTTTGACGACATGGCCGATGATGGCTGGCAGGGCATGCTGTGCATCGAGACGGCCAATGTGCTGGATGATGTGGTGAGCTTGGCGCCGGGTCAAAGCCATACTTTGGGCGTAAGCATCACCAGTATCGGCCTGTAAACCCAATCAAAAATGTGGGGCTTGTGTGGGAGCTGGCTTGCCTGCGATAGCATCACCTCGGTTTCACTGATACACCGAGGTGCCTGAATCGCAGGCAAGCCCGCCCCCACATTGGGTTCTGCGTCATGATCTAGAGATCGGATTCTTTGACTACCCTGACCTTCCCCGCATCCAGCGCATACGCCGCATCTGCCAGGTCATTGTTGACCTTCTCCACCTTCAACGTGCCCGTCACCCACAGCGGCGTGTAGATATCATCCAGCTTCAGCCCCTTGGGATAACGCACCAGCACCAACTGGTTAGGCGGCGGTGGCGGTACGTGGATGCAGGCGCCTGGGTACGGCACCAGGAAAAACAGGGTGCTGCGGCCCTTGGCATCGGTTTCCAACGGTACCGGGTAACCGCCGATGCGGATGTTCTTGCCGTTCATGGCGGCCACGGTCTTGGTCGAGTACATCACCGCCGGCAGGCCTTTGCTCTGCTTCAAGCCACCTTTGTCGGTGAACGTGCCTTGGGCTTCGGGGGAGTTGTGGTCGATCTCGGGCATGGCTTCGAGGGCTTTCTGGTCTGAAAGCGGCATCAGGTCGAGCCAGTCGGTTTCCGGCAGTTCACCGGCGTGCGCCAGGCCTGAGCCCAGCAGGAGGAGTGTGAATAAAAGACGGCGCATGAATAAGCTCGGCAAGTTCAGATGCCGAGCATTCTAGCCCTCTGCGCCTGCGCAGCGCAGAGGGCTTTGTCGCTTAGATCATTTCTTTCTCAGCAGGCCGTAGATCACCAGCAACACGATGGCGCCGATCAGCGCGCCGAGGAAGCCCGCGCCTTGACCCGCCTGGTAGATGCCCAGGGCTTGACCACCGTAGGTGGCGACCAGGGAACCTGCAATACCCAGCAGGATGGTCATGATCCAGCCCATGCTGTCGTCGCCAGGCTTGAGGAAACGCGCCAGCAGGCCGACGATCAAGCCGATAAAAATGGTTCCAATGATACCCATGGCATTTCCCTCTGAATGAAGTGAACTACACGAAAGCCTAGTCAGACTTTAGCGTCCTGCAATCAGAGAGGCGGCGATAACCAATGGTTCCCGCCGCCCTCAAGGTTATTGCTCGGCGATCAGCGCTTCGACCTTGAGAATCTGCGCCTCAAGGGTCGCACGGTCCTTGCAGCGCAGGTTGGCGTGGCCAACTTTACGCCCGACTTTGAAAGCCTTGCCGTAGTGGTGCAGGTGGCAGTCATCAATGGCGATGACTTTTTCTACCGGTGGCACTGCACCGATAAAGTTGAGCATGGCGCTCTCGCCGACCTTGGCCGTGGAACCCAACGGCAAGCCCGCCACCGCCCGCAGGTGGTTTTCGAACTGGCTGCACTCGGCGCCTTCGGTGGTCCAGTGCCCGGAGTTGTGCACGCGCGGGGCGATTTCGTTGGCCTTGAGGCCGCCGTCGACTTCAAAGAACTCAAACGCCATCACGCCGACGTAATCCAGCTGCTTGAGTACGCGGCTGGAATAGTCTTCGGCCAAGGCCTGCAACGGGTGGTCGGTGCTGGCCACGGACAGCTTGAGGATGCCGCTGTCGTGGGTGTTGTGCACCAACGGGTAAAAGCGGGTCTCGCCGTCACGGGCACGCACGGCGATCAGCGACACTTCACCGGTGAACGGCACAAAGCCTTCCAGCAGGCAGGCGACACTGCCCAGTTCGGCAAAGGTGCCAACCACATCGGCAGCGGTGCGCAGGACTTTCTGGCCCTTGCCGTCATAACCCAGGGTGCGGGTCTTGAGCACGGCTGGCAGGCCGATGCTGGCGACGGCGGCGTCCAGGTCCGCCTGGGACTGGATATCGGCGAAGGCCGGGGTCGGGATGCCCAGGTCCTTGAACATGCTCTTCTCGAACCAGCGGTCGCGAGCGATGCGCAAGGCTTCGGCGCTCGGGTACACCGGCACGAATTGCGACAGGAAGGCCACGGTTTCGGCCGGGACGCTTTCGAATTCGAAGGTCACCAGGTCGACTTCATCGGCCAGTTGGCGCAGATGGTCCGGGTCGCTGTAGTCAGCGCGCAGGTGTTCACCCAGGGCCGCCGCGCAGGCGTCCGGCGCCGGGTCCAGGAAAGCGAAGTTCATCCCCAGCGGGGTGCCCGCCAAGGCCAGCATGCGACCCAGTTGGCCGCCACCGATTACACCGATTTTCATCAATCAATACCTTCAGGCGATACGTGGGTCTGGGTTGTCCAACACGCTGTCTGTCTGCTCAGCACGGAATTTTTTCAGCACCGCATGGAACTGCGGGTGCTTGGCGCCCAGGATGCTGGCGGACAGCAACGCGGCGTTGATCGCGCCGGCCTTGCCGATTGCCAGGGTCGCCACCGGAATACCGGCCGGCATCTGCACGATGGACAGCAGCGAATCCACGCCCGAGAGCATCGACGACTGCACCGGCACGCCGAGCACTGGCAGGTGGGTCTTGGCCGCACACATGCCTGGCAGGTGCGCCGCACCGCCGGCACCGGCGATGATCACCTCGATGCCACGGGATTCTGCTTCATCGGCATACTGGAACAGCAAATCCGGGGTGCGGTGGGCAGAGACCACCTTCACTTCATACGGAATGCCGAGTTTTTCCAGCATATCGGCGGTGTGGCTAAGGGTGGACCAATCGGACTTGGAGCCCATGATCACGCCAACCAATGCACTCATCGTCGTGCCTCTTCTCTCTGGGCGCCCGCAGGCGCGTCAAAAAACAACAAGCCACGCGGGAAATCCGGCGTGGCTTGGTGTACGAATTAAGGCCGGTTAGACCGGCCGAAGGCCGCGCAGTATACCGTAATAATCCAGATAAACAGCCCCTTGGAAGACCGCCCGTCACAGGCCTGACCAATCGCACAAACTGACTTAAAAGTCAGGCAGGCGCTGACGACGCTCCGAATGTGCTTGAAAGATCGAACAGAGTTATTGAGCAACACTTTGTAGGAAATAAACACTTGAACACAGATGTTAACAAGTAAGCGTTTTACATGCCCGGCGTGATTGCTTTATTAAATAAGCCTTTAAGCCGATAGAGAGCGCTAGTCATGCAATCCATTAACAGATCACCCTTTGACTTCTGGCACGTTGCAAAACCCGGCGGCCCCCTACTTGCCAGCACTGAAAAAAAACCTGTTGAAATACAAGTTATCTTGCATGAGAGCATCAGGCTCACTCAGTCGCAGAAAGACCGAATGCAAAAAAACTTCAACCTGATCCAGTCTGAATTTAAAAAATATGCCGGGCGCGAGGTCAAGTTCAACGTCGATCATTACTCACATCTGCGTGGCTTCAGCAAAGGCGGCGACAAGCTCAGCGACCTGAACTCACAGGTCGACTATTTGAAGCGCCAACAGAAGCAACAGGCCACCGACAACTCGGAAGGACTCAAAAAATATTTGTTTATTACGCCAAAAAGTGAAGACGGTCACCCTGGATCAGGCGCTCCGGGCTTGGACGCCGGCATTGCTGCATTGAATGACGACAGGGGAATTGCCCACGCCGTAGGGCTTATGTTCGGCGCCAAACCAAGCGACGCCGAAGTTAACTATCATTTCCCTTGGTGGTATGAAACTGTTATGAACGATAGTAGTGTTTCAACAATGCACGCAAACGATTACCGCTTCAGCGATAAGAACCGAACAAACATCCGCACCTATCTAAACAAGTTCAGCTGACACACCATATTTACATCAGACGTCGGCGACTTCACTTGCTCATCCAGAAGTCGCCCCCGCAGCACCACCTTCAAGTTTACGCCACAACAACCGCACGTTCGCCTTGCGCACCAACGCGCAGCGATACAGGCGAATCTCCAGCGGCACGTGCCACTGCGGGCCGCCGCACACCACCAGTTCGCCCCGCGCCAGTTCGGCACGCACGCTCAACTGCGGCACCCAGGCGATACCCAAGCCTTCAAGGGCCATGCTCTTGAGACTGTCTGCCATGGCAGTTTCGTAAATGGTGGTGAAACGCAGGGCGCGCTGACGCAGCAGCAAATTTACCGAGCGACCGAGAAAGGCGCCGGCACTGTAGGCCAGCAACGGCACACTGCCCTCACCTTCCAGGTCGAACATCGGTTTGCCGTCGGCATCGGCGGCGCACACCGGGAGCATTTCGGTGTTACCCAGGTGCAGCGACGGGAAGATTTCCGCGTCCATCTGCATGGCCGCATCCGGGTCGTAGAACGCCAGCATCAAGTCGCAGCCGCCTTCGCGCAGGGCGTGCACCGCATCGCCAACGTTGGTGGCGACCAGCCGGGTGGCGATATTCAAGCCCTCATTGCGCAGTTGCGCGATCCAGCGCGGGAAGAAACCCAATGCCAGGGAGTGGGCAGCGGCCACTTGCATGACTTCGCCCTGCCCGCCTTCCAGATGATGCAAATGGCGCAGCACTTCACCGAGCTGCTCGACCACGGTACGCGCCGTCACCAGGAACAACTGCCCCGCCGCCGTCAGCTCGACGGGCGTGCGCGAACGGTTGACCAGCGTCAGGCCCAACGCAGCTTCAAGGCTGCGGATCCGTCGGCTGAACGCCGGCTGGGTAACAAAGCGCCGCTCCGCCGCCTGGGAAAAGCTGCGGGTGGCCGCCAGGGCGCTGAAGTCTTCCAGCCATTTGCTCTCAAGGTTCATCACTTCCTCCCACGGGTATGCACCATTTTGGCACACACGCCCGCCATGATAACCGGGTCACACCTACATTATGCCGTTTGTGCATAGGCCAGTGCTTAACAGCATTGGCCCAAAAACTTCTACAAGCCTAGCATTCGCAGCGTTCCGGCCTGTTCCGGGTCCATATCGAGATGATTTCCGTCATGTCCTCCGCTGCATCTTTCCGTACCGAAAAAGACCTGCTTGGCGTACTCGAAGTACCGGCTCAAGCGTATTACGGCATCCAGACCCTGCGAGCGGTGAACAACTTCCGCCTCTCGGGCGTTCCGATTTCGCATTACCCGAAATTGGTGGTCGGCCTGGCAATGGTCAAGCAAGCAGCCGCTGACGCCAACCGCGAGTTGGGCCAGCTCAGCGAAGCCAAGCACGCTGCCATCAGCGAAGCTTGTGCCCGTCTGATCCGCGGCGATTTCCACGAAGAGTTCGTGGTGGACATGATTCAAGGCGGCGCCGGCACTTCAACCAATATGAATGCCAACGAAGTCATCGCCAACATCGCGTTGGAGGCCATGGGCCACAACAAGGGCGAGTACCAGTACCTGCACCCTAACAACGACGTGAACATGGCGCAGTCGACCAACGACGCCTACCCAACCGCGATCCGCCTGGGTCTGCTGCTGGGCCATGACGCGCTGCTGGCCAGCCTCGACAGCCTGATCCAGGCATTCGCCGCCAAAGGTGTCGAGTTCGGCCACGTGCTGAAAATGGGCCGCACCCAATTGCAAGACGCCGTGCCGATGACCCTCGGCCAGGAATTCCGCGCCTTCGCCACCACCCTGGGTGAAGACCTGGCACGCCTGAAAACCCTGGCGCCAGAGCTGCTGACCGAAGTGAACCTGGGCGGCACCGCCATCGGCACCGGCATCAACGCCGACCCACGTTACCAAGCCCTGGCCGTACAACGCCTGGCGCTGATCAGCGGCCAGCCGCTGGTTCCGGCTGCCGACTTGATCGAAGCCACCTCCGACATGGGCGCTTTCGTGCTGTTCTCCGGCATGCTCAAGCGTACTGCGGTGAAGCTGTCGAAGATCTGCAACGACCTGCGCCTGCTGTCCAGCGGCCCACGCACCGGCATCAACGAGATCAATCTGCCGGCACGCCAGCCAGGCAGCTCGATCATGCCCGGCAAGGTTAACCCGGTGATCCCGGAAGCCGTGAACCAGGTAGCGTTCCAGGTTATCGGTAACGACCTGGCGCTGACCATGGCAGCCGAAGGCGGCCAACTGCAGTTGAACGTGATGGAGCCGCTGATCGCTTTCAAGATCTTCGACTCGATCCGCCTGCTGCAACGCGCCATGGACATGCTGCGCGAGCACTGCATCGTCGGCATCACCGCCAACGAAGCCCGTTGCCGCGAGCTGGTGGAACACTCCATCGGCCTGGTCACCGCGCTGAACCCGTACATCGGCTATGAAAACGCCACCCGCATTGCGCGTATCGCCCTCGAAAGCGGCCGCGGCGTGCTGGAACTGGTGCGCGAAGAAGGTTTGCTCGACGACGCCATGCTCGACGACATCCTGCGCCCCGAAAACATGATTGCCCCACGTTTGGTCCCGCTGAAGGCCTAAGCGTTTGATGCACCGCTCACCAGGTTGAGGGACTAGACACCTCTCACCTTTTGAGGGCCTGAAGGCTCGTTCTTCAGGCCCTTTTTTTTGCCCCAAGGTTGTGAAATGAAGCCCATAAAAAATCCAATATCGCCCTGCAAACCCTCCTTGCCTGCAACCGCCTGGCTGAAACCTTTAATCGCCCCGTGCAGACGGATCACGCTCGCCTAGGTATAGTGCCGCCCCTCTTCGCGTCTGCGGCCGTCGGTAACGAGGCCCGCAGACATCGCGAAAGCGCATGAATAACAACACCCGCAAAAGGATTGGGGTCGAACCGTCGCGCACTGCCTGGTGCTATGCGAGGGCTCGCACCGTCCTGCGTTTGCCATTAGAAAAATCAGCGAGGAACACTCCATGCTCGAAGTCATCAACGACTTCCTCTCAGGGAAAGTACTGATCGTGCTCATTGTCGGGCTCGGCGGTTATTTCACGATCCGCTCGCGTTTCGTACAGTTGCGTCACTTTTTCCACATGTTCTCGGTGTTCAAAGACAGCCTGAAGAGCAGCTCCGGCCAGCTCAGTTCCTTCCAGGCATTGATGCTCAGCCTGGCCGGCCGCGTGGGTGCCGGTAACATCGCCGGTGTCGGCATTGCCGTGACCCTGGGTGGCCCGGGCGCCGTGTTCTGGATGTGGGTCACCGCGCTGGTGGGCATGTCCTCGAGCTTTATCGAGTGCTCCCTCGGCCAGTTGTACAAGCGCACCGATGCCGAAGGCACCTACCGCGGCGGCCCGGCGTATTACATCCAGCACGGTTTGCAGAAGCGCTGGCTGGGTATGGTCATGGCGTTCCTGTTGCTGGTGACTTTCGGTTTCGCCTTCAACGGCCTGCAAGCCCACGCCGTGACTCACTCGCTGAACAACGCCTTCGGCCTGGACACCACCTACACCGGCCTGGCGCTGGCGGTATTGCTGGGCCTGGTATTCATCGGCGGGATCAAGCGCATCGCTTCGATTGCCGACCTGCTGGTGCCGGTCAAGACCCTGGTCTACATCGCTGTGACCCTGTACGTGATCGTGCTGCAATTCGACCACGTACCGGCCATGCTCGCGACCATCGTCAAGAGCGCGTTCGGCCTCGACCAAGCCTTCGGTGGCCTGGTGGGCAGCGCGATCATCATGGGTGTGAAGCGCGGCGTGTTCGCCAACGAAGCAGGTTTAGGCAGTGCGCCTAACGTGGCCGCGGTGGCCTCGGTAGAACACCCGATCGCCCAAGGCGTGGTCCAGGCGTTCAGCGTGTTCCTCGACACGTTCGTGATCTGTACCTGCACCGCGTTGCTGATCCTGCTCTCCGGCTTCTACACCCCGGGCTTTGAAGGCGACGGCATTGCCCTGACCCAGAACTCCCTGGCGGCGGTAGTCGGTGACTGGGGCCGCATGTTTATCTCGGTGGCCCTGGCGTTGTTCGTGTTCACCTCGATCATGTACAACTACTACCTGGGCGAGAGCAACCTGCGCTTCCTGGTGGGCAACAACCGCAAGGTGCTGATGGGCTACCGCGCGCTGGTGCTGGTGCTGATTTTCTGGGGTTCGATCGAGAACCTGAGCACCGTGTTCGCCTTTGCCGACATCACCATGACCCTGCTCGCGTTCGTGAACCTGTTCGCCCTGGCGTTCCTGTTCAAGATTGCCATGCGCATCCTCAATGACTACGACAACCAGCGCGCTGCGGGCATCAAGACGCCGGTGTTCGACTCCAGCCAGTTCCCCGACCTGGACCTGGACCGCAAGGCCTGGCCGGCCAACCCGGCAAAGCCGCAAGCAGTCGCCTCGGCTGAACTGAGCGCTCAAGCGCAACGTTAATCACCGCTAGATGACACGCCGCCCGGCCTTGGGCATGCTCTGGGCCCGGCGGCGTTTTTCGTTCAGGAGATTTTTCATGCAACCAGCTAACAACGTGATGGTGCTCTACACCGGCGGCACCATTGGCATGCAAGCCAGCGCCAACGGCCTGGCACCGGCGTCGGGTTTTGAGGCGCGCATGCGCGAACAGCTCGCCGATGCAGCAGTGCCCACCTGGCGCTTTCAAGAGATGTCGCCACTGATCGACAGCGCCAACATGACGCCCACCTATTGGCAGCATCTGCGCAGCGCCGTGGTTGAAGCCGTGGACGCAGGCTGCGATGCGGTGCTGATCCTGCACGGCACCGACACCCTGGCCTACAGCGCGGCAGCCATGAGCTTTCAACTGCTGGGCCTGCCGGCGCCGGTAGTCTTCACCGGCTCCATGTTGCCGGCCGGCGTGCCCGACAGCGATGCCTGGGAAAACGTCAGCGGTGCATTGACGGCCTTGGGCGAAGGCCTGGCGCCGGGTGTGCAGCTGTACTTCCACGGCGCGCTGATGGCACCGACCCGTTGCGCGAAAATCCGCAGCTTCGGTCGCCATCCGTTCGCAGCCTTGCAGCGCAATGGCGGCGTCGCCCAGGCCGACATGATCCCGGCCGCCCTGCATTACCGCCAGCCCAAAGCCTTGGCCAATGTGGGCGTGTTGCCGCTAGTGCCAGGCATCGCCGCCGCGCAACTGGATGCGTTGATCGACAGCGGCATCCAGGCGCTGGTGCTGGAATGCTTCGGCAGCGGCACCGGGCCGAGCGATAACCCTGATTTCCTCGCCAGCCTCAAACGTGCGCAGGCGCTGGGCGTGACCGTCGTGGCAATCACCCAATGCCATGAAGGCGGCGTGGAGCTGGACGTATACGAAGCCGGCAGCCGCTTGCGTGGCGTGGGCGTGCTGTCCGGTGGCGGCATGACCCGCGAAGCGGCGTTCGGCAAGCTCAATGCGCTGCTCGGCGCCGGGCTTGAGGCCAGCGAAGTGCGCCGTCTGGTGGAACTGGACCTGTGCGGCGAACTGAGCTGACCGGCATGTAACTTGCTGCCCTTCCAGCCATCCCCTGGCTGGAAGTTCCCATGCTGCACTCCCACCTCACCACCCTCAATGCTGTTTCGCTGGTGCTCAATACCTTCAAAGGTTTGCCCCATGAGGCACTGCTGGCCGGCAGCGGCATCTGTGCGGCGGACTTGAGCCGGGCCGACACGCGCATCACCACCAATCAGGAAATGCGCGTGTGCGCCAATGCCGTGGCCCTGCGTCGCGATGTCGGCCTGGAGCTGGGCGCACAAATGCATGTGTCGGCCTACGGCATGCTCGGTTACGCCCTGCTCACCAGTGCCACCTTTGGTGACGCGTTACGCTTGGCCCTGCGGTATCCGGCGCTGTTGGGAACACTGTTCGAGCTGAGCCTTGAAGAGGACGGCGAGCGCATCTGGTTCACCGCCGGCGACTACCGGGAAACCCCCAGCCTGGAAATGTTCAACGTCGAGCTGTGCCTGGCGTCATTGAAAGTGATCTGCGACGACCTGCTCGGCCAGCCTTTGCCCTTACTGGCTGCGCGCTTCGAACATGACGCCCCCGACTACCGCACGCGCTACGCCGAACGTTTCCCCTGCACGCTGCAATTTCAGGCCACCGCCAATGCCTTTGCCTTCGACAAACACTGGCTGGACCAACCTCTGCCCCTGGCCGACGCCATCACCCACCAGGCCATGGCCGAGCGTTGCCGTAAACAAAACCTGGAGTTCACCGGGCGCCAGGCCTGGCTCGGCAGAATTCGCCAACTGCTCATCGCACAGCTCAACGCCGCGCCCGGCCTGGAGGGTTTGGCCGAGCAGATGAACTGTTCAGCGCGCACCCTGCGCCGACACCTGCATGACCTGGGCTGCAGCTACCAGGAGCTGCTGGACGAGTTGCGCTTCGAACGCGCCAAGCAACTGCTGGCTGAGGACCAGTGGCCGATCTACCGGATTGCCGAGGCACTGGGCTTCAGCGAAACGGCGAGTTTCAGGCATGCCTTTGTGCGTTGGAGTGGCGTGGCACCGAGCCAGTTTCGCGCATGATGCTTCATTGAGGGGCGAATTCAGGACAGATAATTTGGCCATAATTATCCCCTTTTGGCCGCTCCTGCCGTTCTCTTAAAGCACGCCCGCCGCAAGACTGGATCCACCGATACAGCCTGCGGAGAACAACAAATGCTGACGATCTACTCGGACGATCACCACCTGCACCATGGCCGCTGTGAGTTGATGGACGGGCAACTGATGCCCTGCTTTGAAATGCCCTCGCGCGCCGACCACGTGTTGCAACGGGTCAAAGACCGCGAACTGGGCCCGGTGCACGCACCGCAGGATTTCGGCCTGGCGCCGCTGCAGCGTATCCATAGCCACGACTACCTCGACTTCTTCCAGGGCGCCTGGCAGCGCTGGACCGAATTCGGCCAGGACGGCGATTTGCTGCCCTACACCTGGCCCGCGCGCACGCTGCGCCGGGTGATCCCCACAAGCCTGCATGGCCAGCTCGGCTATTACAGTTTCGACGGCGGCGCGCCGATTACTGCCGGCACCTGGCAAGCGGCCTACAGCGCGGCGCAAGTTGCCCTCACGGCGCAACAGGCCATCCAGAACGGCGCCCACAGTGCCTTCGCCCTGTGCCGCCCGCCCGGGCACCACGCCGCAGGTGATTTGATGGGGGGTTACTGCTACCTCAACAACGCCGCCATTGCCGCCCAGGCCTTCCTCGACCAGGGCCACAAACGCGTCGCGATCCTGGATGTGGATTACCACCACGGCAACGGCACCCAGTCGATTTTTTACGCCCGCAGCGACGTGTTGTTCACCTCGATTCATGGCCACCCGGAAGCGGAGTTTCCGTTTTTCCTCGGCTATGCCGACGAGCTGGGCGAAGGTGACGGCGCAGGCTTCAATTTCAACTACCCACTGCCGGCCGGTTCCGGTTGGGCAGCCTGGAGTGCTGCACTGGAACAAGCCTGCACCGAGATCCAACGCTATGGCGCCGACATCATCGTCGTGTCCCTGGGCGTGGACACGTTCAAGGACGACCCTATCTCGCAGTTCAAGCTCGACAGCCCGGACTACCTGGCCATGGGCGCGCGCATTGCCCGGTTGGGCAAGCCCACGCTGTTTGTGATGGAAGGCGGCTACGCGGTGGAAGAAATCGGCATCAACGCCGTCAACGTCCTCGAAGGTTTTGAAGGAGCAGCCCAATGAACAGGCTCAAGTCGCTCGTCCTCTGTGCCGCCGTCCTCAGCGGCGCGGCTCACGCCGAAGAGAAAACCCTCAAGGTCTACAACTGGTTCGACTACATCACGCCCAAAGCCCTGGAAGACTTCAAGGCGCAGAACCCCGCTATCAAATTGGTCTACGACATCTTCGACACCAACGAAGCGCTGGAAGCCAAGCTGCTCACCGGCAATTCCGGCTATGACGTGGTGGTACCGTCCAATGTGTTCCTGGCCAAGCAGATCGAAGCCGGCGTGTTCCAGCCGCTGGACCGCAGCAAGCTGCCAAACTGGAACCACCTCGATCCCAAGCTGATGAAGTTGATTGAGGCTAACGATCCGGGCAACAAGTTCGCGGTGCCCTACATGTACGGCACCATCCTCATTGGCTTCAACCCGGCCAAGGTCAAGGCGGCGTTGGGTGACAATGCGCCGGTGGACAGCTGGGATCTGATCTTCAAGGAAGAGAACATCAGCAAGCTCAAGCAGTGCGGCGTGGCGTTGCTGGACTCGCCATCAGAAATCCTGCCGCTGGCTTTGCAGCACCTGGGCCTGGACCCCAACAGCAGCAACCCCAAGGATTATGACAAAGCCGAAGCGCTGCTGATGAAAATCCGCCCGTACATCACCTACTTTCACTCCTCCAAATACATGGCCGACATCGCCAACGGTGATATCTGCGTGGCCGTGGGCTATTCCGGCAGCTTCTCCCAGGCCGCCAACCGCGCCAAAGAAGCCAAGAATGGGGTGACGGTGGACATGCGCCTGCCCAAAGAAGGCGCGCCGATCTGGTTCGACATGCTGGCCATCCCCAAAGGCGCAAAAAACCCGGACGACGCCTACACCTTTATCAACTACCTGCTGCAACCCAATGTGATCGCGCCGGTCAGCGATTTTGTCGGCTACCCCAACCCGAACAAGGACGCCACCGAGCTGGTCGACCCGGCCATTCGCCACAACCCCAACCTGTACCCGACCGAGGCGGCGATGACGACGCTCTATACCCTCAAACCCCTGGACAGCAAAGCCGAACGCGCCAGGACAAGGGCCTGGACCAAGATAAAGTCCGGAAGGTAAAGCGCTCTACAGGCGCACCTGCCTTTAACAGCAGGCCTATGTAAGCACCGCCTCCCTGGCTGGCCGAGCCCTAGCATGGAAATCCCGAGCCTGTACCTCGGGCTATCTCCATCAACCGGCCAGACAGGGAAGCCATACCATGACCTCACCCGCTGCAAATAACCACACGAACGCTAAACGGCTGGATGAGCGCTCAGCGCTGTTCACCCAACTCTATGTCGGCCCTTCATTCAGGGAAACCGCATCGGCCTTGTTGCGCCAGTCACTGCGGGAACTGTACCCAACGCTGGATATCGACCCGGACATCGCCATGGTCGGTACGCCGACCTGGCAACTGATTGACGACGAGATTGTCGCCGGGCCCACGGAGTACAAGGCCCTCAGCGACATCCTCGCCAAACAGGCAGTTCTGTCAGTGCCGGCGTTGTACATCGAGGGCGAACATTTTCTCACCCAGCAACCGATCGTCGAGCCGACAGTTCACTTGCCCGTGCGTATCTGTGAAATCGCCAAAACCCTCAACCTGCTGGCCCCCGTCATGCTGCGGGCCTTCCAGCAACAGTTGGTCGCCTACTGGAATCAAACCAACAGTAGCGGCCCCCATTGGCACGAGTTGTCGAGCATGTTGCGGGAGGTCTGGAATGTCGAGACTGCAGACGACTGGAGCACCACCGAGTGCGCCATGGCGCGCACCCTGTTCACCCACCCCGATAAAGCCGACAGGAAGGGCAAAGACCCATACAACCTCAAGGCCTGCCTGATCGATATCGACCGCGTCGACGCTGACCACATGACCCACCAGAATGAAGTCGTGATCGCGGTACTGCTCGGCGAACATGAAGGGCAGCAGTCGATCCTCATGTATTCACTGCTCAAGGGCTATGAAAAATTTCCCTCGCTGGAGCACCTGGGCAATTCATTGTCATTGCACCTGCCAGCCTCTGCCTCGAACCAGGAAATTCATTGGCGTCTGTTCGAGCCTGATGGCGACTTTTTCGATCATCAGGCCTGCGCGATGGTGTCCGTGCTGATCGAGGCCGTGGGTGCAATCGACTTCTCGGACCTGCGCCAAACCCATAACGCCGATGTCGTCCTCGGCACGCCGCCAGCCATCGCCCCCCTTGCCCCTGAAAAAGGCCCGGGGCTTGCCTGGTATCAGAACCAGTTGCCCGAGTGGCTGACCAAGGCGTCCATCGCCGACCAGAACTTCTTTGCTCGGCACTTGAAGGACCTCGCCGCCCTGCACAACCAGAACGCCGGCCGTTCCTACCTCGACGACGTCCCTTCCATCGGGGACTACGCATTGAAGGTGATCAAGGCGCAAATGATCAAGGATCATCCTGCCAGCGCCAACGTTCCCTTGGATAGAATCCGCCTGACGGTGAAAAGCCCGGTCATCTGGGGCACCTTTGTGGTGCCGGGGCAGTTCGAAACCACCTCTTTGAGCGTGGTAGAACTGGCCTTGCAAAACCTGATTGCGCTGCCGACCGGCAGCCGATCCGTCGAGACCGATAGTGGTTTCAAACTGCCTGGGTGGATGAACTCCAACTATTTTGTAGACTTGGTCACCCATGCCGATATCGGCAGTGCCTATCCCGCGTTGATCAAACAAAAACTGTTGGACGACCCGCAGGAGTCGTTACGCCGTAAAACCCTCTATAGCCAACACCTGCGTATCCAGCTGCCTATGCAGGCCTTGCAAGCCAAGATTCGCCAGCAAGAAGGCATTGACGAGCGAGGCTACCGTTATGTGGCGGCGGTGTTACAAGACCAGGCCACTGACCGCCAGATTGACGGGCAAACCATTGTGCTCAGGCCATTGGCGTTCCGGCCCCTGCGGCGCGCGAAAGCGACATTGGACACCGTTGCCAACATGTACGTGATCGGCCCCGAGGACCAGACGGCCGGCCCATGCCTGTTGTATCGACCGATGTTCACACCGCCCCTGATACAGTTCCCGACCCCGGCCAATCTGATCTATGGGATTTCGCAATCGAGCACCCTGCGCGAGTCGGTACTGGCCTGGCTACCGGATGCGGTGCGTAACGACTACGCCAATTACGTATTCCCCGGCGCACTGCCTACGCCCTGGCAAGTGGCCGACTACCTGATCGAGCCCGACAAACTATGGACCATGAGCGGCCCCATGGAGTTAGGTGAACAAGTGCTTAACGGCGATCGTTTTTCCACACTGTTCAAAGCCAACGCCGATGCCTTGATCGAACTGTCGGATCGGCAATCGGTTTCCAATGCCGAAAACCGTTGGGCCACGTTCAAGCAAGCCGGCTGGCTGATGTTCAATGCCGTGCTGCCCTTTCTCGGCCGTACCGTGGGCACGGCGGCGTGGATCTGGCAGGTGGTCGATCAACTGCAGAACTTTATCGAGGCCCGGGAGCACGGTGAGCAGCAAGCCGAGTGGTCGGCGCTCACCGATGTTCTGCTCAACCTGGGGATGGCCATCACCTTGCACGTCGCCAGCCGCAGCCACCGTCCCGGCTACCCACGCAAGGCCCAGCCAACCCTGCCGCAGCCGACGAGCGCCACAGACGTCACCGTCAAACAACAACCGTCCCTGACCCAGGCGTTGGCGTCCAAACATTCACCTCACTTGCACATCAGTGGCGCAATCAAGCGCGCCCCTGGTGAACTCGCCAGCCTGCTCGACAGCTTCAAAGTCACTAAGCCCGATGGCCTGGGCACCGCTGAAAGCGCGGCAGGCCAGCACCAGCACCTATTCCGGCACGCACAGCACTACTACGCCCCCGTGGGGGAGCGCTGGTTTGAGGTGAACACGGATGAAGATGAAACGGTGGTCATCATCGACCCCAGGCAACCGGAGCGCACGGGCCCGACGTTGATTCACAACGCCCAGGGCCAATGGTTCATCGACACGCGTCTGCGTCTGCGCGGCGGCGGCCCGAAAAAACAACAGGAAAGGTCCAGATCCGAAGCGGATGTCAAGGCGGTGGAAGCCCAGCGGCGGTTGTCAGCATTTGAGCAAGACAAGAGCACCACGCAATTCGAGATACAGGCGGCCCGCGCTGAGATGGAGGATCCCGAGGCCGGCACTTCGGCCGATGCCCGCCGTGAGATCTACCTGCAAAAGCTCGAGGCCCAGCGAAATAACTACGAAACGGCGCTGCAACAACTCAAGGTCTTGAATGTGTTTGCCCCGACTGCGAACTATCAAGAGCAAGTCGTGCGCTACGTCGGCGCCCAGTTGGACCTGACGGAAACCGGCATACGCGAAGCTCAAGTCACGTTCACGCCGAAGCTTAAAACCGTGCTGGACCAGATTGAGCGCCAGGCCAGCCATCCCGAGGAGCGCCATATCGAGGACGCCCAAACCTTGACCGAGATGAGCCAGGACATGATCGAACGCCTGAACTACACAGAATCGCGGTTCGCTCAGCTTAGGGCGATGGGGCGATCCGGCTTCAAGGCGATGAGCCAACATCGCAAACGCTTGCCGATTTACACGGCTCGCGACCTCAGGTTCCTGCAAGTGACCCTGGCGCGCAATCTGTGCGTGGACGAAAACAGCATAACCACGGCTCCGGATGCCTGGAACGCCATCGACCGTATTGTCGACAGCGCCAATCTGTCGATTCAGACCTTGCGTGAAACCCTGTTCGAACGCAGCGAGTCGCGCCTGGACGAACGCATCGAAACCTTGGGCAGCCTGGTCGAACAGTTCAATGTCCTCGATGAACGCCTGCAGGACTTTCCGGCTGAATTTACCAACGTTGCACTGACCACTCCCCTAACGCGCCTGCGTGAAAAAATCCGCAGTTTCTACAACGAAACCGTTGGCCACCTGGAACTGCTGCACAATGAACGCGAGGCCCTCAGAAACCGACCAACCCCGCCCCCAACCCCGCCAAAAGCCCGGAAGAAAGTCATTTATACGCGTTACAACGGTGTGCTCGTAGGTGACCCACGCCTATCGGCGATGGGCGAGGAAACCGGGCTGGTGGATATCAGGTCTCCGCTTACCCAGGAGGTCATGGCGACCTTCCACGAAAAGCCCGCAGGCGTCTGGGTGCAGCGCGTGAACCCGGTCGAAACAACGTCCAGCACCGCCGTCGATATCGCTACCCGCATCAATCAAGCCCAGGACCTGTTGGACGCACTGGAGGCTTTCAAGCAGCGTGCTACCGAACAAGCCGCCAAGCCGGAGCGCACTGCTACCGGCATAGAAGCGCTGTATCACCAGCACGCACTGGAACTGGAACAGGCGTCTTCGAATATTGAAGAGGCCCTTACCCAAGGCAATGCAACCGAAAGTCACCAAACCTCGGCGGCCCTTGTCGACAAAAAACTCAACGAGGCGGCCCAAGCCCTCTACAAGGAGGCTTCACGCTGCAAGTCGTTGTTGTTCAAAAAACATCCACCCACGGTGCATGCCCTGGAATGGTTGCTGAAACACCAGGAAATCGTCATCAAAAAAACCGTCACGCGTCGCCGGCTCAAAGGCCCGGAGAGGGACTATCTGGACGAGTACACCATCCACAACCGTGAAGACCATAGCGTGCTGTGGTATGCGCACTTTCATTATTCAACCGACTGGGTGCCCGCCAAGGCATTCCTGCGGGCGCGCCTGAAAACCCCGCAGGAGCACGCCGGTGGCGCGCAATCCGACACCCTCAACGGCCTTGGCGAGAAGCATAAAACCGCTGTGTATCTCAGCGAAATCAATCTGGACCAGGCCCGGCGGTTGTTTTTCACGGTGAAATAACCCCTGAGGCGAGGGCGTTCGCGCCCTCGATTCATGATCGCAGCCAGCCGCAGCGCGACGTATCTACCGCCCCTGCGGTAACGTCGCTCGCTACCTTGCGCGTTCCTTAAAGCCCGTACGGGCCATTGAATGCAACGGAGCTGCGCATGCCCAATGACACTGTCAACAATCACCGTCCACCTACTACCTATGAACTGCTGACCCAGTTAACCAGTGGCCCCACTATCCGCGAAGTGGCCGCAACGGCATTGCGCTCAGCCATCAAAGCGTTATATCCCACGCTGGATATCGAACCCGACCTGGCCATGGTCGTCAGCCCTCAATGGGAGGTGGTCGGCAACGACGTCGTGCGTGCGCCGGCCACTGTCGAACCGCTCACGTCCGTGCTGGCCCGGCAGGCACTGTCCAGCGAGAGAGTGACCTATATCGACGGCCAACACTTCCTCACCTTGCAACCATACGCTCTGATTCCTGTGCACCTGGCAGTGAAAATCGATGCTATCGCACGCTTGATTAACGAGCTGTCCGACCTGCTGTTCACTGCGTTCCAGGAACAGCAACTGGACTTCTGGAACGCGTCCAATGGCGCCACCGGTCCGCGCTGGCAAGCCTTTTCCAGCACACTGAGGAAGGTGTGGAACATCACCGTAGAGCAAGGCCTGAGTGAGCACGAAAGCGCGATGGCACGTGGATTTTTCCAGGAACCCGACCTGGCCAGACGTTCGCTGAAAGACCCTTACAAGACCCACGCGTACCTGGTCGACGTGGACATTCTTGACGCCGGCCTGTCCACCCATGTCAGCTTCTTGGATATCACCGTATTGGTGGGCGAGCACGCCAATCGCCCGATGATCCTGACGCACTCGTTGGTGAGCGGGTATGAGACGTTCGAGTCACTGGCACAATTTGGTGCCGCGCTGCCTGCACGAATGAGTGCGCCCGGCAGGGACGCCACCTTGCAATGGCGCTTGTATGAACCCGACGGCAACTTCTTCGATACGCTGGCCTGCAATCTGATCTCGTTGCAAATCGACGCCATAGGCAGTTACGGCGAATCCGGCCTGGAGGACCCGGTCGAAGCACAGGCGCCCGCGACAACGGTCGCCCGCATCGTGCCCAGTATCGAAGAAATGAGCGATCACCAACTGTCGAATATCCGCGATATTCACCGACAACTTCCAGGCTGGCTGGCGTCGGCAACGGACTCCGATATCGCCGCCTACGGCCGCTATATGATCAACCTGGCCCAACTGCACAGCCATTACCACGGCGAAACGTTTCAGGACGGCATTCCAGCCATTCGTGACTACGCACGGACGCAGCTGCAAAACCTTATCCGCTCCCCCGAAGAGGGCGCGCGCCTGAACCTGGACAACATCGAGATCGTCATTGAGAGCCCAGTGCTGTGGGGCACGTTTATCGTCCCCGGAGCCGTGGACACCACACGCCGCAGCCTGATCGACCTGGCCTTGGAAAACCTCACCGGCCTGCCCACCGGCAACGTGACAGTGCACTACAACGGCAGGGGCAGTGACACCCCCGCCTGGCTGACCTACAGCTACCTGAAAGACGTGATCGAGGACATCGATATCGGCCAGCGCTACCCCGCACTGGTCAAACAGCAGCTGCTCGATGACCCCACCCAATCGAGTCACCGACAACAGCTCTACATCGGCCACCTGCAGATTCAACTGCCGTTGCTGGCCCTGCAGATGAAAATCCGAAGCCAGAGCGGCTTCGATGAGCTGGGTTATCGCTACGTCGCCGCCGTTATGCATACCGATGAACATGCGCGCCATGTAGACGGGCACCCTATCGTCATGCGTTGCCTGGCCTTCGTGCCCAGCCTGCGCCCCGGGCCTGAGCATGACGTGGTCACCAATATGTTCGTGATTGGCCCGAAGCATTCCGACAACGGTCCCTGCGTACTCTATCGGCCATTGCTGGAGCCGGCCCTGATGCAATTTGCGTCGCGGCAAAACCTGCTCTATGCCATCAAACATGACCGCTCCTTGCGCGAGTCGGTGTTGGCCTGGCTACCTGAAGCGCAAAGATTCAACTACGCCCAATACGTTTTCCCCGACACCCTTCCTTCGCCCTGGACCGTGGTGCGCGCACTGGTCGAACCGCTGACCGTGCTGTACATGAGCGGCCCGGTAACGTTGAGCGATGAAGAAATGGGCAATGACATCTTTGCCACGCTGTTCAAGGCCAACGCCAATGCCATGGTCGAGTTGGCGACACGCCAGTCGGTGTCCAACGTGCAGAAACGCTGGGCGACCTTTCGGCAGGCCGGCTGGCAAATTTTCAACGCCGCCCTGCCCTTCATGGGCCGCACCCTTGGCATCGCCGCCTGGGTCTGGCAAATCATGGACGACCTGCAGGCCGCCGAGGAGGCCGTGAACAAGAGTGATCAACCTGCCTCCTGGACAGCGTTGGTGGATGTCTTTCTCAACCTCGGCATGGCACTGACGCTGCACATCGCCCTGCGCCACCCTGGAGCGCCCAAGCGATCCGCTCCCCCCAGAGTCCGAACTGAACCAAAGAAAACGACGATTGAAACGGTAGGCAGGCCGTCCGTTAACGAGAAGACACTTACCTCAGTGCAACAGGCCACTATTTCCGACAGCCAACTTTCAGCCAAGCATCAAGGCCCCGTGCACACTCGCGGAGCCCTCAGTCACAGCCGCCTCGGACTGGCCAAGACGCTCGACAGTTTCAAGGTCGCCAAGCCCGAAAAACTCGGTGAACAAAATAAAAACCCCGGTCACCACCTCAATCTCTATCCGCTTGCAGACAAGTGGTACGCACCGGTCAGCGAGCGTTGGTTCGAGGTCACGGTGGATGACAACGACAGCGTCGTCATCATCGACCCGAAAGAACCTTCGCGTACCGGCCCCCCGCTGATCGGCAACCTCGCGGGGCAATGGTTTGTCGATGTCCGTTTGCGGCTACGCGGCGGCGGTCTTCGAAACCGGCGGCGTGCGGTCAAGATCGATCAGCCGGCGCGCATTGCGGCACTTATGACTCAACTCAACGCCTTCGACGCGGTCGCCGCCCGCCAACAGCTGGACGTGCTTGAGGCAGAGCCTGCGCTGGACGCTGCCCCCGGCCCTTCCACAGACCTGCGGCGTACAACGTTCATCAGTAAAGTCGACGGCCGGCTGGCGGCGTACGACGAAGCGATCAGCCAACTGAAGTCCTTGAGCATCATCGACACGGTGCCCACCTACCAGAGCAATATGAGCGGTTACCTGAAACAGCAATTGCAACTGACTCAGATCGCTTTGGATCAACAAGTGGTGAGTTATAGAGAGGCCCTGAAGTCGTCGGCCCCAATCCTCGATGCCGAGGTGGACATCGACTATAAAAACCAGGTTCGCAGCGCCCAGGACCTGTCCACCCTGAACCAGGCAATCATCAAGCGCCTGCAGTTCATCAACGACCGTTTCAACGATCTCAGAGCATTGGGAGATGAGGGTGCAGCCGTCATTCGTAAAACCATCGGGGAGTTGCCACAGCTAACCCTCACTGAACTCAAATCCCTGGAGATCATCCTGGGCCGCTACTTGTGTATCGATGAAGAGCAACGCCAGATCCCCGCCACGCTGCGCGAGCGGATGGGCCAGATCGTCGATAGCGCCGAACTGAACGTCGAGAGTTTCAATGAGATTGTGGAACGCGGTAATGGCGCATCGCTGGATGAGCGCATCGATGTACTCAACAGCCTGGTAGAGCAATTTTCCAGTGCCGACCAGCGCCTGCTCGATCTTCACGCCGATTACCCGCAACACTTGCACAAAAGCCGCCTGGAAAGTTTCCGCCAACAGATTGGCGAGTTCAGCCAGCGGGCTGTGCGCGACCTGGCGCAATTGCTGCGCGCGAAGAAAGCCCTGGAGCCCAAGCCCGGCGGCTCGAAGACCGAGCCCCGCCCGCGGCGCAAAGTAATCAAAACACGCCATCACGGCTTGGTCATGGGTGAACCGCGCGAAACCGACAGCTCCCTGGTCGATGTCAAGGCCAGCATGACCGGCAAGGTGATCGCCACATTCCATGAGAAGTCACCAGGCGTCTGGGTCACACGGCACAGAACTCCACTGCATCCACCCGCCCCTGTTTCCGTGGACCTGGACACCAGCATCAACGCCGGTAAAACGCTGTTGGAGGCCGAGAAGGCTGAAGTTCGCAAATACCAGGGTTTCTCAACGAAGCCCTGGCACGCTGCGCAAGATGTTCAAGATATGTTCGATGATTATGCGAGGACGCTGGAAGCCGCGTCGAAGAACATCGAAGAAGCGCTGACCCAGCGCAATCTCACGGAGAGCGATCATGCTTCCGCTGCAGTGACCAACCGCAATCTGAACGACGCGGCACAGCGTTTCTACCGGTTGGGTAAAAAAACCTATATCGACATGATCAAGCGTCAGCTCCCCACCGCCGAACGGGTGAATTGGCTGCATAGCGAAGGGCTGATCACCATTGCCAGGGTCGGCAAGCGCCGCCCCCTCAAGGGGCCCTGGAAGGACTACCTGGACGAGTACGAGATTCGCGATAAGGAGAACGGCGCTGTGCTGTGGTTCGCGCACTTCCATTATGAAACCAAGGATGCCGAGCCGGAGAATTTCACCAAGGGCCATCTCAAGACCCGCGAACAACAACGGCTCGGTGGGTCCCACCAACGCACCGGACCCAGTGATTGGGAGTTGATAGAGATCCATCGCAGCAGGATCAGCGAGCAACTGGCCGAGTCGCTGTTCTTCAACCGCAGAGCAGCTATGCCTTCCACGCCTGGCGCAAGCGCATCAGCGCCTTCGCGATAGCTGCCTCGGGCACGGCGGCAAACCCCATTACCAGACCAGCATGCTGGTCCGGTGGCGGGCGTGTGCCAGCCAGCCAATAGCTACTCAAGCCATTGATCTCGACATCCACTGCATGGGCCTGAGCCAGCAATACCTGCTCGCGGGCCAGGCTGTCCACCCGCACCGTGATGTGCAACCCCGCCGCGACATTGGGCAAAGCACCGACCCCGGGCAACCCGGCGGGCCATCCGGCCAACAACGCATTGCGTCGGCTGAGCGCGGCGCGACGCATCCGGCGGATGTGCCGCTGGAAATGCCCGGCCGCCATGAATTCGGCCATCACCGCCTGGGTACTGACTTCGGAATGGCGCATATCCACCGCACGGCGGCGAGTGAAGGCTTGCACCAGCCCCGGTGGCAACACCAGGTAACCCAGGCGCAACGCCGGGAACGCCACCTTGCCGAAGGTGCCGACATACAACACGCGCCCACTGCGATCCAGCGCCGCCAACGGCGACAGGGGCGCGCCGCTGTAGCGATACTCTCCGTCGTAGTCGTCCTCGATGATCCAACCGCCGCTACGCTCGGCCCAGGCCAGCAGCTCCAGGCGCCGCGCCAGGCTCATCACCACGCCCAACGGGTATTGGTGGGACGGCGTGACATAGGCCACACGACAGTCATCCAGGGTGTTAAGCACCTGGCTATCCATGCCCTCGCTGTCTACCGGCACGCCATGCAATCGCGCGCCGGCCAGGGCGAACGCGTGGCCGGCGGCGCGGTAACCGGGATTTTCCACCGCCACGCCGTCCCCTGGCTCTACCAGCAACTGTGCACAAAGGCTAATCGCTTGCTGTGCGCCACTGGTGATCACAATTTGTTCAGCCGTGCATTGCATGCCACGTGAACTGCGCAAATACGCCGCGATCAGACCGCGCAAACGATCGTCACCGGCCGGGTCGCCATAGCACAGCAGTTCCAGGTTCGGCTTGCGCCAGAACGCCCCATTCAGCTTGGCCCATATATCAAACGGGAACAGGTCGAAGGCCGGCACACCCACACGAAAAGCCCGCGGCGGCCCGGCTGGAGGGTGAGCCAGGTGGTTGTTTTTTACCCGCGCCAGGCCCGCACTGTGGATAACTTCGTTGTCCAGATCTTCCGGTAAATCCGCCCATTTTGTGGATAAGGCTGGGGATAACCCTGTTGAAAACCCTGTGGATACTTTTGTGGATAGTTTTTTTGCCGTGGGCAGTTGGGCCACATAGGTGCCGTCACCCACTCGGCTTTCGATAAACCCTTCTGCGTACAGCTGATCGTAGGCGCGCACCACGCTGTTGCGCGAGATCGACAGGGCCGCCGCCAGGTCACGCGTGGCGGGTAATCGCGTGCCGCTCACCAGCCGTCCGTCCAGCACCCGCTGGCGCAGGGCTTCGTAGAGTTGCCGAGTAAGCCCCTGGCGACGATCCAACTCGATACCTGCGGGGTTGAACGACAGCGGCGGCGTGATGGGCGACATATTGGACCTATGAAATTGGTGCCAGATGGCTCTTACAACGAACCATTAGCCTGCCTAGGATGCAGGCATTCGCCAAGGAAAATTTCCATGTACACACCACGTGCCTTTGCCCTCGATGATTTGCCTGAACTGCAGCAACTGATCCAGCACACCCGCCTGGCGCAGTTGGTGACCGTTGGTGAGCAAGGCCTGCAGGCCAGCCATTTGCCGCTGCTGCTTAACCCCGATGAAGGCCCCAATGGCACGCTGTACGGGCACTTGGCCAAGGCCAATCCACAATGGCGTGAGCTGCAAAATGGCAGCGAAGCACTGGTGATCTTTGCCGGTGCCGACGCTTATATCAGCCCGGCGTTTTACCCGGCCAAGGCCGAGCACGGCAAAGTGGTGCCCACCTGGAATTACATCGCCGTGCATGCCTACGGCAAGGCTGAGGTATTTACCGACGCCGAGCGGCTGCTCGCGGTGGTTACCGCCCTCACCGATCGCCACGAAGGCAACCGCGCCCAGCCATGGAAAGTCAGCGACGCCCCGGCCGACTACATTGACGGCATGCTCAAGGCCATCGTCGGCTTCGCCCTGCCCATCGAGCGCCTGATCGGCAAGCGCAAACTCAGCCAAAACCGCAGCGCAGCCGATATTGCCGGCGTGCGCGAAGGCCTGGCTGCCAGCATTGATGTACGCGACCAGACCCTCGCGCGCTTTATTCCCCAAGGAGTTTCAGAATGAGTCAGATCGACATCCGCCAGGTCACGGCCGCCGACCACGCCGCGTGGCTGCCGCTGTGGCAGGCGTACTTGAAGTTCTACGAAACCGAACTGCCGGACGCCGTCAGCCAAAGCACCTGGCAACGCCTGATCGATGCCACCGAGCCGACCCATTCGGCGCTCGCCTGGCAGGACGGCAAAGCGGTGGGCATGGTCAACTTTATCTATCATCGCTCCAACTGGAGCATCGAGAATTCCTGCTACCTGCAGGACCTGCTGGTGGATCCGGCCCAACGCGGCACCGGCGTGGGCCGCAAATTGATCGAATTCGTCTACGCCACCGCCAAGGCCGATAACTGTGCCAAGGTGCACTGGTTGACCCACGAGACCAACGCCACCGCGATTGCGCTGTACGAACGCATCGCCGAACGCCCAGGTTTTATTCAATTTCGCAAAGGTCTTTAAGGAGCGCAGCATGCCTATCTCACCCGCCGACTGGAAAGGCGTCCCGGCGCCCACGGCTCAACTGCTGGAAGGGCGTTTTATCCGTCTGGAAAAACTCGACCCGGCGCGGCATGCCGACGGCCTGTTCCGCGCCCTCGAAGGCCCGGGCGCCGACCCGAAACTCTGGGACTATCTGCCTTACGGCCCCTTCCCCGAGCGCGCCGCGTTCGATGCCTGGCTCAACAACCATGCCACCAACAGCGACCCGTATTTCCTCAGCGTGATCGACCGCGCCAGCGGCGATGTGCAAGGCATCCTCAGCCTGATGTCCATCGTCCCGGCCCAGGGCCGCATTGAAATCGGCCACGTCACCTTCGGCGCCCCGATGCAACGCTCGCCGAAAAGCACCGAGGCCGTGTACCTGCTGGCCAAATACGCGTTCGAGCAGGGCTACCGCCGTCTGGAATGGAAGTGCAACAACGGCAACGCCCGCTCAAAATACGCGGCCGAACGCCTGGGCTTCAGCTTTGAAGGGGTGTTCCGCCAGCATATGGTGGTGAAGGGGCAGAATCGCGATACCGCGTGGTATTCGATTCTGGATTCGGAATGGCCCACCGTGGGCGCAGGCTTTGAAGAGTGGCTGTCAGAAGCGAACCAGGCCGGCTCTGGTCAGCTCAAAGGCCTGGCGGAGTGTCGCCGCCAGGCGATCTAAGCCTTAGGCCAGCTTCTGGGCGAGCACGGCAATGTGTTCCGGCCCAATCCCGCAGCAACCGCCCAAATGGCTGGCACCGCGTGCCTGCCAGTCGGCGGCCCAGTGCAAGTAGCCGGGCGGGTCGAGATCGTCACGCAGGGGGTCGAGGCCATCGTTCGCGGTGGCCTCCTTGGGTTGCGGCGGGAAGGCGTTAGCGTACGCGCCGATCTGAATGCTCACCCCCAGGCGCTCAAACGTTTGGCGCGCGGTATCAATGGCTGCGCCAATCACCTCCGGCTGGCTGCAATTGAACAGCAGCACCGCCACACCCAGTTGCGCGGCCGCTTCAGCCGCGTCTGCCACCGGTTCGCCAGAACGCAGGCGTGGCACCTCATCGGTGTCTTCATCCTTCAAGGTAAACGACAGCCAGAACGGTTTTCCGTCCTGCGGCAGGCCGGCATGAATAGCCCGGGCCTCAACGATCGAACTCTGGGTTTCCGCCAGCCATAGGTCGACATGGGGCGCCAGGCCATTCACCAGTGGCGTCAGCAGTTCGCTGACTCGGCCGGCCTCGAACAAATCAGGCCGGTAGGAGCCGAACAGCGGCGGCAATGAGCCTGCCACGCGCACCGTCTGGCCTGAAGCCTGTACCGCACGTCGGGCCAATTCACCGGCCAACGCCGCAAGGGCCTGGCCTTCGGCAGCAAACCGCGCTTGGCCAATATGAAACGGCACAACCGCGTAGCTGTTGGTGGTGATCACGTTGGCACCGCTCTGGATATAAGCCGTGTGCACCGCCTCAACGGCCTGCGGCGCTTCGCTCAACGCCAATGCCGACCACTCCGGCTGCCGAAACGGCGCGCCCCGGCGTTGCAGTTCACGGCCCATGCCACCATCGAGAATTATTGCGTTTGCTGCGCCCATATGCTTTTTACTCATATGCTTATGAAAATAACTCACTATGAGAGTCGTTCTTATAACTATTTAATGCGTACCGTCCGGTTAATAACAACCCTTTTCTTATTCAGGTGTCGATTGTGAAACTTAAACCGCTGTTGGCCCTGGGCCTGACGATGCTGGCTGCCTCTACCCAAGCCTTTGGCGGTGCAACCCTTGACCGGGTTGAGCAGAAAAAAGAACTGGTGGGCGTGCTGATGGAAAGCTACCCACCGTTCTCGTTTCTCAACGAGCAGAACCAACTCGATGGTTTTGACGTCGACGTGGCCAAGGCAGTGGCGCAGAAATTAGGCGTGAAGCTGCGTCTGGAAACGCCGTCCTGGGATGTGATTGCCGCAGGTCGATGGGGCGGGCGCTACGATATTTGCATCTGCTCCATGACCCCGAGCAAGGCCCGCGCCGAGGTGTTTGATTTCCCGGTGGAGTACTACGCCTCGCCTGCGGTGATCGTTGTCAATGCCAAGGATGAGCGCATCCACGGCGCCAAAGACCTCAGCGGCAAGAAAGTCGGCCTCACCAGCGCGTCCAGCTATGAAAGCTACCTGAACAAGAACCTGGTGATCGAAGGCGCCGAAGAAACGCAACTTCAGTACCCGTTCGAGGATGTGCAGATCGCCCCGTACGACACCGATAACGTCGCCTTCCAGGACCTGGGTCTGGGCGCCGGTGTACGCCTGGATGCGATCCTCACCAACCTGGTCACGGCCCAACCGCGCCTGAACCAGGATAAGCGCCTCAAGCTCGCCGGTGAATCGCTGTATGCCGAGCCCAATTCGGTGGCCATCGAGAAAGGTGACCCGCAGTGGGACGCCAAGGTGCGCGAAGTGTTCGCACAGTTGAAACAGGACGGCACCTTGAGCAAGCTGTCGCAAAAATGGATCGGCGCCGATATCAGCAAATGACCGCCTTCCCGACACCTCCCAAGCCGCCGGTGAACGCATCGCGGCTACAGCGACTCTTTGGCTTTCGTACGCGGTTGTACCTGACGTGGGCAGCGCTGTTTTGCCTGTTCGCCAGCTTCTTCCTGAGCTTTGACCTGAAGTTCTCGATCATCCTCGACAAGCTGCCCAACCTGGTCGGCGTGCACCTGGCGCCCAACGGGTTTTTGCAAGGCGCAGCGCTGACGCTGTTTCTGTGCCTATGCTCGATAGTCGCCTCGTCGGTGCTGGGTTTTATCACCGCGCTGGGGCGCCTGTCGAAAAGCGCCGTGGCCTTTGGCATTGCGAGTTTTTACGCATCGTTCTTTCGCGGCACGCCGCTGTTGATCCAGATCCTGCTGATTTATCTGGGCCTGCCCCAACTGGGCCTGGTGCCAGGCGCCCTCGTCGCCGGGATCATCGCGCTCTCACTGAATTACGGCGCTTACCTGAGCGAAATATTCCGCGCCGGCATCCTCGGTGTTCCCCACGGCCAACGGGAAGCCGCCCTGGCCCTGGGCATGCGTGACAGCGCGATCTTCTGGCACGTCACCCTGCCCCAGGCCATGCGCACCATCGTGCCGCCCGCCACCAACCAGTTCATCTCCATGCTCAAGGACTCGTCCCTGATCTCGGTGATGGGCGTGTGGGAAGTGATGTTCCTGGCGCAGTCTTACGGGCGATCAAGCTATCGATACATCGAAATGCTCACGACCGCCGCGATCATTTACTGGGTGATGTCCCTCGGGCTGGAACTGATCCAGGCGCGCCTGGAGCGGCACTACGGCAAAGGCCATGTGCGGCGGGGGTGACGCTCAAGGCAACAGCCACAACCACACGCTGACAAGCCAAAGGCAAATGCGGTTTTAATCGCACCGCAGTAGAGACAACTCCCGCAAGCCAGGGGTCGATAGCCCGACAGTTATCACCTCGCGATCTCGCTAAATTCCCGGCCTCATTCATCAGAGGTCACGACTTCATGCCCTTTTCCGCCCTGAACCTTGCACGCGCTATTGCCCTTGCTGTTGGCGTAGCCAGTTCGCCCTTTACCTTGGCAGCCACTCCCTTCAAGTTCGAACTCGACGCGGCCAATGACCCGTGGCATTACGAGCCTCCGGCCGAGATCGTCCCCCTCGACAGCTACTTCAACCAGGCGACGACTCATAACGGCCAGCAACTGGCCGCGGTGCTTAAACCTGCATTGCAACGTGCACTGCAAGCCGGCGACCTGACCTCGGAAGAAATCAAAAGCCTGCAAAAAGCCGCTGACGCCCTGTCCCAACAACCAGGCGGCCTGGGTGCGACGTTCGAGCAGTTGGCAGGCAGCCAGAATGCCAACTTGGCGGGCGCGACCCAAAACGCCACCGCGCACATCAGCCACTCATTGCTCTCAACCCTGCGCACGCTGCCCAACGATGGCGACGGCCACTTTTGGATGCAAGGCCTGGGCAACGGCGGCAAGCTCGATAAACAAGGCGGCGGTGACGGTCTCAAGCACGACACCAAAGGCTTGATGCTGGGCGCCGATTGGGCCGTGGGTGACGCCTGGCGAGTCGGTGTAATGGGTGCCAGGTCCACCAGCGAGCTGCAAGCTCAACGTTTCAAAGGCGAGCTCGACAGCTTGCACCTGGGCGGCTATGCCGTGCGTCAGGACGGCCCATTGGCCCTGCGGCTGGGGGCGTTCTACAGCGATCACGCGGGCAAGAACAAACGTGACGTCAACTTGCTCGGCTTCAAGGAGCAACTCCAGGGCAACTATAACGCTCAAAGCCAAACGGTGTTTTCAGAGCTGGGTTACCAATTGGGCAGTGCCGACCTACACGTAGAGCCCTTTGCAGGCCTGGGCTATCAGCGCTATCACCGCGACAGGTTCAAAGAAAAGGGCGGTTTGACCGCGCTGAACGTCGGCTCACAGACCCAGCAAAACCTGAACAGCACCGTTGGCCTGCGGCTGGCCACGGTGTACCGGTTCGACAATCGGATGAGCCTCACACCCCACCTGAGTACCCATTGGAAGCACCTCTACGGAGAAGTTGACAGCCAAGTGCGCCAATCCTCTCGCGCCGCACCGGGGGTCATCGACAGCTTCACCGTCACCGGCTCCTCGCTGGATCGCAATAGCCTCGGCATGCAAGCCGGCCTCGACCTCGCCTTGTCGACCGAACACAGTGTCGGCCTGACCTACAGCGCCCAAGCCGGTACCCAGAGCCGCAGCCAGGGCCTGACGGGCGAGTGGAAGATGAATTTTTAAACCGCGCTGATCGGTAAATTTCAGGCAAAAAAAAGGGGGGCACCTGCCCCCCCGAGGATTAAGCGGTAGTGTCGAAGGCTGTATCAGCCTTCGATTTCAATCAGGATTTCGCCAGGGTTGACCCGGTCGCCCTTGGCCACATGAACGGCGGTTACCTTACCGGCAATCGCTGCCTGCACTTCGGTTTCCATCTTCATGGCCTCGGTAATCAGCACCGCCTGGCCGGCTTTGACCACGTCGCCTTCCTTGACCAACACGTCGACGATGTTGCCCGGCATCGCCGTGCTGACATGGCCCGGCTCGGTTGCATGCTTGCGCTTGCTGCCGCCGCTGCTGACAAACTCGTTGAGCGGTTCGAACACCACTTCTTCGGGCATGCCGTCGATGGACAGGTAGAAGTGCCGCTTGCCTTCGGCTTTCACGCCGACACCGGTGATGTCCACACGGTAGCTTTCGCCGTGCACGTCGATGACGAACTCGGTCGGCACGCCTTCGCCACCGGCACGGGCTACACCGCCGGCTTCGGGGATCGGCAACAGCACTTCAGGTGTGAGGGTGCCGGCGTCACGTTCTTCGAGGAACTTGCGCCCGATGTCCGGGAACATGGCGTAGGTCAGCACGTCTTCTTCGGACTTGGCCAATGCGCCGATTTCGCCGCGCAGCTTGGTCATCTCCGGCTTGAGCAGGTCGGCCGGGCGATGGTCGATCACCTCTTCGCTACCAATAGCCTGGCGACGCAGCTTCTCGTTCACGGTGCCCGGCGCCTTGCCGTAGCCGCCTTGCAGGTAGAGCTTCACTTCGTTGGTGATGGTTTTGTAGCGCTCGCCGGCCAGCACGTTGAAGAACGCCTGGGTGCCGACGATCTGCGAGGTCGGCGTGACCAGCGGCGGGAAGCCAAGGTCTTCACGCACGCGCGGGATTTCGGCCAGCACTTCGCTCATGCGGTTGAGTGCGCCCTGCTCTTTCAACTGGTTGGCCAGGTTGGAAATCATCCCGCCCGGCACCTGGTTGACTTGCACGCGGGTGTCGACGGCGGTGAATTCGCTTTCGAACTGGTGGTACTTCTTGCGCACGGCGTAGAAGTACAGGCCAATTTCCTGCAGCAGTTCCAGGCTCAGGCCAGTGTCGAATTCGCTGCCTTTAAGGGCGGCAACCATCGACTCGGTGCCGGGGTGGCTGGTGCCCCAGGCGAAGCTGGAAATGGCGGTGTCGATATGGTCGGCACCGTTTTCGATCGCCTTGAGTTGGCACATCGCAGCCAGGCCAGCGGTGTCATGCGAATGGATGAAGATCGGCAGGCTTTGCTCTGCCTTCAACGCCTTGACCAGTTCGCCGGTGGCGTACGGGGTCAGCAAGCCGGCCATGTCCTTGATCGCCACCGAGTCACAACCCATGGCTTCCATTTGCTTGGCCTGGGCCACGAATGCCTCGATGGTGTGCACCGGGCTGGTGGTGTAGGCGATGGTGCCTTGGGCATGTTTGCCGGCAGCTTTGACCGCTTCGATAGCCACACGCAGGTTACGCACGTCATTCATGGCGTCGAAGATGCGGAACACGTCGATGCCATTCACAGCAGCCTTGGCGACGAAGGCTTTGACCACGTCGTCGCTGTAGTGGCGGTAGCCCAGCAGGTTCTGGCCACGCAGCAGCATTTGCAGGCGTGTGTTAGGCAGCGCGGCGCGCAGCTTGCGCAGGCGCTCCCACGGGTCTTCCTTGAGGAAACGCACGCAGGCATCGAAGGTCGCGCCGCCCCAGACTTCCAGGGACCAGTAGCCGACTTTGTCGAGCTTGTCGCAGATCGGCAGCATGTCATCGGTGCGCATGCGGGTCGCCAGCAGCGATTGGTGGGCGTCGCGCAGGATGGTATCGGTTACGAATATTTTTTTGGAAACAGGAGTCTTGGACATTGTTGTATTCCTCACAGGCCTGCGTGGGCGGCGATGGCGGCGGCGATGGCCAGGGCCAGCTCTTCGGGTTTGCGCTTGATCGAGTAGTTGGTCAGCTCAGGGTGGCTTTCCACGAAACTGGTGTTGAACTGGCCGCTGCGGAATTCCGGGTTGCGCAGGATTTCCTGGTAGTAGGCGGCCGTGGTCTTCACGCCTTGCAGGCGCATGTCGTCCAGGGCACGCAGGCCGCGGTCCATGGCTTCTTCCCAGGTCAACGCCCACACCACCAGTTTCAGGCACATGGAATCGTAGAACGGCGGGATGGTGTAGCCGGTGTAGATCGCCGTGTCGGTGCGCACGCCGGGACCGCCGGGCGCGTAGTAACGGGTGATCTTGCCGAAACTTGGCAGGAAGTTGTTCTTCGGGTCTTCGGCGTTGATGCGGAACTGCAACGCGAAACCACGGTGCTGAATGTCTTCCTGTTTCACCGACAGCGGCAGCCCCGATGCGATGCGGATCTGCTCGCGCACGATGTCGATGCCGGTGATTTCTTCGGTGATGGTGTGCTCTACCTGCACGCGGGTGTTCATCTCCATGAAGTACACCTCGCCCTCGGCGAGCAGGAACTCCACGGTGCCGGCGTTCTCGTAACCCACCGCCTTGGCGGCGCGCACCGACAGGTCACCGATGTAGGCGCGCTGTTCCGGGGTCAGTTGCGGGCTGGGAGCAATTTCAATCAGCTTCTGGTTACGCCGTTGGATCGAGCAATCGCGCTCGAACAGATGCACCACATTGCCAAAGCTGTCACCGAGGATCTGCGCCTCGATGTGCTTGGGATTGACGATGCATTTTTCCAGGAACACTTCCGCCGAACCGAACGCCTTGGTGGCCTCGGAAATAACACGGGGGAAGGCTTGTTCAAGTTCTTCGCGACTGTTGCAGCGACGGATACCGCGGCCGCCACCACCGGAGGTAGCCTTGAGCATCACCGGGTAACCAATGCGGTCGCCTTCGGTGAGGGCTTCGGCGATATCGGCGACGTTGCCTTCGGTGCCCGGCGTGACCGGCACACCGGCCTTGATCATGCTGCGGCGCGCTTCGGTCTTGTCGCCCATGCGGCGGATCACTTCGGCCGACGGGCCGATGAACTTGATCCCGCGCTCGGCGCAGATATCTGCCAATTCGGCGTTTTCCGACAGGAAACCATAGCCTGGGTGCAAGGCGTCACAACCGGTTTCCACGGCCAGGTTCACCAGCTTGCGCGGGTTCAGGTAACCGGCCAGCGGTTCGGCACCAATGCTGTGGGCTTCGTCGGCACGTTTAACGTGCAACGCGTGGCGGTCGGCGTCCGAGTAAACCGCGACCGAGCGAATGCCCATCTCGGCGCAGGCACGCACGATTCGTACGGCAATTTCACCACGGTTGGCGATCAGGATCTTTTTTATCACTTGGAAATTCCCTTGAGCCGATTGCTGCGTTCTACGACCCGTTGGATCCGAGTCGGCGCGTGACCAAATGTTTCATGACAGTCGCGAGACACACACTATGCGCACCGAAGGATTAACAAAAATCAATAATTATTGGGTTGTGTATAAGTAAAGACTTATAGTTGGCCGAACGGCCCAGGGCGAGAGGATTTAAATAATGCGTAAGTCATTGATGCGTATGACATTGCGTCAATTGCAGATCTTCAATGAAGTGTGTGATTTACGATCCTACAGCCGCGCCGCCGAGGAAATGTCTCTCACCCAACCCGCCGTAAGCCTGCAAATTCGCCAGCTTGAAGAGCTGATCGGCCAGCCGCTGTTCGATTACGTCGGCAAAAAGCTCTACATGACTGAAGCCGCCGAGGCCTTGCAGCGCGCCAGCCGGGACATTTTCGGGCGCCTGGAAAACCTCGATATGCAGCTGTCGGACATGCAGGGCTCACTGCAAGGCCAACTGAAACTGGCGGTGGAATCCAGCGCCAAGTACTTCGTGCCGCACCTGTTCGCAGCCTTTAAACGCCAGCACCCGGAGGTGCAGTTGCACCTCACGGTGGTTAACCGCACCCAGGTGATTCGCAGGCTTTCGGACAACCGTGATGACTTGGTGATCATGTCCATGGTGCCTCAGGACATGGGCCTGGAATTCCTGCCGTTCCTGAACAACCCGATTGTCGCCGTGGCGCCGCTCGACCACCCGCTGAGCCTGAAAGGGCCGCTGCGCCTTCAAGATCTGGAACCCTACACGCTGCTCATCCGCGAACCAGGCTCCGGCACGCGGCTGGCCTGCGAGGAGTACTTCAAGGAAAAACGCGTGCACTTCACCCAGACGGTGGAAGTAGCCTCGGCCGAGGCGCAGCGCGAATGCGTCAGCGCAGGGTTGGGCGTGGCGTTGCTGACGCGCCACGCAGTCAACCTGGAGCTGGCCACCGGCGGGCTCAAGGAGCTGCCGGTGGAAGAACTGCCGCTGTACCGCAGTTGGTGCCTGGTGCAGGCCAAAGCCAAACGCCTGTCACCGGTGGCCCATGCGTTCCTGGGCTTTATTCGCAGCGAACGCGTACAGATCAGCGCGCTGGCTGAGCGCTTCGCTGGGCAGCCGCGGGTGCCTGCCAGTGGAGTTCCGGGTAGTCACTGATGCTCTGGAGCAGTTGGCGCTCCTCACAGCGGTCTTCGATTGCGCGACGGAACGCCATGCGGCGCTGATCTTCTTGCTGACGACGGGTTTTGACGGTGCTGCTGTCTTCGTAGTGCCGGGCCATTTCGAGTCTCCCAATGCGAGTACGGGGAGTACAGAATGGGGGCAAGGGATGACGTTTTGGCGGCGCGAGGGTTACAGGACGATGAATCTTCTGAACTGATCGTTCCCACGCTCTGCGTGGGAATGCAGCCTTGGACGCTCCGCGTCCCGCGACGCAGAGCGTCGCAAGAGACACCCCCACGCAGAGCGTGGGAGCGACAAACCCACTAATCGTCGAGGGCTTTGACGGACTTGGGCGACAACCGCAGGCTGCGCAAGCTGCGCTTCACGCTCTTGAGGTGGTTGACCAGGCTCGGCCCGCGCGCCATGGCCACGCCCATCGCCAGCACGTCGATCACCACCAGATGCGCAATACGCGAGGTCAGCGGCGTGTAGATCTCGGTGTCTTCGTGCACGTCGATCGCCAGGTTGACCGTGGACAGCTCCGCCAACGGCGTCTGGCTCGGGCACAGGGTGATCAACGAAGCGCCGCTTTCACGCACCAGGTTGGCGGTGATCAGCAGGTCTTTGGAGCGCCCGGACTGGGAAATGCAGATGGCCACGTCGGTCGGCTTCAAGGTCACCGCCGACATCGCCTGCATGTGCGGGTCGCTATAGGCCGCAGCGGTGAGCAGCAGGCGGAAGAATTTGTGCTGGGCATCAGCGGCGACGGCACCCGAAGCACCAAAACCATAAAACTCTACGCGCTGGGCCTGGGACATGGCGGTCACGGCCTTTTGCAGCTCAACCGGATCGAGTTTCTCGCGCACTTCCATCAGCGTGTGCAAGGTGGTGTCGAAGATTTTCAGGCTGTAGTCGGCGACGGAGTCGTCTTCATGGATCGCAAACTGCCCGAAGCTCGCACCGGCCGCCAGGCTTTGCGCCAGCTTGAGTTTCAAGTCCTGGAACCCGGAACAACCGATGGCACGGCAAAAGCGCACGATGGTCGGCTCACTGATGCCCACGCTGTGGGCCAGGTCGGCCATGGAACTGTGCATCACGGCCGCAGGGTCAAGCAGCACGTGATCGGCAACCTTGAGTTCCGATTTGCGTAACAGGTGGCGCGACTGGGCGATATGTTGCAACAGGTTCAAAGGGCAGGACTCTTGTTATTGGCAGACGCCAGGGATGTAGCAAGCTTGTAGTTATACTACAAGAATTACCGTTTTGCCCGCCCGATGCATCACTAAATCGCCCTGATGCCCTTTGAATCAGCGGGCAGCCGCCTTGTAGCCACAGGGGCGGCGTGGCGGTCTTTAAGGAACGTCTGCATTTTTTCGTAATAAATCTGCCAACCCTTCAGCGGCCATCGGCCGGCTGATCAGGTAACCCTGTACTTCATCGCAGCGTTCGCCGCGCAGGAAATCCAGCTGCTGCTGGTCTTCCACACCTTCGGCCACCACCTTGAGCGCCAGCCCGTGGGCCATGGCGATGATTGCACGAGTGATGGCCGCATCTTCCCGGCCCTGGCCAAGCCCACGGATAAACGTCTGGTCGATCTTCACGTAATCCACGGGGATGCGCTTGAGGTAGCTGAGGGACGAATACCCGGTGCCGAAGTCATCGATGGCCAACTTCACGCCCAAATCGCGCAATTGCTGGAAGGTCGCAATAATGTGCTCAACGCTGTCGAGCAATTGGCTTTCGGTCAGCTCCAGCTCCAGGTATTGCGGGTCCAGGCCGGTTTCTTCGAGCACTTGGCGCACCAGGCTGACCAACTTGCCCTGACGCAGTTGGTGCACGGAAAGGTTTACCGACACGCGGATCGGCGCCAGCCCCTGGCGCTGCCACTCGCACGCCTGCCAGCAAGCCTGGCGCAGCACGAATTCGCCCAGCGGCACGATCAGGCCGGTTTCCTCGGCCAAACCGATAAAGTCCCCCGGCGGCACCATGCCCCACTGCGGGTGCTCCCAACGCACCAGCGCCTCGGCGGCGTTCAGCTTGCCCGTGGCCAGGCACAGTTTCGGTTGATAGAACACCGTGAGCTGGCGTTCGTCGATGGCCTTGCGCAGGTGGTTTTCCAGCTGCAAACGTTCCAGCGTGCTGGCTTGCAGACTGTCGGTGTAGAACTGGAAATTGTTGCCGCCCAAATGCTTGGCGTGCTGCATGGCCATGTTCGATTGGCTGACCAGCGCAGAAATTTCCCGCGCATTGTCCGGCAGCAAGCTGACGCCCATTGAGGCGCTGACCACCAGCTCATGCCCCTCCACCGTCACCGGCACCCGCAACTTGGCGAGCAGCCGCGTGGCCACCCGTGCCAGGCTCGACAGGCTGCCGTAGGCATCGAACAGCACGGCAAACTCATCACCGGACAGGCGTGCGATGGTGTCGGCTTCGGGCAAGGCATTGATCAGACGGCGGGCCATTTTCTGCAACAGTTGGTCGGCGACTTCATGGCCGAGGCTGTCGTTGAGCAGCTTGAAGCGGTCCAGGTTGATATGCAGCAGCGCCAGGCTGCGCCCGCCCTGCCGCACCCGCGCATGCGCCTCACGCAGGCGTTCGCGAAACAGCGAACGGTTGGCCAGGCCCGTCAGCTCGTCATAGTGAGTGAGGTAGCGCATGCGCTCCTCGGATTCACGCCGCGCCGACAAATCGGCGAAGAAGCCCACAATATGGCTCACTTTTCCCCGAGCATCGCGCACTACATTCAATTGCAGCCACTGCGGGTACAGCTCGCCGTTCTTGCGCGTTTCCACCAACTCGCCCTGCCAGGTGCCATGGCTGAGCAGGGCCTGGCGGATCACCGGGAAGTGGCGGCGGGCGTCGCGACTGCTGGGCAGTTCGACAACATTGCGGCCGATCATGTCGTCGATTTCAAAGCCGGTGACACGGCTGAAGGCCTGGTTGACGGCGATCAGCACGTACTGGGGGTCCAGAATTACGATGCCTTCGCTGGCCGCTTCGAACACCGTCGAGGCTAGGCGTTGCTGCTCCTCCAGGGCCTTGTCGGCGCTGATGTCGCGGCGCGTGCCGAGCATGCGCGTAACGCGGCCGCCGGGCGTGCGCTCCACGGCGCGGCCACGGTCTTCGATCCACACCCAATGGCCGTCGCCATGGCGCACGCGGTATTCCACCTGGTAATCCTCGCTGCGCCCCTTGAGGTGCTCCACCAGCGCGCGCTTGAGCAGCGGCAGGTCTTCGGGGTGCAGGCGCGGCTTGAGGTGGCTGAGCATCGCCGTGACGTACTCGGGCTCCAGGCCAAACAACTCTTTGAGCTGGGTGTGATGCACCTCGTCGGTTTGCAGGTTCCAGTCCCACAGGCCCAACTCACTGGCTTGCAGGGCCATGGCCAGGCGCGCTTCACTTTTATTCAGGGCCAGGCTGGCAGCGTCCAGCTCCTGGCTGCGTTGCGTCACGCGGTCTTGCAGGCCGATTTGGGCGTCGCGTAATTCCTGTTCGGCCTGGCGACGTTGGCCGACTTCGCGCACCAGTGCCTGATTCAACTGCTCGCTGCGTTGCTGCGCCTGCTGAAGATGCTCGATCAGCGCCTGGTTCTGAAAACGTCGCAACAAGCCGCGCTGGATCAGGCGGTTGACCTGCCAGGCCACCAGGCTCAACGAGGCCAGCAGGATCAGGCCAAGCACGCCCCAGCCTTGTTGCTGCGCAGTGCCGTTCCAGAACAGATAGACAATCGCCGGCACCAGACACGGCACGGCAAAGGACAGGAACGCCGGCAAACTCACGGCATAGGCCACGCTGGCCGATAGCGTCGCGGCGCCGATCAGGCCGAACACCCAGGCCTGCTGCATAAAGCTGTCCGCCGGCACCAGGGCGATGGCGGCGGTGGCCAGGGTCAAGCCACTGACCGCCGAGCCGAGCATGAACATGCGCCGCCAGATCGGCAGGGCCTGGCGGCTGGGCATCGCCGAATCGAACGCCGCCACCTGGATCACACGCAGGGCCACCAGGGCGAGCAGCCAGACCAGCCAGATGCTGTCCAACAGGTATTGCTTGGGGTTCCACAGCAACCAGGCGCAGACCAGGCCGTTGACCAGCATCAATAACGTCGGCAGCAAGGAGCCTTGATACAACAGGCGAGTGCGTTCGACCGCCATCTCGGTTGCGTAATGTTTACGGATGACCTGCGCGGGCGCCACCGAGGGGCCAAACAGATCGGGACTGAGGGTCATAGGCAGTGTTCTTATAATGGTGAGCCCGAAACGTGGACGGAGCATACACAAGCAAACGCTTGGGCCAAACTGCTCCAAGTCATAAAAACCCCACGGTTTTTACCCGCAAACTTCGCGGCCAAAGCGCTTGAGCTAGACAGTGCGCGGGCTGTGGGCCATGACCAACCGGTCATCACCGCCAGCAGAATGTTTGCGCGGCCAGGATCGCCCGGAATGTTTTGTATCGACCACCCGGCATTGGGATTTGCCCGACTCCCCGCAGCACCCTAGAATGCGCCGATGCGCGATGATCTCTCCCTTTTGCTGAACTCTCTCAACGATGCCCAACGCCAGGCTGTCGCAGCCCCCGTTGGCCGTCAGTTGGTCCTGGCCGGTGCTGGCTCCGGTAAAACCCGAGTGCTGGTGCACCGTATCGCCTGGTTGATCCAGGTCGAGAACGCGTCCCCGCATTCCATCTTGTCGGTGACCTTTACCAACAAGGCTGCTGCCGAGATGCGCCATCGCATCGAACAGTTGATGGGCATCAGCCCGGCCGGCATGTGGGTAGGCACCTTCCACGGCCTGGCGCATCGTCTGTTGCGGGCGCACTGGCAGGAAGCAGGCCTGGCCCAGACCTTCCAGATTCTCGACAGCGATGACCAGCAACGCCTGGTCAAGCGGGTGATCCGCGAGCTGGGCCTGGACGAGCAACGCTGGCCGGCGCGTCAGGCGCAATGGTTTATCAACGGCCAGAAAGACGAAGGCCTGCGCCCGCAACATATCCAGGCCAGCGGCGATTTGTTCCTGGCCACCATGCGCAGCATTTATGAAGCCTACGAGGCCGCCTGCGTGCGCGCCGGCGTGATCGACTTCTCCGAGCTGCTGCTGCGCGCCCTCGACCTGTGGCGCGACAACCCAGGCTTGCTGGCCCATTACCAGAAACGCTTCCGGCACATTCTGGTGGACGAGTTCCAGGACACCAACGCCGTGCAGTACGCCTGGTTGCGCCTGCTGGCCAAAGGCGGCGACAGCCTGATGGTCGTAGGCGACGACGACCAGTCGATCTACGGCTGGCGCGGCGCGAAAATCGAGAACATCTACCAGTATTCCGACGACTTCCCGGACGCGGTCACCATCCGTCTGGAACAGAACTATCGCTCCACCGCCGGCATCCTCAAGGCCGCCAACGCCTTGATCGCCAACAACACCGGGCGCATGGGCAAAGAACTGTGGACCGACGGCGGCGAAGGCGAAGCGATCAACCTGTACGCCGCGTTCAATGAACACGACGAAGCGCGCTACGTGGTGGAAACCATCGAAAGCGCGTTGAAAACCGGCCTGGCGCGCAGTGATATCGCGATTCTGTACCGCTCCAACGCCCAATCGCGGGTGCTGGAAGAAGCCTTGCTGCGCGAGCGCATTCCGTACCGCATCTATGGCGGCCAGCGCTTCTTCGAGCGTGCCGAAATCAAGAACGCCATGGCTTACCTGCGCTTGCTGGAAGGCCGTGGCAACGATGCGGCGCTGGAGCGGGTGATCAATATCCCGGCGCGTGGCATCGGTGAGAAAACCGTTGAAGCGATTCGCGACCACGCCCGCCACGCCGATGTGTCGATGTGGGAATCCATGCGCCTGCTGATCGCCAACAAGGGCCTGACCGGGCGTGCTGCCGGGGCGCTGGGCGTGTTTGTCGAGCTTATCGAGAACCTGGCGGCCAAGTGCGCAGAAATGCCGCTGCACTTGATGACCCAGACCGTCATCGAGCAGTCCGGCCTGATCGCCTATCACGAAGCGGAAAAAGGCGAAAAAGGCCAGGCCCGGGTAGAAAACCTTGAGGAACTGGTCAGCGCCGCCCGCGCCTTCGAAAACACCGAGGAAGATGAAGAGCTGACGCCGCTCGCCGCCTTCCTCGGCCATGCGTCGCTCGAAGCCGGTGATACCCAGGCCGATGAGCATGAGGACAGCATTCAGCTGATGACCTTGCACAGCGCCAAGGGCCTGGAATTTCCGTATGTGTTCCTGGTGGGCATGGAAGAAGGTCTGTTCCCGCACAAGATGAGCCTGGAAGAGCCCGGCCGCCTTGAGGAAGAACGCCGCCTGGCCTACGTGGGCATCACCCGCGCCATGCAGAACCTTGTGATGACCTACGCCGAGACCCGACGCCTGTACGGCAGCGAAACCTACAACAAGGTGTCGCGCTTCGTACGTGAAGTGCCGAAAGGTCTGATCCAGGAAGTGCGCTTGTCCAACAGCGTCAGCCGACCGTTCGGCGGCGGCCAGCAGCAGAACTCCAGCAGCATGTTCACCGGTTCCGAAATACCGGAAACTCCGTTCAGCCTTGGCCAGCAGGTCAAGCATGCGATCTTCGGTGAAGGTGTAATCCTTAACTTCGAAGGCGCCGGCGCCCAGGCACGGGTGCAGGTGAACTTCGCCGAAGGCAGCAAGTGGCTGATGATGGGTTACGCGAAGCTCGAAGCTGTCTGACGAGGGCGCTTCATGATCGTTCCCACGCTCCGCGTGGGAATGCATCAAGTGACGCTCTGCGTCACACCTTCAAAGCGGGACGCGGAGCGTCGCAGGCGGCGTTCCCACGCAGAGCGTGGGAACGATCTGCGGTGGTGCCCTTGTTTTTAAGCAGCGCGGGCCAATATCTGAGATAAGTCCTACAGGCCATTCTGAATCGGTCTTACGCAAAAGCCCGAAACATTATGTCGCTAGCCACTGTCACGACACCTGTGCAACATGGCGCGCGTGCAATCCACAAATGGGAATTCCCTTTATGAAACGTTTTCTTAGCATCGCCATGGCGTTGTGCATCGGCCTGACGATGAGCCTCGACGCCAACGCCAAGCGCTTCGGTGGCGGCAAAAGCATGGGCTCGGCTCCGACTCACCAGACCAGCCAAATGGCTCCATCCGCCGGTGGCATGGGCGGCGCAGCGGCGACCGCTGGTGCAGCCGGTGCCGCTGGCGCTGCTGCCAAGGCCGGCGGTGCTTCGCGCTGGTTAGGCCCTCTGGCCGGTATCGCCGCCGGTGGCCTGCTCGCTTCCATGTTCATGGGCGGCGGCTTCCAGGGCATGCAGATCTTCGACATCCTGATCCTGGCGGTCATCGCCTTTGTGATTTTCCGCTTTATCGCCGCCCGTCGACGCAAGCAGCAGGAGCACCTGGCTCCCGCCGGCGCGCCGATGCAGCGTGAAGTGTTCGAGCAAAAACCAGCCATGGGCTCGATCTTCGGTGGTTCGGCAGCACCTGCCGCCGCCCGTCCGGTGATCAATGCGCCGGCCTGGTTCAACGAAGAGCGTTTCGTCGAAGCGGCCCGCAGCCACTTCCAGTCCCTGCAGCAGCACTGGGACGCCAACGAAATGGACAAGATCGCCGAGTTCGTGACCCCGCAACTGCTGGAGTTCCTCAAGCGCGAACGGGCCGAAATCGGCGATGCGTTCCAGTCGACTTACATCGACGACCTGCGCGTGCAGCTGGATGGTGTGGATGATCGCGCCGACAAGACCATCGCCACCCTGACCTTCAGCGGTGTGTCGAAGACCTCGCGCTTCGACCAGGGCGAAGTGTTCAGCGAAAGCTGGAACATGGAACGCCCGCAAGGCGAGAACCAGCCTTGGCTGGTCGCCGGTATCCGCCAGAACGGCTGATAGCCGCACGCTTGAGCACTTGGTAATAAAAACCCCGGACATGTTCCGGGGTTTTCTATTTCGCGGTTGCACTTATAGCGAGCTACTGTATAAAACGCCCTATTAACCGCGCCAACTAGCAAGAGGATTCCGGCCGTGGAAGAAATCATCGAACAATTGCGTGAAGCCAACGAACCGGTCCCGGTTCCTCTGGAGCTGCCTGACGAAGACCAACTGGTGGAAATCGAGGAACAACTGTTCATCGACATCCCGTTTGTCTTCCGTGAATTCCTGTTGACCGTCAGCGACGTGGTGTACGGCAGCCTGGAACCGGTGACCGTCACCGACCCGCAGTCCCACACCTACCTGCCGGACGTTGCCGCCAACGCCTGGGACGCCGGTGTAGACCGCAGCATGATCCCGATCTGCCAGGACGGCGATGACTACTACTGCGTCGAAGAAGACGGCACCGTGGTGCTGTGGTCGGGCGAAGAGGAACTGGTCACCGAAGAAACCTGGGAGTCGGTGTGGCACTGGGCGCGGGACGTCTGGCTGGAAAGCTGAGCCCCGCTCCGGCCTCTAGTGCTCAGGCGTATCTTTGTGGTTATCCAGGGTCTCCAGCAAGGCGACCTGCATCCGCGTATGCACGCGGATGAACCACCGCCAGAGCACCGCCGCCACCGCCGCCGTGACCACGGCAATCAGTACCAGCAACTTGTTGGTCGGCAATATACTGGCCGACAAGGCTGCCAATAGCAGGAAGATCACCAGCAGCGACAGGATCGGAATCAGCTCCGCGATCACCCGTCGCACACGCTGAGTATGCCGCCCGGCCATCTCCGGTTTCACACTCATCTCCGCCAGCAGCATCGACAGCGCCTTGAGCTTGCGGTACGCCGCAATCAGAAACGGCAGCGACAGCAGCAACGCCCCACCCCAGATCAATGCCTTCTGCCAGCTCGGATCATTGACCCAGCCTTCCAGATACCCGCCAATGCGCGCCGCGAAGAAGCTGCCGGCAAAGAAGATCGCGATCACCAATGCCAGGTTCACGCCCACTTGCAGGATGATCTTGCGAATCATCGACGCCAGCATCGCGCCCTCACCTTGAGGCTGAATGCTGCGCAACCATTCGCCATACAGACCGAACACCCGGCTCATGCGCTTGGGCATTACCGCGGCAATCTTCAACGACAACGGGTCAGCGCCACGAATCAGGTACGGCGTGAGCAGTGTGGTAATCGCCGAAACCGCCACCGCCACCGGATAGAGAAAGTCGCTGGTCACCTGCAAGGTCATCCCCAGCGCTGCGATGATGAAGGAGAACTCGCCAATCTGTGACAGCCCCATGCCCACGCGCAGTGAGGTGCGGCCATCATTGCCGGCAATAAACGCCCCGAGGCCGCAGGACAGCATCTTGCCCAGCACCACCGCCACGGTAATCACCGCGATTGGCCAGGCGTACTGCAGCAGGATCTGCGGGTCGATCATCAAGCCGATGGCGACAAAGAAGATCGCGCTGAACATGTCGCGAACCGGTTCGATCAGGCGCTCAATTTTAATTAACTGGCGGGATTCGGCCATGATCGCGCCGATCAGGAACGCGCCCAGCACCATGCTGTATTCGAGCTTGACCACCAGCAGGCAGAAGCCGAAACACAGGCCCAACACGGTAATCAGCAGCATCTCGTTACTTTCAAACCTGGCCACATAGGCCAGCAGGCGCGGCACCAGCAAAATGCCGATCACCAACGCCACAATCATGAACAGCGACAGCTTGCCGACCGTGGAGAACACCTCGCCGGAACTCACCGTGCCGCTGACGGCGATGCTCGACAGCAGGGCAATGATGCCGATGCCCAGGATGTCCTCGACGATCAGCACACCAAAAATCAGCTGGGCAAAACGCTGGTTCTTCATCTTCAGGTCATTGAGGGCCTTGACGATGATGGTGGTCGAAGAAATCGCCAGGATCGCGCCGAGGAACAGCGAATCCATGGTGTTCCAGTCGAACCAGCGGCCGATCTCGTAGCCGATCCAGATCATCAGGATGATTTCCAGGAAGGCCGCGATAAACGCCGTGGCGCCGACCTTGAACAACTTGCGCAGGCTGAACTCCAGGCCGAGGCAAAACATCAGGAAGATCACTCCGAGCTCAGCCAGGGTCTTGATGGTGTCTTCGTCGTGGATCAGGCCGAACGGTGGCGTGTGAGGACCGATGATGAACCCGGCGACGATATACCCCAGCACCACCGGCTGCTTGAGGCGGTGAAACAGGATGGTGACAACCCCTGCCACCAACATGATCACGGCCAAGTCCTGGATAAAGCTGATGGCGTGCATGGCGAGGGGCTCCTTGAGGGTACTGGCGCTTTTCCCACTTCCGCAGGCGCCCTTGGACAGTCGCGAAGCGCGGAAGGAAAAGTCTGCCTTGATCGTAAGAAATGCCCTGAGATGGGCTTTTGAAGGTTAACACCGGGACTTCCGGCAGAAAGCCGGTGCAATATATGGAAACAGATCGGCATTCGCGTGACGGCAAGCCGCCCATCGGCGTCCCGTTAGGGAGAGCGCTGTAAAGATTCCAGCACCCGTAGAGGTGTCCCCCAACCAATGCCTACAACCCGTGAGTGTGCTATGGAACCCGGAAACGCCCAGCTGTCGATGACGGTATTGATGACCCCTGACATGGCCAACTTCTCAGGCAATGTGCACGGCGGCACCCTGCTCAAGTACCTCGACGAAGTGGCCTACGCCTGCGCGAGCCGTTACGCGGGCCGTTATGTGGTCACGCTGTCGGTCGACCAGGTGATTTTTCGCGAGCCGATTCATGTCGGCGAGCTGGTGACCTTCCTGGCCTCGGTCAACTACACCGGCAACACATCAATGGAAGTGGGCATCAAGGTGGTGACCGAAAACATCCGCGAGCGCTCGGTGCGCCATACCAACAGCTGCTTCTTCACCATGGTGGCCGTGGACGACCAGCGCAAACCCGCCGCCGTACCGCCGCTGCAGCCGCAGAACAGCGAAGACAAGCGCCGGTTTGTACAGGCGCAGCAGCGTCGGCAGATCCGTCAGGAGCTGGAGAAGCGTTACCAGGAAATCAAGGCCGACGGGCCATAAATCCCGAGCTGTAAACCCAATCGAATGTGGGAGCCGGCTTGCCTGCTCCCACATTGGGTTTTGTGTGCTTACAGGCCGATGGGTGTTGCTTCAAAGCGCACACGCGGATGCGCGATACGATCCTGAGCCCGCACCAGCTCCAGTTCGTAACTGGCGCAGGCCTGGGTTTCCAGCAGCACTTCATGCACCGCTGCGGCGGTGAATTCGAAGGCCGCCAGCAGGCTGTCGCCCAACAGCACACGCGCCAGGAACAACCCCGACGTCAGGTCGCCCACGCCCACCGGCTGACGCGGAAACGCCAGCAACGGCCGGCGCAAGTGCCAGCTGCCTTCTGCTGTGACCAGCAGCATTTCGAAACCCTCCGGCAGCTTGCCCGGATAATCCAGGTGTTTGACCAATACCGCCTTCGGCCCACGGGCCAGCAGCGCCTTGGCCATCGCCAGGCAATCGAACAGCGATTGCGGCTTGCGCCCGGCAAAGCTATCCAGCTCCAGTTGGTTGGGGCACAGGAAATCCGCCATGGCCGCCGCCTCGTCCAACAGGAAATCGCTCACGTCCTGAGGCACGATGCAGCCCTTTTCCGGATGGCCCATGACGGGGTCGCACAGGTACAGGGCTTTAGGGTTAATGGCCTTGATACGTGCCACGCCGGTCAAAATCGCGCGGCCCTGATCGGCACTGCCCAAGTAGCCGGACAGCACCGCGTCGCAGTTACCCAGCTCGCCAATCGCGGCTATGCCTTCTACCAGCGCCGGAATTTGCTGCGGCGCCAGCACTTCGCCCGCCCACTGGCCATACTGAGTGTGATTGGAGAACTGCACGGTGTTCAGCGGCCAGACGTTCACCCCGACCCGCTGCATGGGGAACACGGCGGCGCTGTTTCCGGCGTGGCCAAAGACCACATGAGACTGGATCGCAAGCAGATGAGGTGTGCGTTTCATGCGGGAGATTTCCGTAAAGCCGTTAGAATTCTGGCCGCGCAGTATGCGACTAAACGCAGCCTGTACGACAGACCAACGACACAGTTAAGCTGCTCTCACTTTGTTGGAGTTCATCGCATGCTGACCCTGGGAAACATCTTCGTATTGATGCTGTTGGCGACCGGTGCCGCCTGGGTATGGCACAACCACGGCCTGCGCGAAAAGGCGCTGGAGCGGGTCAAGCAGCATTGCGCCAAGCTCGATATCGAACTGCTTGACGGTGCAGTGGCGCTCAAACGCATCGGGTTTGTGAAAGATGCCAATGGTCGGCGCCGCTTGGCGCGCATTTATAACTTTGAGTTCACTGTGACCGGCGAAGCCCGTCATCCTGGGACTATCACTCAGTTCGGCGCCCACAGCGCGCAGATCGAATTGGCGCCCTACCCGTTCGAAATCAAAACGCCGCTGCCCAGTGCCGAAGTCATCGAGCTGAGCCAATGGCGCCAGGACCACGCCAGCAAGACCCGTCACTGACGGCAGGCGGCCAGCGCGCTCTGTAGCCCAGCCACGTCCTGTGGCTGGCTGAAAATCAATTCGATACGTGAATCGCGGCGCCACTCGCTGGGTTGCCAGGTGAGTGGACTATTATCCACAGCGTTAGCCGATACCCAGGTAGCGCCGCTGTGGATAACCAGCTTGGCCCGGCGCCAATCAAGGCCTGACAGCCAGCTGTGCAGGCGCGCAATGTCGAACGACTGGCTCGGATGCCAGCGCCAACCGATACTCCAGCCGCCTTCCTGAGACTGGCTCAAGCAAATGGGCAACGCAGGCTCCGTCCAGATCGCCGGCATCTGTGCCAGGCCTTTGTGCACCTCGAAGTTATCCACCGCTGCGCCAGCCTGTGTATTCAGACCGGGCAATTGCGTCAGGGGCAATTGCGCCTGGCGGGTCCAGTAAATCGGGCAAGCAGGGAGTTGCTGTTTTATGGCCTGGCGCTGTGAGCCATCCAACGCTTCATCTTTGTTCAGTACCAGCAAACCGGCGCTGGCCAGCACTTCCTGCTGTGCCTGCGGCAATGCTTTGCCCGCTGCCAACGCTTGGGCGTCCAATACCAACACACAGGGCTGAACCGCGAGCACGCCCTGCCATGGCGCCTCGCGCAACTGTTTGAGCAATTGCGCCGGGTGGCCCAGGCCCGAGGGCTCGATAAACAGCCGATCCGGCTTGGCCTTACGCAGCAGGCGGCCAAGCCCTACCTGGAACGGTGCACCATTCACACAGCACAAGCAGCCACCGGCCACTTCGCCCAGGGCAATGCCGTCGTCGTCCTGGGTGAGTAATGCGGCGTCCAGGCCGATTTGCCCGAACTCATTGATCAACACGGCCCAGCGCTCGTTGGCCGGGCGTTGGGCCAGCAGGTGTTTGATCAGGCTGGTCTTGCCGGCGCCCAAAGGCCCGGCAATCACGTGGGTGGGAATGTTCTGCAGCATGGGGCTTCATTCAGGCCGAGTAGAGCGCTTGATCCTACGCGGTTACGCGAGCCAATCCAGCGTCAGGATCAATCGGCGCTCGTCGGCCTTGAGCGCGGGTGAACGATGGATCAAGCCATGGTTCTCGTTGCCGTGCCATTTTGTGCCCTTGAGCAGGGCCACTTCACCGCAGTGGACCTGCTCGATACACTCGGTGGGTTCCGCGTCGGGCTGGCTGAGCTTACGACGGTCCATCACGCCTTCGCGCAGCCACTGGCTGCCGATGCCGGCGTAGGTGGTGATCAGTCGAACCGGCACATGGTCGACGTGAAAGCGCGGGCACATGGCCTTGTCCAGCAGCCGCAAACGCACGCCAATCCTTTTGGCGCCGAGCAGGCAAGCAAACGCGCTGACCAGCCAGGACACATCGGCAATAAAGCCTTCGTAGCCTTCAAGATCGCGGCAGCTGGAGGCCAAACCTTGCAAATTCGGCACAGCGTCTTCGTTGTCGAGCTCAATCACCATGGAATCGGCCAACGGCTCATTGAGCGCCACCAGCAAGGCGCCGAATTCTGCGATATGCAGGGGCAACTGGCGCTGCCACAGCGTCAGGTTGACGTCGTTTTCGAGGATGTCCGACAGCGCCAGCGGGGTTTCACCACGGGTCTGCCGGATCACCGGGCGTAAGGGAATTACCGGGGCCAGCATCAGGCTACCTGCTCATACCAAGGGCCAAAGGGGTCGGCCAACTGGCGCCAACCTTCGACGCCCTGGGCCATTTCTTCATCATTAAGCAAGCATGCGTCCAGCTCGGCGCGCATCTGCGCGAAGTCGATGTTCTGCCCGATAAACACCAGTTCCTGGCGGCAGTCGCCGGTGCTCAATTGCCAGTTGCCCATGATCGCCGCCACGCTTTCCTCATCCTGAGGCCACTGGCTTTTCGGCACAAAACGCCACCAGCGCCCGGCAAAGCCGTGGCGCATCAAGCCACCGGCCTGGGACCAACTGCCCGCATCCTGATGCTTGCTCGCCAGCCAGAAAAAGCCCTTGGAGCGCAGCAATTTGCCGTTCACCCAAGGGCGGTCGATAAAGTCGAAGAAGCGTTGCGGATGAAACGGGCGACGCGCGCGGTAAGCGGTGGAGGCGATGCCATATTCTTCGGTTTCCGGCACGTGTTCACCGCGCAACTCCTGCAACCAGCCCGGCGCTTGCGCTGCGCGTTCGAAGTCGAAGCGGCCGGTGTTGAGAATCTTGTTCAGCGGCACTTCGCCCATCACCATCGGAATGATTTCCGCCTGCGCATTGAGGCGCTCAAGGATGGCCATCAACTCCTCGCGTTCGCGGCTGCTGATCAGGTCGATCTTGCTGATCAGAATCACGTCGGCGAATTCGATCTGCTCGATCAGCAGGTCAGTGATGGAACGCTCGTCGTCTTCGCCCAGGGTTTCACCCCGGGAAGCCAGGCTTTCGGCAGCTTGGTAATCGAGCAGGAAGTTCATGCCGTCGACCACGGTGACCATGGTGTCCAGGCGCGCGATGTCGGCCAGGCTTTGCTCGTTTTCATCACGAAACGTGAAGGTTTCGGCCACGGGCAGCGGCTCGGAAATACCGGTGGATTCGATCAACAGGTAATCGAAGCGACCTTCCTTGGCGAGCTTTGTGACTTCTTCCAGCAAGTCCTCACGCAAGGTGCAGCAGATGCAGCCGTTGCTCATCTCCACCAGTTTTTCTTCGGAGCGATTCAGGGTGACGTCGCGCTGCACCTCGCTGCCGTCGATATTGATTTCACTCATGTCGTTGACGATCACCGCCACCCGCAGGTTTTCGCGGTTGCGCAGAACGTAGTTGAGCAGCGTGCTTTTACCGGCGCCGAGGAAGCCGGACAGCACGGTAACGGGAAGGCGATTGGTCATCAGGTAGTCCTCATCAGGGTTGGCCGGTCAAATCGCCCGTTTATGGCGTTCGCGCAGCTCTTCACGTTCTTTGGCTTCGATACACAGGGTGGCGGTAGGACGCCGCAGCAGGCGTTGCAGGCCGATAGGCTCGCCGGTTTCGCGGCACCAGCCGTATTCGCCGCGGGCCAGCAGTTCCAGGGCATCGTCGATCTTGTCCAACAGCTTTTTTTCACGCTCAAGCAAGCGCAGTTGCCATTGGCGCTGTTCTTCGGCGCTGCCGATATCCGCCAGGTCGCTGTTGGTTTCCTGCTCACGCAGCAGCAAAAACTCGGCCTCGATACGCGCCTGCAATTCGTCGCGCTGGGTCAGCAGCAGCGCTCGGAAGAAACCTTGCTGAGCGTCATTCATGTAGTCAGCGGGCGGTTGGGCCAGAAGGTCTTGTTCAGTCATGGGAAGCGGTTCACGGGTCAGGCTGTTTTTTAATGTTATAGTATAACAATACAAATAAGCCAATCCCCGCTTGCTCGCCACGACGAAGGGCGCAATGCTGGAACACGTTCTTGCCCGAGAGGTGTTATGAAAACCCTGGTGTGTGCCCTGTTACTGGGCGTGGCAGGCACTGCCTGCGCGCAAACGCCGAGCCTGCTGGCGAACTGCACGCGCAGCGCCAACTTGCTGGCCTGTGTAGACCCGCTGGGCAACGCCTACAGCGTGGCGACGGCTGGCAGCACCACGTATTTGCGCGGCTTTGAAGTGATCGGCAAACGCTATTGGGCACAGACCAGCAGTCGCTACGGGCAACTGACGTTCTTTACCGGGTTGGCGTCCGATGGTGAGGCGTGGGTCGGCTACACGCGCCGCGTGGGCTGGACCACCATCAACCGGTTTTCCAGTTCAGGTGGCGCCAGCGCCAAGTTCACCTGCAGCCGTATAGCCGGCTGTTAGACCTGGCCGCTCTTCTGTTCCTGAACCCAGGCCATGTAGCTGTTCATCGGCGGGTTCTTCTCGAAGTATTTTTTCAGGCCGTCGAACAGCCCATCCGCCACGGCTTGTTGATGACGCGCCGTCACCAGCCGCTGAGCGTCCTGGGTGTTGGAGATAAACCCGGTTTCCACCAGGATCGACGGCACGTCGGGTGATTTGAGCACCGCAAACCCGGCTTGCTCCACGCGCTTCTGGTGCAGCGTGGTGATGCTTTGCAGGCTGCCCAGCACCGAGCTGCCCAGTTGCAGGCTGGAGGCGATGGTGGCGTTCATCGACATATCGAGAATCACCCCAGCCAGCATCGGGTCCTTGTCCTTGAGGTTGAGCAAGGTGGTGGCGCCCAGCAGGTCGGCGCCGTTCTCGCGCTGCGCCATAAAGCGCGCGGTGGCGGAGGTGGCGCCGCCTTCCGACAACGCATACACCGAAGCGCCGGATGCGGTAAGGCGCGGCGCGGCGTCGGCATGCACCGAGATAAACATATCGGCCTTGTGCTGACGGGCGATATCCACGCGCTTGCGCAGCGGCACAAAGAAGTCATCGTTGCGCACCAGCTTCACGTCAAAGCCCTTCTCGCGCTTCAAGCGTTTGGCCAGCAGTTGGGCGATGGACAGCACCACGTCTTTTTCGCGCTGGCCCTTGGAGCCGATGGCGCCAGGGTCTTTGCCGCCGTGGCCGGGGTCGACCACCACAATGATGTCGCGCTTGGGGTGCGCTTTATCTACTGGAGCCACCAGCGGCGCCGGCTGCGCAGCAATCTGGCGCGGCGCGTGGGTGGCGCTGGTCAGGTCGAGCACCAGCCGATGGCCTTGGCCATCCTGCGGCGGCAATAGAAAGCTGTTGAGCTGCATCGGCGAGGCCAGGTCCAGCACGATACGGGTATCGCTCTTGCCGAAATGCCCAGAACGAATCGAAGTAATCCCACTGTTTTTGAGCGCCAACTGCGAAAAATCACCACTGAGCCCGGCGCCGCTCAGGTCGATGATCACACGCTCCGGCGACGTCAGGGAGAAGGTCTTGTATTGCACCGGGCCGCTGAGGTCGAACACCAGCCGCAGTTTGTCGTCGGAGCGCCACAAGCGCGCATTACGAATCTGTGTGGCAAACGCCCCCAATGGAAAGGTGAACAGAGGGCTGACCAGCAGCAGATTGAGAAGCTGACGTCTGTGCATGAAAAACACCGCAAATAAAGGAGCGTCCCTGCTCGACATGACTGAAGAAAGACTGGAGCAGAAAAATCATCGTCGACTTAATGGTTATAATATAACATGTCTTTTTATTTCCAACGACGGACCTGCTCATGAATGCGCTGACTCTGCCGGATATCGCCGCGCAGGCTTCACGGCAAGCCTTGCCGCTCGACTGGGTGGGCATGTGCGGCATCGCCCTGCCAATCGTCATCGACGGCCAACGCCTGACTGCCACCGCCGATGCAGGCGTAAGCCTGGACGATGGCGAGGCCCGTGGCATTCATATGTCGCGCCTGTACCTGGCCTTGGAAATGCTCGACCAGCAGCTTCTTACACCTGCACTTCTGCGTAATGTACTGCAGCGCTTTCTTGAGAGTCATGAAGGATTATCTAAGAACGCCTACTTGCGCATTCACACGGATTTGTTACTCAAACGCCCGGCCTTGGTCAGCCCGCTGGCCGGTTGGAAAGGCTACCCGGTGTGCATCGAAGCGCGTCTGGAAAACCAGATGTTCCACGTGGAACTAAAAATTGACGTTACTTATTCTTCAACTTGCCCTTGCTCGGCCGCGCTCGCCAGGCAGTTGATTCAGCAGCAATTTCTTCAGGATTTTGCCAACACGCCGTTGCAGCACGAGGACGTTTTGACCTGGCTCGGCAGCGCCAACGGCATCGTCGCCACGCCTCACAGCCAGCGCAGCAGCGCCCAACTGTCGATCCAACTGGACGCCAGCCACAACACCCTGCCGCTCACAGACTTGATCGACACCGTCGAAGCCGCCCTCGGCACCGCCGTGCAAACCGCTGTAAAACGTGCGGACGAACAAGCCTTCGCCTTGGCCAACGGGCAGAACCTGATGTTCTGCGAAGACGCCGCCCGCCGCCTGAACCTCGCCTTGAAACGCTCGGATGCCGTCAAAGCCTTCCACCTGAAAGTGATCCACGCCGAAAGCCTGCACGCGCACGATGCCGTGGCTGAAAGCCGCTGGAAGAGAGACTCTGCATGATCACCTGCAACGCTTTGCGCTGGGGCGCCCCTGGGCAACCACTCACCCCTGCGCTGGATCTAAGCCTGGAAAAAGGCAGCCTCACCGGCATCATTGGCGCCAACGGTACGGGCAAGAGCAGCCTGCTCAAAGTTATTGCCGGGCTGCAAAAGCCATTGGCGGGCAACGTCAGCCTGGATGTTCCACGTCGTGGCGGCTTGTCGTTCCTGCCGCAGCAGCAACACCTGGACCGGCAGTTTCCGATCAGCCTGCAAGAGTTGGTCGCCGCCGGCTTCTGGGGCACCAAGCTCAGCCCGGAACAACGCAGCCAACGTCTGCAAGCTGTGTTGGAAGACTGGTGCCTCACCGGCCTGGAGCATCGACCGTTGATGGCGTTGTCTGGCGGCGAACTGCAACGCGCGCTGCTGGCGCGCATGAGCCTGGCTCAAGCACCGGTGTTGCTACTCGATGAACCTCACGCCGCCCTCGACGAGGAAGGCCAGGCGCTGTGCTGGAAACATGTGCACGCCTGGCACGATGAGGGCCGCACGGTGGTGATCGTTTGTCATGACCTCGCCTCCGTGCGCCACCACACTCAGGATGTGGTGCAGATCAAAAACACCGGCTGCGTGTTCGGCCCCAGCAAAGAGCTGATCCGCCCGCAACCGCATATGCAGGTGGCCTGATGCACTTCGCCGCCCACCTGTGGATGCCGTTTCAAGATTTCGTCTTCATGCGCCGCGCCCTGATTGGCGGGCTGGTGCTTGCGTGCAGCACTGCGCCGCTGGGTGTGTTCCTGATCCTGCGGCGCATGAGCCTGATCGGTGACGCCGTCGCCCACGGCATCCTGCCCGGCGCCGCGCTGGGCTTTTGGTTCGCCGGTATCAGCCTGCCGGCCCTGACCATCGGCGGCCTCGGCGCCGGCCTGGGCATGGCCGGTTTGTCGGCGTGGATCACCCGCCGCACCGGCCTGCGTGAAGACGCCAGCCTCGCCGCCGTCTACCCGATCTCGCTCGCCGCCGGCGTACTGATCCTGGGCATCGCCGGCAAGCGCCTGGACCTTCTGCACCTGCTGTTCGGCTCTGCCCTGGCGGTGGATGAAACCACCCTCACCGGCATGCTCTGGGTCTCGGGTTTCAGCCTGATCGCCATGGCGCTGATCTACAAACCGCTGCTGCTGGACACCCTTGATCCGCTGTTCCTGCAAACCGTCAGCCGTCTCGGCCCACTCGCCCACGGGTTATTCCTGACCCTGGTGGTGCTGAACCTGGTGATCGGCTTCCAGGCTATCGGCGCGTTGATGGTGGTGGGTTTGATGATGTTGCCGGCGATTGCTTCACGCTTCTGGAGCCGACGCCTGCCGGTGTTGATTGCGGTATCGGCGGTGCTGGGATGCCTGTCGGTGTGGTTTGGTTTGCTGCTGTCGTTCTACTACTCACTGCCCAGCGGCCCGGCCATCGTGCTGGTGGCTGGCGGCGGGTATTTGCTGTCCGTGGTTTTCGGCCCGGTGCACGGCTTGCTGCGCCGCCCGCCCTCTCTTACATCCCAATGAGGTGTTTCCCGATGCGCGCTTTACTCGTGCTGTTCAGTCTTCTGCTGCCCTTGTCGATGGCCCAGGCCGCCGACAAACTCCAAGTGGTCACCAGCTTCAGCATTCTCGATGACATCACCCACCAGATCGGTGGCGACCATATCCAGATCAGCAACATGGTCGGCCCCGACTCCGACGCCCACACCTATGAGCCGACGCCGGACGATGCCAAGGCGCTGCTCAAGGCCAAGGTCATCATCAAGAACGGCCTGGGCTTCGAACCCTGGCTGGACCGCCTGGTTACCAGCACCGAAACCAAGGCCACGGTGGTCACCGCCAGCAAGGGCGTGATCTCCCACACCATGGAAGAAGACGGTGAAACCATTCCGGACCCACACGCCTGGCACAACCTGGCCAACGCCGAAATCTATGTGAACAACATCACCAAGGCACTGGTGGCAGCCGACCCGGCCAACAAGGCTGACTATCTGCGTAACAGCCAGACCTACCTGAAAGAAATCTACCGCTTGCTGGCCGAAGCCAAGACCAAGTTCGGCGCGCTGCCGGCCGGCAACCGCCGCATCGTCACCTCCCATGACGCCTTCGGTTACCTGGGCCAGGCCTATGGCATCCAGTTCCTGGCGCCACAAGGCCTGTCGACCGAACGCGAACCTTCGGCCGCTGAAGTCGCTGCGCTGATCACCCAGATCCGCAAGGACAAGGTCAAAGCCGTGTTCATGGAAAACATCAAGGACTCGCGCCTGCTCAAGCAGATCGCTGACGAAAGCGGCGCGCAGATCGGCGGCACGCTGTACTCCGACGCCCTCGCCGCCGAAGGCCCGGCGAGCACCTTCACCGGGCTGTTCGAGTACAACCTCAACACCTTGTGCGCCGCCCTGAGCAAGCCATGACCCTGAGCATGCTCGACCTGGAAGAGGCTGCCCTGGGCAGCCGCTTTCCACTCGAACCCGTACTCGACGCGCTGCCGTGGAACAGCGATGGCCTGATTGCCGCCATCGCCCAGCAACACGGCAGCGGCGTTGTGCTGATGCTGGCCTGGATGAATCGCCAGGCGCTCAGCGAAACCCTGGCCACTGGGCACGTCTGCTACTGGTCGCGCTCGCGCCAGCAACTGTGGCGCAAAGGCGAAAGTTCCGGCCACTGGCAACAGTTGATCGAGGCGCGCCTGGATTGTGATGGCGACGCCGTGCTGCTGATCGTCGACCAGCAAGGCCCGGCCTGCCACACCGGGCGGCCGACCTGTTTCTACAACGCCATAGATGGCGATCACGTTCACATTATTACGGAGCCTGTTGCATGATTCGCAAGAACCCTTCCGGCGACTTGCCGGTGATTGCCGAGTCGGCCTACGTCGACAAGACCGCGATCATCTGCGGCAAGGTCATCATTGGCGAGAACGTGTTCGTCGGCCCCTACGCCGTGATCCGCGCCGACGAAGTCGACGCCACCGGCGACATGGACCCGATCACCATCGGCGCCAACTCCAACATTCAGGACGGCGTGGTGATCCACTCCAAATCCGGTGCGGCGGTGACGATTGGAGAGTTCACGTCTATCGCGCACCGCTCCATCGTCCACGGCCCCTGCACCGTCGGCGACCGCGTTTTCATTGGTTTCAACAGCGTGCTGTTCAACTGCGCCGTCGGCGACGGCTGCGTGGTGCGCCATAACTCGGTGGTCGATGGGCGCGACTTGCCCGCCGCCTTCTACGTGCCCTCCACCACCCGCATCGGCCCCAATACCGACCTGTCGCAATTCCCGCCGGTGAGCGTCAGCGCCTCGGAGTTTTCCGAAGACGTCGCGCGTACCAACGTCGACCTGGTACGTGGTTACAAAGCCCTGCAAAACGAGTTCTGAACCATGAGCCGCCTGCTGATCCGCAACGCCCGCCTGGTCAATGAAGGCCAGGAATTCGACGCCGATGTGCTGGTCGCCAATGGTCGCATCGAGAAGATTGCCGCCAGCCTTAAAGGCTACAACGAGCCTGTGGAAATCGACGCCCAAGGCCAGTGGCTGCTGCCGGGCATGATCGACGACCAGGTGCACTTTCGCGAACCTGGCGCGCCGGACAAAGGCAGTTTCTACAGCGAATCCCGCGCGGCGGTGGCCGGTGGCATTACCAGCTTCATGGACATGCCCAACACCAGCCCGGCCACGCTGAACCTCGAAACACTGGCCGATAAAAAGCGCCGCGCCGCGTTGCACTCGGTGGCCAACTACGGCTTTCACTTCGGCGTGAGCAACGACAACCTCGACGTGGTTGCCGCCCTCGACCCGCGTGAAGTGGCCGGGGTTAAAGTGTTTATGGGCGCCTCCACCGGCAATATGCTGGTGGACGACCCACGGATTCTGGAGCGGCTGTTTGCGCAAGTGCCGACGCTCCTGCTGGCCCACTGCGAACACACGCCGAGCATCCTGGCCAACGAGCAACGCCTGCGCGAGCGTTTCGGCGAACAGATTCCTGCCGTCGCCCACCCGCTGATCCGCGATGCCGAAGCCTGTTATCGCTCGTCGTCCTTTGCCGTGGAATTGGCCAAGCGCCATGGCACGCGCCTGCATGTGCTGCACCTGACCAGCGCCCGCGAACTGGCATTGTTCGAAGACAAGCCTTTGGCCGAAAAGCACATCACCGCCGAAGTCTGCCTGCACCACCTGCTGTTCGATGACCGTGATTATCATCGCCTCGGCCACCAGATCAAATGCAACCCGGCGATCAAGAGCCGCGCCGACCGCGACGCGTTGCGCCTGGCCTTGTTGAGTGATCGTCTGGATGTGATCGGCACCGACCATGCGCCGCATACCTGGGCGCAAAAACAGTTGGGCTACCGTGAAGCGCCGTCCGGGTTGCCGCTGGTGCAGCACGCGTTGCCGGCGTTATTGGAATTGGTCATGGACGGGCATTTGCCCCTGACCACGCTGGTGGCAAAAACCAGTCACCGGGTGGCCGATTTATTCGCCATCCCGGACCGTGGTTACTTGCGCGAAGGTTATTGGGCCGACTTGGTGCTGATCAAACCCGAGCCTGAAGGTAAACCCGTCAGTAGCCAGCCGATCCTCGCCCGCTGCGGCTGGACACCGTTCGCCGAACGCAGCTTTCGCCACAGCGTGAGCACCACGCTGGTGTCCGGCCACCTGGCGTGGCACAACGGCCAGGTGGTCGACAGCTGCCAGGGCTTGCCCCTGCATTTTTTGCGTTAGGCGCGGGGTTTTACCGTACCGCAATCGTTACCCAGCCACTGGGCGTGGGTGTCCAGGCTGCCCTTCTGCTGGACGCCCGTGGCATTGAAAGTACCGTTTACCCTGGTAGTGAATTCCTGCTGGCTCTGGAAGGTTGCAACGCCAGTGCCCTGGGCTTTCGGGCAGCTGAAACGGAATTTCCATTGGTTGCCGGTCTTGTCGGTCACTTCCTGCTTGCAGCCCGATTGCGGGTCGGTCAGCGGGATCGAATCAGAGGCGACCTGGGCGGGCGTCAAGCAAACCTGCACGCCTTTACCGGCCATGGTGATGCCTTGTTTTTCCAGCATCGCACGCTGCTCAGGGGTCATCTGTTGCTTGAGCTGACCGAGGATCAGCGAAAGGTCCGGCAAATCCTGGTTATCGACTTTCATATTGCTGGTGGTCAATTCCCACAAGCCCGGCGCCAGCATCTGCGCCTGAGCCGCCACGGGCAGCGTCAGTCCAACAACCATGGCCAAACCAAGCAGACGAGCATTCATCGGGTAACTCCTGGGTAATTGTGGGCGTTAGACGCCGCAAAGCCGCCAGTGTTGCACGGCAAATAAAATAGCGACATTCGCTGTGGAACATGGTCTGTTAGGCACTCGATTGCCTGGAGTCATGTCGTTCATGGATTTTTTTGGCCCGCACCTGCTCGCCTACTTCATTGCCACGCTGCACTTTCTCGGGACGCTGGCGGCGATCCACGCGGTACTGACGGTCAGGACCGCCCAAGGCTCGATCGCCTGGGCCCTGTCGCTGATGTTCATGCCTTACCTGACGCTGATCCCGTACCTGATCTTCGGCCGCAGCACCTTCGATGCGTACATCCAGGCCCGTCGCCAGGCTAACCAGGAAATGCACACCGCCATCACCGAGCTGAACTGGCGCCCATGGGTCGAAGAAGCCCTGGCCGCGCGCAACTCCAGCGCCTACGGCTCCTTGCGCGCCATGCCCAAACTGGGGCGCATGCCGTGCCTGGCCAATAATGAAGTGCGGTTGCTGATCAATGGTGAAGCCACATTCAGCGCGATTTTCGACGCCATTCGCAATGCCAAAACTGCAGTGCTGTTCCAGTTTTTCATCATTCATGACGACGAGCTTGGCAGACAGCTGCACGCGCTGCTGAAGGAAAAAGCTGCCGAAGGCGTAGATATTCATGTGCTCTACGACCGCATCGGCAGCCACGCCCTGCCCCACCGTTACGTGCAATCGCTGCGCGACGCCGGGGTCAAAGTCAAAGCGTTCGCCACCCGCAGCGGCTGGCTTAACCGTTTCCAGGTCAACTTTCGTAACCATCGCAAAATCGTGGTGGTGGACGGCATTACCGGCTTTGTCGGCGGGCACAACGTGGGTGATGAATACCTGGGCAAAAAGCCGCCGCTGGCACCCTGGCGCGACACCCATGTGCAGGTCACCGGCCCGGTGGTGGCGTGCCTGCAGGAGTCATTTGCCGAAGACTGGTTCTGGGCGGCGCGCGAGCTGCCGCCGCTGATTTTGCCGGACACTTACCCCGAAGACGGCGTGCTCTGCCAGTTGCTCGCCAGCGGCCCGGCCGACCCGTATGAAACCTGCTCGCTGTTTTTTGTCGAAGCCATTCATGCGGCGACCGAACGCGTGTGGATCACCAGCCCGTATTTCGTGCCCGATGAGGCGGTGTTCTCGGCCTTGCGCCTGGCCGTGCTGCGCGGTGTCGACGTACGCCTGTTGCTGCCGTCGCGCCCCGATCACCGTATCGTTTATGCGGCCTCCAGCCTTTATGCGATCGAAGCCGTCCGCGCAGGCGTGCGGGTGTTCCGCTACAAGCCAGGCTTTTTGCACCAGAAAGTGGTGTTGGTGGACAGCGAAATCAGCGCCATCGGCAGCGCGAACATGGACAACCGTTCGTTCCGGCTGAATTTTGAAGTGATGCTGCTGACGGTGGACGAGGCGTTTGCCAGCGAGGTGGAGCAGATGTTGCTGGATGACTTCGCCCTGGCCCATGAAGTCAGCCAGGAAGAAAGTCGCGAGACTCGGCGCCTGCAACAACTGGGCATGCGGGTGGCGCGGCTTATCTCACCCATTCTTTGATACAGCACAGAACAAATGTGGGAGCGGGCTTGCTCGCTCCCACATTTAGATCTTCAGCACTTTTATAACCGAGTTTCAGCGGTAGATATCTTCCCGCGTCCACGGCAATTCATGGCTGCCGTCGGCATGGGGTTTCACCGCCAATATCTGGTGCAAATTGATCCAGCCCCGCGCAAACGCATACGCGCAACCGGCCAGGTACAACCGCCAGATCCGCAGTGCCTGCTCCGGCACCATCTTCGCCGCCGCTTCGAGGTTGTCTTCCAGGCGCTCGCTCCAATGATCCAAGGTGCGCGCGTAGTGCAGGCGCAGGCTTTCGACGTCGACCACTTCCAGCCCGACTTCGCTGATTTCGGCGGTCATCATCGCCAGGTGCGGCAGCTCGCCGTTGGGGAAGACATAACGCTCGATAAACTCGCCGGCGCCACGGCCCACGGGTCGGCCATCGGTGTGCTTGGCGGTAATGCCATGGTTCATCACCAGGCCGCCTTCGCGCACCGCGCCAAACAGCGTCTTGCAATACTCCGCCAGGTTGGCGTGGCCGACGTGCTCGAACATGCCCACGCTGACGACTTTGTCGAAGCGACCGTCTTGCGGCAGGTCGCGATAGTCGAGCAGTTGCAGGTCGACCTGATCTTGCAGCCCTTCAGCTTTAACCCGCTCCCGAGCCAGCGCCAGCTGTTCCTTGCTCAGGGTAATGCCAAACACTTTGACCCCAAACTCACGCGCCGCAAACCGCGCCAGCCCGCCCCAACCACAGCCAACGTCGAGCAAATACTCACCCGGCTGCAGCCGCAATTTGCGGCACAGATGGCGAAACTTGTCTTGTTGGGCCTGGTCGATGGATTCGCTGCCGGTTTCAAAGTAACCGCAGGAATACGCCATGTCCTGGTCCAGCCATAGCTGGTAGAACTCGTTGGACAGGTCGTAATGGTAGGAAATAGCCGCTGCGTCAGTGGCCTTGTCGTGGATCGAGCGCACCGGACGATTCCCCTCGTCGTCGTCGATCAGGGCATGACTCAACTCGTCACATACCCGGATAACCTCGGAGATGGAGCCTTCCAGCTCCAACTTGCCCTCGACGAAGGCTTCGCCCAAAGCATCGAGCGTTGGATGGGTCAGCCTGGACACGACCGTGGGGTCCTTCACCACGATGGTCACACTGGGCTCGGGGCCCAAGTTGAATTCATGGCCGTCCCAGAGTCGAAGACGCAGCGGTAGCTGAAGATTCTGTAAGGCCGGTGGAAGTTGCGCGAGCATGAATAGTCCCCCCCTTGTTTCAGACGTCTGGAGTGAGGGTAGACCATCCGAAGACAAAGTAGGAGGCTATCGATTTAATAGCCTTCTTCTATGGGGCTCGGCGCTCGAGCAACCCATCCTGGATCCACTGTTTCAGCCATGTCACTGCTTGCAGTGGTGCACCCTCTGCATAAGTGACTACCAGCGCTTCGCACAGTTCTGAAAAATTCCAGCCGGTGGTCACCATTCCTGCCAAGGCACAGGCTTCAGCGGGCTCCAGGCTGCGGTAATGGCACACGTTGTGGTGGCGCCATACCAGGCAAATCTGCGCCAGCTCCAGCGCATGACTGTCGGGAAACTCCGACTCATCCTTGCTCGCCCGCCAGATTGCCACGGTATTGAAGTGACATAGCACCTGCTGCACCGACGGCGCCAGGGTGACCTGCAACGCCGGCCACTCTTCGGGCGCCAGTTGCGCCATATCATCAAGGGCCAGCGGCTCACCCTGCGGCGCATCAAACGCCAGGGTAAACGCCCATTCCAACCGCGCCAGCTCAGCCAGCGGCACGCTCTGCTCAGCCACCAAATGCTCGACGATAAACGCCGGGAACCGCTCACCCAGCCAACGCAGGCTGTAATGGGCGGACGGATAACGGCGCAAATAGGCTTGTGTGAGTGAGGCGAACTCATCATCGCCGAGCCAATACCAAATGGCACCGAAGTCATGGCGCAGCACTTCCTGCAAGCGCGACAGGTAGGCGTTGTGATAAATCGCCAGGCCCGTGTCCACATCCAGGGTCGGCCCGCCCAGCAAGGTAGCGGCGAAACCACTGTTGGCGACTGAGTTTTCAGATAACAGGTGTCGCTCAAAGGCCAGCTGCCAATCGGTCAGGCGCATAACGATCTCCGGGCCAAGGCGGTCGCGCCCAGTTCACGGGCCTTGCTCAACTCGGTGAGCAGTTCTTCGAACGGTGGGAAATGGTCATCGCGTTCCAGCAAGGTCGACACCGGCCCCAGATGCTCAAGCGTCTGCTGATAAAGCGCCCAAACCGGGTCGCACACCGGATGGTCATGGGTATCGACCACATAGTCGCCGTAGTCCATATGCCCGGCCAAATGCAGCTGGCGGATACTCTCGGGCGGCAAACTACGGATAAAGGTCCAGGCATCAAAGCCGTGGTTGCGCGAGCTGACATACACGTTGTTCACGTCCAGCAGCAGCTGGCACCCGGTCAGATGAGCCAAGGCATTGAGGAATTCCCACTCGGTAAACTCATCGGCCTTGGAGCGCACATAGCTGGAGACGTTTTCCAGCACCAGTGGGCGTTGCAACACATCCTGCACTTGGCGCACGCGGCCGGCCACGTGGTAAAGGCTTTCTTCGGTGTAAGGCAGCGGCAGCAAGTCGTGCAACTGATGGGCACTGCCACGGCTCCAGCACAGGTGATCGGAGATCCACGCAGGCTGAATGCGCTCGGCAAGCTGTTTGATTTGTTTCAGGTAATCGGTATCGAGGGCATGCGGCCCGCCGATGGACAAGGACACACCGTGCATCACCAGGGGATAACGCTCGGCTATCGCGTCCAGGTAATACAAGGCTTTACCGCCCTGGACCAGATAATTCTCGGAGATCACTTCGAACCAATCCACGGCCGGCGATTGTTCAAGGATCTGCTGGTAGTACTCACTGCGTAAACCCAGGCCGTAACCCAGACTTGTAAGGGAAGCGGACATCACACACTCCTGGGCAAAGTGTCCGCAGCGGTGGGGGGCATCCGCTGCGGGAGCACTGAGTTGCCGGTTATTCGCCGACTTTGCCGCCAGCCTTGGTGCAAGCATCTGCACTGGCCATAGCCTTAAAGCCCTGACCTTTGCACGAACCTTGACCTTTGCAGGCGTGGTCCTTGGTTTTGCAATCGTTCTGGCCTTTGCACGCGTTGATGCCGTAGCAGTGCACAGCGGTGTCAGCGGCTTGAGCCTGAGTGACAACACCAGCAAACATGGTAGCGGCGGCCATTGCGAGGGCGGCACCAGCAGCAGCGGATTTGAAGTTCATTTTTGTATTCCTCATGATCGGTAGTGGAATCGGTCTGAACGGATTGCTCAGTCTCGACATACCACTAGAGTGAGGTCCCTCACCGGCGTTACAGCCGTGTGCAAATATTTCTGAAATTTATTCATCCAGCTTCAAAAGCGGCTCCTGGAAGCGCAGCAAACGCCCGGCATTGCCCAATACCAGCAGGGTGCTGAGGTTATGCAACACCGCCGCAATCATTGCCCCGGCAGCGCCCAGCCAGCCAAACGCGGCGAACACCACGATGGCCAGCGTCCAGCCCAGGCCGATGATCACGTTGACCTGCAACGTGTGCCGGCACTGGCGGCTCAAGCGCACGCAGGTGCCGAGGCGGCGCAAATCGCTGCCGATCAGCACCACGTCCGCCGACGCCAGGGCGATGTCCGCACCGCCTGCGCCCATGGCCACACCCACCACGCCCGCCTTGAGTGCCAGGGAATCGTTGATCCCGTCACCCACGACCATAGGGCGGAAGCCACTGCTGATTTCTCCCAGCACGCGGTTGAGCTTGTCCTCCGGCAAAGCCTGCGCTTCGACGTCGCTGATACCTACGTCGAGCGCCAGGCTGTCGGCCACGCTCTGGCGGTCGCCGGTCAGCAGCAGTTGGCGGCCCAGGCCGAGGTCGCGCAGCTCTTGCAGCGCCTGGCGTGCTTCCGGCTTGACGCTGTCAGCCAGCAACAGCCAGGCCAGGAATTGCCCGTTCAACGCCAGCCCGGCAATCGGGCCGTCATGGTTCGGGACTGTCGTCGTGACAATACCCAACTGCTCGAACAACTCCGGTCGCCCCAGCGCCGCCTCGCCCTGCCCGGTTTGCGCCACGACGCCAAGCCCCTGGCGTTCGTGAATATCCGTCAGCACCAGCATCTGCTCTTGCGTGGCCAAACCGGCCAGCGCACGGCTGACCGGGTGACTGCTGGCCGAACCGAGGCTGGCGGCGAGATTCAACAACACCTGCCGATCCGGTGCCGTGGTTTCGATGGACTGCAAACGCAGCGTGCCGAAGGTCAGCGTGCCGGTCTTGTCGACCACCAACGAGGTCAGGTCCGCCAACTCCTCCAGAAACGCCGAGCTGCGAATCAAAATCCCATGGCGCGCGGCCACGGCAATCCCGGCAATCGCTGTGGCCGGCGCCGACAGCACCAAGGCACACGGGCACGCCGCCACCAGCACCGCCAACATCGCCTGGGCGTCATTGGTGACAAACCAGGTCACCGCCGCCAGCAGCAACACCAACACCATATAGCTGCCGGCATAACGCTCCAGCAGCCGCGTGATGGGTGGCTTGGAGCGTTCAGCGTTTTGCATAAGCGCAATGACCTTGCCCAAGGTCGATTCATCGCCGGTGCGGGTCACTTGCAAGCGCAACAACCCATCCAGGTTGATCGCCCCGCCAAACACCTGCACACCGACACTGGCTTCCAACGGCACCGACTCACCCGTGATGGGCGCCGTGTCCAGGCTCGCCTGGCCCGACAGCACCACGCCGTCGGCGGGCACGCGATCACCGGCGCGCACTTCGACAATATCGCCGGTGTTCAGCGTGCCGTTATCCACTTCAATAATGCTGCCATCGGCCTGCACCAACCGCGCATGGCTGCGGGTCAGTTTGCCCAGGGCGTGAATCGCTTCCTGGGAGCCGATCACGCTGCGCTCTTCCAGCACATGGCCGAAGATCATGATGATCGGCAACAACGCGGCGGTCAGTAGATCACCCGTCGCCCAGGCACCCATCATCGCCAGGGCGATCAACTGATCGGTGATGCCATGCAGGCTGGGGTAACGCAGGCTGTACCAGGCCGAGCGCATCACCGGCACGGCCACCAGCAGGGACGCAACGCCGAGCAGTAATTGGCTGACGCCGGTCTGGTCCGGCGCAAGCCAGCGCCAGACCAGACCAAGCACCAGCAGTCCCAAGGCCAACATGGCCAGGGTCAATTGCCGGGCAGCGCTGCGCTGCTCGGCGGAGGTCAACATGGGCGCGCTCATTGCTCGGCTCCCTGAATGATCAAGCGGGAGTCGTCTTTAGGGTCGACGGTGGTCACGGAACCTGCCTGGCCAAGAATCTTCGGCAAGCGCTCGCGGTACAGCCGCAGCAACAAGCCCGGGTCTTTCACCTGCGCCAGGCTGGTAACAGTCGCGGTTTGCGCCTGGGCGTTGGCCAAGCGTTCGCTGGCCTGGGCGTGGGCAACCTGCACCAGCCGATCGGCTTCCTGATTGGCGGTCTGGGTGAGTTTTTCCGCTTCGGTGCGCGCATTGGCCACGGCTTTGTCAGCTTGCTGGCTGGCCGTCAGCACGGCGTTGAAGGCATTGACTGCCGGGCCTGGCAGGCTCGATTGCACATCCACGCGGGTGACTTCGATGCCCAAGCCCAACCCCGTCGAAGCCAGCTCCGCCAGGCGTTTATTGATACCTTGCACCAAGTCACCGCGCAGCCGCTCACGGCGCTCGGCGGCGCCGTTGTCGGTGCCGATCAGTTCAGGGCGCGCCACCAGAATCGTGTCCAGGTCGCGCGCGGCGGTCAGTGCCACCGCGCTGCGCGTCACCAGCCGATCCAGGGCCGGCAGCACATGCTCGCCCTGCAACACAAAGGCGTAAGGTTCCGTGACCTTATAGAACACCCGCACATCCAGCTGCACCACACCGGCATCGCCGGTCAGCAAATAGCCTGAACCGGCCAGCGCATCGCTCAAGGGCGTAGCAAAACTGGCCACGCGGTCGGCCTGGATCGCTGCCTCGGAGCGCAACAAGTTCTCCACACGCCGCTCGATCACACGGTCCGCCGCCGGCAACAGCACCACTTGCTCGAAGGGCTGAGGCCATGCCAGCAACAGCCCGGCGTTCTGGATGCGGTCAAGCGCGCCGAAGTGCAACACCACGGCGCGGTTTTGCGGGTCGATCTGGCGCACATTGGAAAACGCCCAGGCCAACGCCGCCAACACCGTCACCGCGTACAGCGCCAGGAAGGTCAGACGCCCGGCCTGGATCCACGGGCTGTCCGGGCCGTCACGCTCGGTCATGGCTGAACATCCTTGGGCCCGTCTACCAATGCACGAAACGGCGCAGCATCGGTGCGCAGGATGATCTTGGTGCCCGGCGTGACCACCGTGCCCAAGGTATCGAGCGAGCGCAGCAGGTTGTACAACTGCGGGTTGCCGGCGTAGGCACGCCCGTAAATCTGCGCCGCCTCAACCCGCGACTGGGCTTCGATATCAGCGGCTTTCACCGTGGCATCGGCCTGCACGATGCGCGCATCACGCTCGGCAGCGGAGCGAATCTGCGCCGCTTCACGCTTGCCCACGGCGGTGCGTTCAGTGGCGATGGTTTCGCGCTCGGCACGCATGCGGTCGACGGTGGCGGTCAAGGTGACGGAAGGCAACGTCAGGCGTTCGACACCCACTTGCGCCACGCGCACGCCATAGGTGGTGAGCAATTGTTGATCAATCTGCTGGCGCAGCTGGGCTTCAAAATCAGCGATGCGCACCTGGCTGGCGTCGGTGTTGATCAGGCTCGACAGGTCGAAGCTGGCCGCCGTGGTTTCCAGCGCCGATCCGACAAAGGTGCGAATCTGCCGCGCCGCTTCATCCGGCTGGTTCTGCACCGCCCGCATAAAGCGCTGCACATTGTCGGCATCGCCCTGCACCTGCCACGCCACGTAGGCCTGCACAATAATGCGCAGGCCATCGCGGGTGCCCACATCCTGCAAACCGCTGGAAGTGGTGCGCAGGCGCAGGTCCACCGGGATCGCCGCTTCGAACGGCGCCGGCCAGCGCCAGCCCAGGCCCGGCTCCAGCAATACCCGCGCCGGGTTGCCGAAGCGGGTAATCACCGTGGCTTCACCGGAACGCACCTGCACCAGGCTCGCCGCCGCGACGGCAAACAACACCAGCAACACCGCCCAGGCCATGCGCCGCCAAGGGAATGGGCCAGCGGCCTGTTCGTCGCCATGGTGGTGATGATGGTGGCCATGATGAGGGTGATGACCGTGATCGTGAGAATGTGCGCTCAACAGACAGACTCCTTATTGAACGGCTTTACGCGGCGCCATCGGGTCGGCCGGCAAAGTAAAAGAACGCAGATCGATCGTCGGCGCGCCATCGGCGCCCAGGCGGTGATCCAGAATAAGCAGCTTGGCGTGGGCCAGGCCTTGGCTGAGTTGGCCCAGGTACTGTTCCAGCACAAAGGCACGACCCGCCGTGGCGTAGGCTTTTTGTTCGGCGGTAAAACGCAGGTCGGCCGCTTGGGCGCCCGCGTTTACTTCACGGGCAGTGGCCAGCGCCTGGTCGCGGGCGGTGCTGGCTTGCAGCAACGCCTGGTTGGTTTGCTCGCTGGCAGCCCCGCGTTCGCGGGAGATCAGCGCCTGGGCGCCAATTTGTGCCGCCTGCACACCGTGATAAGCATTGGCAGCACCGGCCGGTGGGTGAATCGCTTCGACTACCGTGGCCAAAATCTCCACGCCGCTGTCGAGTTTTTGCAGGTCCGCCTGCACCGCGCGGCCTACTTCGTCGGCGAGGCTGGTGCGTTGCTCACCGAGCAATTCGTCGAGGGTGCGCGACGCAAAATCATGCACAAGGATGCGGCTGGCGGTGCTGCGAATCAGCGTCGGTACATCCGCGCTGTTATAGGTGGCGGCCAGCGCAGCCTTGTCCGTCAGGCCGATGCGGTAGACGAAACGCACATCCATATTGACGATCTGGAAGCTCTGCTTGTCGCCGCTGCTGCTGGCGATCACTTGGGACTTGTCATTCACATGGCTGGCGTCCCACAAGCGGTTGGCGATTAGCGGCGCCGGGCCTTCCGCCGAGGCCAACTCCGGTGCGGCCGCCTCGCTGACGCTGGTGGCCAGTTCATGCACCACGCCGTTTTCCACGCTCAGCACGCGACCCAATGGCCAAGGCAACCCGGCATGCAAGCCCGGCCCGAACACCTGCACGGGTTTGCCGAAGCGCTCATAAATCCCACGGCCTTGCAGGGGCACTTCGTGCACGCCGGTCAGCGCCCAACCTACCGCCAGCACCACCAACAGCACCGGCAAAAATGCCCGGCGCATGTAGGTAAACGCCCAGATCTGGCGCAAGTCGATGCCGAACCGGTTGTGCAATTCGTGCTGCAACGCCAGCAAGGGTTGGGGTGGCCAACGCAGCAGGCCCGCGATAAAACTTTGCGCCATCAAGCGCGGCTCGAGGCGCGGCTGGCGCGGGCTGAACAGTGACAGCACGCCTCGTAGCAGAAACTCCAGCGCCACCAGCGCGGGCAACAGCCCCGTCAACACGGCCAGGCGCAGCGGCCACACGGATTCGGCACCGGCAAACAGCAGGCAGATCGCACTGAGCACCAGGCTGACAATCGCCACGCGGCTCAACTGCGCCAGCTGTGACGCTTCCGGCCATTGCGCAGCGGTTTCCTGGGCCAAGCGTCGCTCGAACACCAACAAGCCAAAGGCCAACGCCAGGGCCAGCGCCGCGCCGATGCTCGCCGATTGCCCCAGCGCGGCGGCGGGCAAGGCCAGGTTCCAGAATTCGATGATGCTGATCAGCGCCAGCAACGACCAGCCGCACAGCCACAGCACCGGCGCGCCAACCTGTGACAGCACGCCGCTGCCAAACCGATTGAGCGCCCGTGCGAACGCGCCAACCTCTTCGCCGGACGCTTCGATCAGTTCAGCCGAGGGCGTTTCCAGCGCCTGGGCGCGCCAATCCGCCACCCACCACGCCGATTGCAACCCGGCCACCAGCACCAGCAAGGCCGACGCGCAGTTGATCAGCACCACCGGCCAGATCGACAGCGGCGCGAACAGCGCGACAAACAGCGCCAGCACCCAACCGGCCACGGCCAGGGCCGTCAGGCTGATGCCCGCCTGGCGCAACCGGCGGGCATGAAACAGCCCTTGTTGAAAACGCGGAAGGCCTTCAACCGAAGCGCCGTCAGCTTCCAGATCCACTTGCATCCACTTAACGTCCGCTTACATACAATTGGTTACGATATAACACGCAGCGTGAAATTTTTGTCCGAAAACAGCGTAAATCCCTTGTGGGAGCGGGCTTGCCCGCGATAGCGGTCTGCCAGTTTTTGAGGGCAGCCAATTTTTCCTGTGGCGAGCAGGCTCGCCCTGCGTTGGGCTGCGAAGCAGACCCAAACCCAGACGCTGAGTTCTAACAGGAAAATTGCAGTGCCTTTACTGGGGCCGCTTCGCAGCCCAACGCAGGGCAAGCCTGCTCGCCACAACGGCTCACCTGCCACAGATTTCGTGTCAACCGGCTGTGTAGATACCTATGCCCATCGCAGGCAAGCCAGCCCCCACATTTATTCTGTGGTGCGCCCTGAATAGTGATTAAACCCCCAGAAACACGAGCCATCACTGGTGCAGGCACGGATTAATCGGCACACTCCAAACAGTTTTTCGCGGGCCCATGGACAAGGAAGCGTCATGATTTCGATCTACCAGCTCAAACCGCGTTTTCAGAACCTGCTGCGCCCTCTTGTGCAGCGCCTTTACGACAACGGCACCACCGCCAACCAGATCACCGTGCTGGCCGGCGTCGTTTCCTTGCTGGTCGGCCTGTTGATCGCCAGCTTTGCCCAACACCTCTGGCTGTTTGCACTGATCCCGCTGTGGATGATCCTGCGCATGGCCCTCAATGCCATCGACGGCATGCTCGCACGCGAATTCGGCCAGCAATCACGCCTGGGTGCGTACCTTAATGAACTGTGCGACGTGATCGCCGACAGCGCGTTGATCCTGCCCTTTGCGCTGATTCCCGGCGTGAGCCTGGCGCCGGTGCTGCTGGTGGCGTTGCTTGCCGTGTTCAGCGAATACGCCGGTGTGCTGGGGCCGATGGTGGGGGCCTCACGCCGCTATGACGGGCCGATGGGCAAAAGTGATCGGGCGTTCGTACTCGGCGTGCTCGCCACTGGCGTGGCGCTGGGCTGGCTCGGCGCCGGCGGGGTCGACGCGGTGATGTGGCTGGTCGCTGCCCTGCTCGCCTACACCTTGGTCAACCGGGTGCGTCAGGGCCTCAAAGAACAACAAGAAACCTCACCGATTGCATAAGGATTTTTGCGATGCGCGAACAGCAAGAGCACACCTTCGGTACCCATGATGGCGTCGAGCTTTTTTATCGGCACTGGCCGGCCACTGCGCCTGAGGGCGACGCGCCGCGCAAGGCGATCCTGCTGTTCCATCGCGGCCATGAGCATTCGGGCCGTATTGCCCACCTGGTCGACGAGCTCGACCTGCCGCAATTCGATTTCTTCGCCTGGGACGCCCGTGGCCACGGCCAATCGCCGGGCGCGCGCGGTGACAGCCCAAGCTTCGCCACCAGCGCCCGCGACGTGCAGACCTTCTGCGAACACATCGGCGCCACTTACGGCATAGAAGAACAAAACTTCGCCGTCATCGCCCAGAGCGTCGGCGCGGTGATCGCGGCCACTTGGGTACACGACTACGCGCCAAAAATCCGCGCACTGGTGCTCGCTTCCCCGGCATTCAAGGTCAAGCTGTACGTGCCCTTCGCCCGGCCTGGGCTGGCGTTGATGCGCAAGTTTCGCGGCAACTTTTTCGTCAACAGCTACGTCAAGGCCAAGTTCCTCAGCCATGACCCGGAGCGCGTCGCGTCCTATGACAGCGACCCGCTGATCACCAAGGCGATTTCGGTGAATGTGCTGCTGGGTTTGTACGAAGCCGCCGACCGGGTGGTCGCCGATGCCCAGGCGATCCAGGTGCCGACGCAATTGCTCATCTCCGGCTCCGACTTTGTGGTGCACCGCAAACCCCAGCAGCAATTTTTCGACCGCCTGGGCAGCCTGAAAAAAGAGCTGCACATTTTGCCCGGCTTTTTCCACGACACCCTTGGCGAGCGCGACCGTGCCGTGGCCGTGAGCAGCGCCCGGCGCTTTATCCTGCAGAACTTCCAACACCCGCTGGACCGCGCCGCCCTGCTGGATGCCGACAAAATGGGCGCCACCTGCGCCGAGTCCGAAGCCCTCGCCGCGCCGCTGCCGCGTAACTCCCTGCGCGACCTGTACTGGCGCATGACCCGCGCCAGCATGGGCCTGGGCAAGAACCTGTCGGACGGGGTGAAACTGGGTTTCGACACCGGCTTCGACTCCGGCAGCACCCTGGACTACGTGTACCGCAACACGCCCACCGGCAAGGGCGGGCTGGGGCGAATGATCGACACCAATTACCTCAACTCCATCGGCTGGCGCGGCATTCGCCAGCGCAAGTTGAACGTCGAGGAACTGCTACGGCTGGCCATGGCCAGGTTGCGTGCCGATGATCGCGAAGTGCGCATTGTCGATATCGCCGCCGGCCACGGGCGCTACATTCTCGAAGCCTTGCAGGGCGTTTCGCCGCTGCCGGAATCAATCCTGCTGCGCGACTACAGCGACATCAACGTGCGTGACGGCGGAGCGCTGATTCGCGAGAAAGGCCTGGGGGACATCGCGCAGTTCGTCAAAGGCGATGCGTTTGATCGTGCGGACCTGGCGGCGCTTGAGCCCAAGCCAACCTTGGCGGTGGTGTCCGGGCTGTATGAGCTGTTTGCCGATAACGGCATGGTCGGCGGGTCGCTGGCAGGTCTTGCCGAAGCCGTGGAGCCCGGCGGGTATCTGGTCTACACCGGCCAGCCGTGGCACCCGCAACTGGAACTGATCGCCCGCGCGTTGACCAGCCATCGCCAGGGCCAGGCCTGGGTAATGCGCCGTCGCAGCCAGGCCGAAATGGATCAATTGGTCGAGGCGGCGGGCTTTCGCAAAATCACCCAACGTGTGGATGAGTGGGGCATTTTCACCGTGTCCCTGGCGCAGAAGATCTGAGCATGCGCGAACCCGGTTTATTGAAACCCGCCGTCCTGTGGCTGCTGTTGTTGGCGCCGCTGTTTTTCAGCACCTACGGCTTTGCCACCTGGGTCACCAGCCAGCGCAGCGACGTCGGCACGCTGGTGTTCGGCTGGGAAACCCATATGCCGTTCTGGGCCTGGACCATCGTGCCCTATTGGTCCATCGACCTGCTCTACGGGTTTTCGCTGCTACTGCCCACTACTCGCCATGAGCTCAAACAACACGCGTTGCGCCTGCTCAGTGCGCAAGTCATTGCCGTGAGCTGCTTTTTGATCTGGCCGCTGCGTTTCACCTTTGAACGGCCGGAGCTGGATGGTGTATTCGGCTGGCTGTTTGCGGTGCTGGCCGGCTTTGATAAACCCTTCAACCAGGCACCATCGCTGCATATCGCGCTGCTGGTGATTTTGTGGGTCATGTACCAGCGTCACACCCAAGGGTTCTGGCGTTGGCTGGTGCATGGCTGGTTTGTGTTGATCGGTATTTCGGTGTTGACCACTTATCAACATCACTTTATCGACTTACCCACAGGCGCGCTGGCGGGTTGGTTGTGTGTGTGGCTGTGGCCGGTGGAACATCCGAGCCCGCTGTTGAATGCACGGCTGACGCGGGACACAAAACGATGGCGACTGGGCATGCGCTACGGCCTTGGCGCTTTAGTGCTGGTGATCCTGGCCTGGGTGCTGCGTGGCGGGTGGTTGTGGCTGCTTTGGCCAGCGGTTTCCTTGGGTTTGATCAAGGCTAACTACTTTGTGCTCGGCGCGGCGGGCTTCCAGAAGCGCAAAGACGGTCGGCTCACGCCAGCGGCGCGCTGGCTGTATGCACCCTACTTGGCGGCCGCGTGGATAAATTCCCGGCTCTGGACACGTAAACATCCACAGCCCGACCAGATTGTGGATAACGTCTGGCTTGGTCGAATCCCTGCCACCGGCGAGCAAGGTTCCTTCACGGCCATCGTCGATCTGTGCGCCGAATTGCCGATTAATCCACAGGGCCGCGCTTATGAATGCGTGCCCGTACTCGACCTGATCGCGCCAACGCCTGAGCAATGCCTGCAAGCTGCCGAGGCCATTGAACGCCTGCGTTCAAGCGGCCCGCTGCTGGTGTGCTGCGCCCTTGGCTACTCGCGCAGCGCCACCGCCGTCGCCGCGTGGCTGCTGCACAGCGGGCGAGTTGCCACGGTCGACGAGGCACTGGCTATTATTCGTACAGCACGGACCGAAGTGGTTCTGCATCCTGCTCACCGTAAAGCGTTGGAGGGTTTGCCCCATGCCCGCTGATATGGAACTCCAGGTCGTTGCCAGCCTGCTGCGACGTGGCCGTTCGCTGGATCAGTTATCCACAGGCCTGACCGTGGCTGGTGTGTTGTTCGGCCTTGCTCAATTGCTGTTGGCCAGCGTTTCGACCCTGTGCCTGCTGCTCAGCCTGTGGATGATTATTCTCGGCCTGCTGCAAAAGTACTGGGCCTTGCGCGTGGCCTTCGACGCCGACCTGTTCGCCCTGCTGGCCCGCGACACCGAGCGCACAGCCGATCTCGACCAAGCCTTGCAGAGCATCGGCCTGCAATCGCCCAAACGCGCGGGCCGGCTCTGGACCGAACGCCGTCGCGGCGCGCTCAAACTGCTGCGCAAACAAGCCTGGTTGCTGGCCGCGCAAGCGCTGCTGACCCTGGCCGTGATCCTCGCCAGCCCTTGGCTACCTTTCGCCGGATAAGGAATCCCCATGTTCGAACCCGTGGTCGCCACCCTGATTACCTCGATGGCCCGCACCGTTACCGGTGCCCGTAGCCTGTGGCTGGGGTGCGCGCCGGTGCCGGTGCAGCGCATCTACTTCGCCAACCACAGCAGCCACGGTGATTTCGTCTTGCTATGGGCGTCGTTGCCGCAAAACCTGCGCAAATTCACGCGCCCGGTGGCCGGCAGTGATTACTGGAACCAAAGCGCACTGCGCCGCTACATCATCAACCGCGTGTTCAACGGCGTGTTGATCGACCGTGAGCGCAAAGACCCTGTGGATAACCCCTTGCAGCCGATGCTGGCCGCGTTGGAAGGCGGCGATTCCTTGATCATCTTTCCCGAAGGTACGCGCAACCTGGAGGACGGTTTGCTGCCGTTCAAAAGTGGCCTGTATCACCTGGCCAAAAGTTACCCACAGGCCGAATTGATTCCGGTGTGGATCGCCAACCTCAACCGGGTCATGCCCAAGGGCCGCGTACTGCCGCTGCCGTTGCTGTGTACCACCAGCTTCGGCGCGCCGCTGCAATTGGAAGAAGGCGAAGACAAAACCGCCTTCCTTGCCCGCACCCGCGACGCCCTGCTTGCCCTCGCTCCGGAGCATGTCTGACATGGATAGCCAAACCCTGATGTTGTTCGGCGGGATCGGCGCGATCCTGGTGCTCGCCTCGCTGATCGGCCTGATCCTCAAACTGCGCACCCGTGGCACACCCAATGCGGTGGTCGACAACCTCAACGCCCGCATCAATGCCTGGTGGGTAATGGTGGTGGTGATCGGTATCGCCTTCTGGCTCGGCACCGGCGCGGTGATCCTGCTGTTCTATGCAGTGTCGTTCTACGCCCTGCGCGAATTTCTTACCCTTACGCCGACACGGCGCAGCGACTACCCGGCGCTGGTGGCGGCGTTTTACCTGGCGCTGCCGCTGCAATACCTGCTGATTTATGCGGACTGGTACGGGCTGTTCTCGATCTTTATCCCGGTGTACGTGTTCCTGCTGCTGCCGATCCTCGCCTCACTGGGTGGCGACAGCACGCACTTTCTGGAGCGTGCGTCGAAGGTGCAATGGGGCCTGATGATTGCGGTGTTCTGCGTGTCGTTCGTGCCCGCCTTGCTCACGCTCGACATTCCCGGCTACGAAGGCCGCAACCTGTTGCTGATCGCTTACCTGGTGATCGTGGTGCAACTGTCGGACGTGCTGCAGTACGTATGCGGCAAGCTGTTCGGCAAACACAAGATCGCGCCCAATTTGTCGCCGTCCAAAACCGTAGAAGGCTTTGTCGGCGGGATTCTGCTGTCGTCCCTGATCGGCGCGGCGCTGTGGTGGACCACGCCGTTCAACCCGTGGCAGTCATTCCTGATCGCGCTGCTGATCAACCTGCTGGGCTTCGCCGGCGGCATCGTGATGTCGGCGATCAAGCGCGACCGAGGCGTGAAGGATTGGGGGCACATGATCGAAGGCCACGGCGGGATGTTGGACCGCCTGGATTCGGTGTGCTTTGCCGCGCCGATTTTCTTCCACCTTGTGCGCTACTGGTGGACTTGAGACACGCACTCTCTCAAGCCCAACACAGATCAATTGTGGGAGCTGGCTTGCCTGCGATAGCGCAGTCTCAGCCAGCATCACTTTTGGGTGTGCCACCGCCATCGCAGCATAGGTATCTACACAACCGGTTAACACGAAGTCTGTTGCAAGTGAGCTGTTGTGGCGAGCAGGCTTGCCCTGCGCTGGGCTGCGAAGCAGCCCCAGTACAGGCACTGCAATCTTCCTGAAAGAATTCAGCGTCTGGTTTTGGGGCTGCTTCGCAGCCCAGCGCAGGGCAAGCCTGCTCGCCACAGGAGAAAGTGGCGGCCTTTAAAAGTTGTGTAGATACCTATGACCATCGCAGGCAAGCCAGCTCCCACAGTGGTTTTGCAGTGCTTTCGAGGGCTCAGCAAAGTCTGAAACCACCGTTCCTACCTCCTGCGTCCCTTTCTTTCGCAGGACATTTCCGAGAGAATCCCAACCGCTTGTGCGCTGCCTTTTCGATGGCTAGTCTGCGTTGGTCACTGTCAATTCAGTGACCGGGTTTAGCAGCTCGAATGTACATTGGTTTATTGGAGTTATTGCAATGACCAAAGTGAAACCCAAAGCACCCCATTCTTTTTTTATTACCCATCCCGAACTCAGTCTTGAGGATGCCCTCGCTTATGCCTCAGAACTGCTCCGTTGCGCTGAAGCATTGGATGAGTCGCCCAAGGCAGCCGGTTATCTGATGGAAATGGCCAAAGTGATGGTGGACCGCTCACTGGAATGCATGAGCAACTCATGAAAATGTAATGAGCGGGCTTGCTCGCGATAGCGGAGTGTCAGCCAGCATCACTTTTTGGTGTGCCACCGCCATCGCAGGCAAGCCAGCTCCCACAGGGTTTTGTGGTGTATTGGGAGGCCCCCGCTCAATCCGAAACCTTGCTTCACGGCCAACCTTTCGATCGGTTTTGCGGCACGCCTCACCTTTGTGCAACACGCCTGAGCACGCTGACCACTTCACGTCATCTTTTGTATCAAAGACGCGTGTAAGATAGGCCGCACTTTGCCAGGGATGCTCACCATGTTCGATTCGTTGAAAGCGATCAGCCGCCGGATTATCGGCGCTTTACTGACTGTGGTGAGTGCCATCTTTGGCCAATGGCAGCCGCCAGCCTGGCTGCGAGCCACGGGCCGTGGCGTGGGGAACCTGGGCAGTAAAGCCCGCGCCTATCCGCGCCAGACGGGGGCCGGGGTCTTGGGCCTGGTGCTGCTGGCCGCTGCTGGTTTTTACGGCTGGCACTGGTATTCGAATTTGCCGCAGCCCCACACCGTGGGCTATTCGCTGCATAAGCCGAACCTGACCGATTACACCCAGCAGCCTGCGGTTGTGGATAACTTGCAGGTGCGTTTTGCCGAGTCCGTGGCTCCGTTGGCGGCCATTGGCAAGCCGGTCACAGAAGGCATTACCCTTAAACCCGCTGTAGCCGGTGCCTGGCGTTGGTCCGACGACCGCACGTTAGTGTTCGTGCCGGAAAAAGACTGGCCTGTGGATGCCCATTACACGCTCGATCTGGCCAAGAAAAAGCTGCTGGCCGACGGCGTGCTGCTGAGCCAATACAGCAGCCAGTTCTCGACCCAACCGTTCCGCGCCACCCTGGCGCAAAACGAGCTGTACCAGGACCCGTCCAACCCGACGCTGAAACAGCTGGTGGCGACCTTCCACTTTTCCCACCCGGTGGATGAAGACAACCTGCGCAAGCGTGTCTCGGTGACCCTCGGCAAAGGCCTGGCCTACCGCGACGCCCAACTGCCCAACCGCCCGGAAATCACCTTCGACGAGCTCAAGCTCAATGCTTACGTGCGCTCCGCCGCCCTGGCCACGCCACTGGAAAGCACGCCGGTCAGCGCCAAGCTCGATGAAGGCATCAAGGCCCGTGACGGCGGCAATGCCAGCAACGCGCCACTGGTGGCGGAAGTCACCGTGCCCGGCCGTTATCGCCTGACGTTTACCGGTGCCGAAGTCAGCTTTGTCGACAACGAGCGCGGCGAACCGGAACCGGTGTTGATGTTCAGCAGCTCCAGCGCCGTGGCCGATGACACCATCGCCGGCAAGGTCCAGGCCTGGTTGCTGCCGGCCAAGGCCGAAGACGACACCCGCCCTTACACCAGCAACGATATCGATGACGCGATGCTCGCGCGCAGTACCAAGGTCAGCCTGACCCACGTGCCCAGCGTCGAGCCGCTGAACACCCTGCACGCGTTCAAATTCAAGGCCCCGGCCGGCCGCGCGTTGTATGTGCGCGTGCCCGCCAACCTGGAAGCCATTGGCGGTTACCTGGCGAAAAACCCTACCGCCTCGCTGATCAGCATGCCGGCGTACCCGCGCACCTTGCAGTTCCTGTCGGACGGCGCGCTGCTGAGCCTCAACGGCGAAAAACGCCTGGGCTTCATGGCCCGGGGCGTGCCCGGCGCCCATGTGGAAATCGCCCGCCTGCTGCCCAACCAGTTGCAGCATTTGGTCGACCAGAGCAGCGGCAGCTTCGCCCGGCCGAATTTCGGCAATGAATACTTCGACCGCATGGTTGAACGTCAGTCGCTGGATATTGCGCTGTCGTCCAATGACCCGGCGAAAACCGTCTACGACAACGTGGACCTGAGCCACTACCTCACCGCCAATGGCGGCCGTCGCGGCATTTTCGTGCTCAAGCTGAGCCCGCAGGATGACCCGGCCGAGCGCACGTTCGAGTACGAACGCAACAGCACCAGCGACCTGCGTTTTATCGTGGTCACCGACCTTGGCATCATCGCCAAGCGCTCCAGCGACGGCAGCCACGATGTGTTTGTGCAATCCATTGGCAACGGCTCGCCAGTGGCTGATGCACAAGTGGACATCATGGGTCGCAACGGTCTGCCGGTCGCCAGCGGCCGCACCGATGCCGAAGGCCACGCGCATTTCGCCAAGCTGGACGAACTGCGCCGTGAGAAAACGCCACTGATGTATGTGGTCACACGCGGCAATGACCAGTCGTTCCTGCCGATTGCCCGTCAGTCCCAGCAGTTGGACTTTTCACGCTTCGATGTCGGCGGTTTGGAAGAAGACGGCGCGATTAATCGCCTCAGCGCGTATATGTTCACCGACCGTGGCCTGTACCGCCCGGGCGAGACCGCGCACCTGGGCATGATCGTGCGCAGCGGCGACTGGAAAGGCGCCTTGCAAGGCCTGCCGGTTGAGCTGCAAATCACCGACCCACGCGGTCTGGAAGTGATTCGCCAGCCGCTGAAGCTGTCCACCAGCGGCTTTGAAACCTTTGATTTCCCCAGCAGTGAAGTCGCCCCCGCCGGGGATTACACCGCGACCTTGCAGCTGATCGGCCAGAAAAACACCCGCACTGACTTGGGCAGTGTCAGCTTCAAGGTCCGCGACTTCGAACCGGACCGCATGAAGGTCAGCCTGAGCCTGCACGACACACCGGTGTTGGGCTGGATCCCGCCGGACCAAGTGGTGGCCAAAGTCACCGCGATGCATCTGTTCGGCGCTCCGGCAGCCGGCCGGCGCGTCACGGCGAAAATGTCCCTGAGCCCAACGCTCGCGGCCTTTGACCGTTACCCCGATTACCGCTTCCGCCTCAACGATTCCCTGGAAGAAGCCAGCACCGAAGACCTGGCCGAAACCACCGTCGACGACAACGGCCAGGCCGTGCTCGACCTCAACCTGCAACGCTTCGCCAGCAGCACCTATCGCCTGCAGGTGATGACCCAGGTATTCGAGGCCGAAGGTGGCCGCAACGTGGCGGCGCAAAGTGCGCTGCTGGTGTCGTCCGCGCCTTATCTGGTCGGTGTGAAAAGTCAGGATTCGCTGTCGTACGTCGCCAAGGACGCCCCGCGCCAGGTGCAATGGCTGGCCGTCGCGCCGGACCTCACGCCGATGGCCGTGGATGGCCTGACCAGTGAGGTGGTGGAACACCGTTACGTGTCGGTACTGGTGAAACAGTCCAACGGCACCTACAAATACGAGTCGCGCATCAAGAACATCAGCCAGCCGGCTTCACCGCTGACGATGACCAAGGACGGCGCCAAGCAGACCCTCAACACCGGCACGCCGGGTGATTTCACCCTGCAAGTCAAAGACGCCAATGGCCGTCTGCTCAACCAGATCGACTACAGCGTGGCCGGGCGCGGCAACACCTCGCGCTCGCTGGAGCGCAACGCCGAACTGCAACTGCGCCTGGATAAACGCAGCTATGCCACCGGCGATGAGATTGCGATCAGCATCCGCGCGCCGTACACCGGTGCCGGCTTGATCACCATTGAGCGTGACAAGGTTTACACCCAACAGTGGTTCAAGGCCGACAGCACCAACAGCGTGCAACATATCCGCGTGCCTGCAGGCCTTGAGGGCAATGCCTACGTCAACGTGCAGTTTGTGCGCGACATGGGTTCGCCAGAGGTTTATATGAGCCCGCTGTCCTACGGCGTCGTGCCGTTCAGCATCAACCTGGATGCGCGGCGCATGGCGCTCAAGGTTGAAGGCCCGGAGAAGATCGAGCCGGGGCAGACCCTGGATATCAAGGTCACTGCCGACCGCCCAGGCCGCGCAGTGGTTTACGCGGTGGACGAAGGCATCCTGCAAGTGGCGCGTTACCAGACGCCCGACCCGTTGGGCTTCTTCTTCCAGAAACGCGCACTGGAGGTTGGCACCAGTCAGATTCTTGACCTGATCCTGCCGGAATTCAGCCGCCTGCTCAGTGGGGCAGCGCCGGGTGGTGACACCGAAGGCGCGCTGGCCAACCACCTCAACCCGTTCAAGCGTAAACACCAGCCGCCCGTGGCCTGGTGGTCCGGGCTGGTCGACCTGCCCGCCGGTGAAACCGTGCTGCATTACCAGGTGCCGGACAGCTTCAACGGCAAGCTGCACCTGTTTGCGGTGGCAGTGGACAGTGACAGCGTGGGTGTCAGCGAGGCCAATACCGAAGTGCGCGGGCCGATTGTGATCACGCCGAACGTGCCGGCCTTTGTGGCGCCGGGGGATGTGTTCAATGTGAGCGCCGGGGTGTTCAGTAACCTCGACGCAGCAGCGGACGTGAAATTTGAGGTGCAGACCAGCGACGGCCTCAACGTGCAGGGCGATAAAGGCAGCACCCTGTCGCTGCAACCGCGCAAGGAAGGCACCGCCGAGTTCAAGATCAAGGTCGGCGAAACCCTCGGCTCGGCGGATCTGCGGTTTGTCGCGGTACTGCCGAACGGCAAACGTATCCAGGTCGCAGAAACCACCTCGATCCGCCCACTGAGCGAGCATCGCGTGGCCTTGAGCCTGGGCCGTTTCGACAGCGCGAGCAAAGAGCTGAAACCGACGCGTGAGCTGTTCAGCCAATTGCGCGATGTGCAACTGGGCGTGGCCGCGTCGCCGCTGGTTTGGGCCAACGGCCTCAAGCATTACCTGGATGACTATGGTTACGCCTGCACCGAGCAATTGGTGTCCAAGGCCATGCCGGCGTTGATCTGGGGCGGTACGGCGCCAGAAGCCGAACAAGCCTTCAGCGGCGCGGTGCGCATGCTGCGCCAGCGCCAGAACTCGGCCGGTGGCTTTGGTTTGTGGGCGGCCAACCCGGATGTGGCGCCGTATGCCAGCCTGTATGCCACCGACTTCCTGATCGAAGCCAAGGAACGCGGGCTGCCGGTGCCGGAAGACCTGCTGGCGCGCTCCAACACCTACCTGACGGACCTGGCCAATGGCCCGAGCGAAGGTCTGTCGGAATTGCGCAACCGTGCCTACGCCAGTTACCTCTTGAGCCGTCAGGGGATTCTGGTGAGCGGCGCCTTGAGCGACATCCGCGAGCGTTACGAGAGCTACTTCAAAGACACCTGGCAGAACGACTTGGGCGCCGCTTACCTGGCGGCCAGTTACAAGCTGCTCAAGCAGGATCGTCAGGCCGATACCCTTTTCCGCAAAATCCCGTGGCGTTCGCTGGTGGATAAGTGGGAGAGCGATGGCCTGTATTACGACCCGCTGGTACACGACGCCGAGCACTTGCACCTGCTGGCACGCCACTTCCCCGAGTTGCTTGACGATGTACCGACGGCGCTGCTGGATAAACTCGGCAAGCGCCTGAACGAACAGCGTTACAACTCGCTGTCGGCCGCCCTGCTGCTGCGCGCCCTGGACAATTATGGCCAGCGCGCCCAAAGCGACATGACCCTCAAGGCCACCGCCTGGCTGGGCGACAAGCAACAGCAACTGCTGGAGATGGCCGGCCAGCCACCGCGCGCCGCCGTGCCGGGTAAAACCCAGAAACTGGTGATGGAAAAAACCGACGGCCCGGCTGCTTTCTACATGCTCAGCGAAGCCGGTTTCGACAAGGGTGCCAAGCTCAAGCCGATCAACAATGGCCTGGAAATCATCCACGAATACCTCGACCTCAAAGGCGAGCCGGTGAGCAAAGTCGCGGTGGGCGACGAGTTCCTGGTGCGCCTGCGCCTGCGTGCTACCGACCGCGACCAAGTGCAGCAGGTGGCCGTGGTCGACTTACTGCCCGGTGGCGTCGAGCCTGTGTATAACTTGCCGCCGGAGCCGGAAGCCGCCGCCAGCAGCGAGGAAAGTGAAAGTGAGGGCGACGATTCCGAGTACGTGGAAACCGCCGACGGTGATGAAGCCGACACCTGGCAAGCGCCGATCGGCGAGACCGAGCTGAGCAACTGGCAGCCGGACTACGTGGACGTGCGCGATGACCGGGTGGTGTTGTACGGCACCGCGCTGCGTGATGTAGGCACTTTCGTGTACCGCGTGCGCGCCACCAATGCAGGGACGTTCAATACGCCACCGGCCTACGCCGAAGGCATGTACGAAACCACCCTGCAAGGGCGCGGCAAAGTAGGCCAGCTTGAAATTACCAAGCCTTAAACGCCTGACGCCGCTGCTTGCAGCGGCGGTACTCTTTACAGGCACGCTGGTGGGGCTGCGATGGTGGCCCCATGCCCCGCTGGAACAGGCCGTCACCTCGTCCCGCGTGGTGTTGGCCGATGACGGCGCGTTGCTGCGCATGACCCTGGCAGAGGATGGGCAATATCGCCTGTGGCTGCCGCTTGCGCGCATGTCGCCGTCACTGGTCGAGGCCTTGCTGCTCAAGGAAGACCGCAATTTCTACTGGCACCCGGGCATCAACCCCCCGGCGTTGATGCGCGCGGCCATGGCCACCTACAGCGGCGGCCAGCGCCAGGGCGGCTCAACCTTGAGCATGCAACTCGCGCGGCGGCTGTGGGACCTCAACACCCGCCAAGTGCCGGGCAAATTGCAGCAGATGGCCCTGGCGCTATGGCTGGAAGCGCGTTACAGCAAACACGATATCCTTGAGGCTTACCTGAACCTGGCGCCCATGGGCGGCAATATCGAAGGCGCCGAAGCGGCCAGCCGGATTTACTTTGGCAAGTCGGCGGCGCAGTTGTCGTTGTCCGAAGCGCTGGCGCTGGCGGTGATCCCACAGCAACCGGGGCGGCGCGCACGCTTCGGGCCGTCGCTGCAACATGCGCGGCTGCGCTTGATGGCCGACTGGCGCGAAACTTATCCACAGGACGCTCGTAACGACAGTTTGCTCGACTTGCCCCTGGAGGCGCGCAACCGCCAGCAGATTCCGTTTCTGGCACCGCACTTGAGCGAACAGCTGCTGGCATCCCAGCCCGGCAACGAACTCAACACCACCCTCAACCTGCCTTTGCAGCAACTGCTCGAACGCCTGATCACCGGTTTTATTGCCGAGCGGCGCAGTACCGGTGTGGAAAACGCCACGGCCATCCTTGTGGACAGCCGCGACCAGAGCGTCAAGGCGCTGGTGGGTTCGGCGGATTACTTATCCACAAGCATCCACGGCCAGGTCAACGGCGTGTTGTCGCGGCGCTCGCCGGGGTCGACGCTCAAGCCGTTTTTGTATGGACTGGCGCTGGATCAGGGGGTTATCCACCCCATGAGCATCCTCAAGGATTTGCCCAGTAACTTCGGCTACTTCCAGCCGGAAAATTTCGACGGCAGTTTTGTCGGGCCACTGACGGCACGGGATGCGTTGATCCGTAGTCGCAATATTCCGGCGGTGTGGCTCGCCAGCCAGGTGCAGTCGCCCTCACTGTATGGCTTGCTGCAACGCGCCGGTATCAAAGGTTTGCGTGGGGAAAGTCACTACGGCCTGGCCCTGGCTTTGGGCGGCGGCGAGATGACGCCGGAGGAACTGGCGCACCTGTATGTGATGCTGGCGGGTGACGGGCATCTGCGGCCTTTGCGTTATTTGCAGGAACAGCCGCAAACCACCGGTGCGCAACTGCTCACGCCCCAAGCGGCGTTTATGGTGCGCGACATGCTGCGCCGCAACCCGCGCCCGGATGGCCTGCCCGGCCGCCACTGGCGCACCGCGTGGAAAACCGGCACGTCATGGGGCTTTCACGATGCCTGGAGCGCAGGCCTGGTGGGGCCGTATGTGTTGGTGGTGTGGGTGGGCAACTTTGATGGGCGGCCGAACCCGACGTTTATCGGTGCCAAAACCGCTGCGCCGCTGTTCTTCCGTATCGCCGACGCCCTGCCCCTGGCCTTGCCCAACGTGGTGATCAAGCCCGACAAGGCGCCCGCCGGGCTGGTGCGCATCGACGTGTGTGCGGCCTCCGGCGAATTGCCCAACCGCTGGTGCCCGCAAACCCGCAAGACCTGGTACATCCCCGGCGTGTCGCCAATTCGCGTGTCCAATCTGCACCGCCCGGTGCTGATCGATACGCGCACCGGCAAGGCCGCGTGCCCGCCGTTTGACCCGCAATACACCCGCGAAGAAGTCTTCGAATTCTGGCCCAGCGACGTGCAGCGCCTGTACCGCGCCGCCGGCCTGCCCCGGCGCACGCCGCCCAACGTGATGAAAAATTGCCAGCCCAACCGCATCAGCGACCAAAGCGAAGCGCCGCAGATTCGCTCGCCGCTGACCCAGGTGAGCTACCAACTGCGCCTGTCCCAGCCGCAGGAAAGTATCCCGCTCAATGCCAACGCGGCCAGTGATGCGACCACGCTGTACTGGTTTGCCGACCAGACGCTGATCGGCCAGGGCCCGCCGCAAACCACGTTGAATTGGCGGCCAGGCAAGTCGGGCGAGTATCGGTTGCGGGTCAGCGATGATCAGGGGCGCAGTGCGAGCCGCGGGCTGAAAGTGGAGTTTGTGCCCTGATCACAGATCCCCTGTGGGAGCGGGCTTGCCCGCGATAGCGGTGGGTCAGCCAACATCACTGATGACTGGGCTGACGTCTTCGCGGGCAAGCCCGCTCCCACAGGGATCTTTGCTGCTTTGAGGATTGTGTTCTTGCTTCTTCAATCGCCCTGATCAGGCGTCTTCGTCACCGAAACTGGCTTTGCCCACGCGCTTAGCGTAATGGTTGTACGCCGCGCCGAGCTTTCTCTGCTCGAAGATCGAGAACACCAGGGTGCCCAGCAGGATCAGCATCCACACCAGAAACAGCTTCATCGTATCCACATGGGCAACGAACAGCAGCAGGGTCACAACGCCGCCAATCACCATGCCCAAGCCCATCCATGCTCCCAATACGCGCCCCACGGCCAGGCGAATACCTTTGGGCAGGACCAGCCGCGTGGCCATCATGACGACGATAAGGGCCAGAAAGAAACCAAACGCGGCCATGAACGGAATCTGAAAGCCGCCCTCGCGGTACAGCCAGGCGAGCAACTGATAGAACGGACCCCGTTCGGCCATCTGTGGATAAGTATCGGGGCCGGGCAATTGCAGTTGAGCGAAATGCGCAGGGGTCATGGCCATGACGCCAACCCCGAGCAGCGCAATCACGGCGCCATAAAAACCACCGGCGCGCCATAAAGGCGCCAGCACTCGGCGGTTTTCCACATCCTCGGTCAATGCCACGCCAAACACCGCCTTCGGGTGTTTGCCCTGTGAAATAACGGTTTGGCCTTCTCGCTCACCGGCGTCGCCAATCAGCATCACGTCCAGGTCCTGGACCAACAGGATTTCACCCTGGCGGCGGGAACTGCCCAGCAGTTCGTACTCGTCTGGCGATTTATTGCCAAACAGGTCAATCCCTTCGGCAATCACGCGGACCTCACCGCTTGCATCCTGCAGCCGGAAGTCATGACAGCGCGCCTCACCCAACACCCGGCTCCAACTCCAATCGCCATCCTTGTCTTTGGTCCCCTCTTCGACAATCAACACGTAACCCACGCACGGCTTGCCGTAGACCGGCGACAGCATGGTCTGGTCGGCAAGCACCTTGCCGCGCACTTCCACCAGGCCCATGGCCAACGAACGAATCTGACTGGTGGCCAGGCGCTGCTCGGTTTTGTAGAAACTGGGGCCAAAGCTGACCAGCAAACCGACCAGAATGCCCACGGGGAAAAACAGCGCGATCAGGATGTTTGGCGCGTAAACCATCAAGGCGATAAAGCCGGCGAGGAACACCAGCGCCAGCGCGGTTTTCCACTTGGGCTTTTTCACCACAACACCTGCCTGGGTGGTTTTCATGCCCCCGGCACCTCAAGCTTCACGCCTTCGTAGCGGGTTTCTTCGGCGCTGATGGCCAACAGCGGAATGCGCTGATAGCTGAGCATCCGCGCAAAAAACAGGTCGGGGAACACCGCAATGGCGATGTTGTAGAGGTTCACCGACTCATTGAAGAACTCACGCCGGTCAGCAATGCGCTCCTCCACGGCCGAGATAGCCTGTTGCAACTCGACCATGTTCGGCCCCGAAATCAGCGCCGGATAACTCTCCGCCACCGCAATCACCGACTTGAGCGCCGCGTTGAGTTGGTTGGACGCATCGACCTTGGCGTTGAGGCTGCTGGCGTTCAGGTATTGAGTGCGCGCATCGCTCAGACGCGTGAACAGCGCGCTCTCATGGTTCATGGCAGTCTGCACCACGCGCATCAGGTCGGGGATCTGATCGGCCCGTTGCTTGAGCAGCACGTCGATGTTGGCGAAGGCTTTATCCACATCGTTGCGCCGCATCACCAGGCCGTTGTAGACACCAACCATCCAGCCGACCAGGCCGACGACAATGATCAGCACGACGATACCGGCGATAAGCAGTTCTATGTTCATGGTGAAGGCGTTCCCTGGCTGAGTTATCCACAGGGAGGCATTCTAGGGGGAACTTGAGAGCGGCATACGGTATTGGTGCACAAAAACCACAAACGCCGATGATCGGTTATTCATGGGGCTTCCCCCTGTTCAAGGCGCATAAAAAACCCTCGATATCCGAGGGTTTTTTAGGTGACCACCAATCGAATCGTATTACTCCACCGTCACCGACTTCGCCAGGTTACGCGGCTGGTCAACGTCGGTGCCTTTGAGCACGGCAACGTAATACGACAGCAGCTGCAACGGGATGGTGTAGAGGATCGGCGACAGGGTGTCGTGGATGTGCGGCATGTTGATGACGTGGGTGCCTTCGGCGTTGGTCATGCCGGCTTTTTCATCGGCAAACACGATTAGCTGACCACCACGCGCGCGTACTTCCTGCAGGTTGGACTTGAGCTTTTCCAGCAGTTCGTTGTTCGGCGCGACGGTGACCACTGGCATGTCGTCATCCACCAGGGCCAATGGGCCGTGTTTGAGCTCGCCGGCCGGGTAGGCTTCGGCATGGATGTACGAGATTTCCTTGAGCTTGAGCGAGCCTTCCATCGCCACCGGGTATTGCGCGCCACGGCCGAGGAACAGGGTGTGGTTTTTGTCGGCGAACAGTTCGGCGACTTTTTCCACGATGCTGTCCATGGCCAGGGCTTCGCCCAGGCGGGTCGGCAGGCGGCGCAGTTCTTCGACCAGGGTGGCTTCGACGCCTTCGGCGAGGCTGCCGCGCACCTGGCCCAGGGACAGGGTCAGCAGCAACAGGCCAACGAGTTGGGTGGTAAAGGCTTTGGTGGACGCCACGCCGATTTCGCGACCGGCCTGGGTCAGCAGGGTCAGGTCGGACTCGCGCACCAGCGAGCTGATGCTGACGTTGCAGATCGCCAGGCTGCCAAGGAAGCCGAGTTCTTTGGCATTACGCAGCGCGGCCAGGGTGTCGGCCGTTTCGCCGGACTGGGAGATGGTCACGAACAGGGTGTCGGGCTGCACCACCACCTTGCGGTAGCGGAACTCGCTGGCAACTTCGACCTGGCACGGGATGCCGGCCAGTTCTTCGAGCCAGTAACGGGCAACCATACCGGCGTGGTAGCTGGTGCCACAGGCGACGATCTGCACATTGCGCACTTTGGCGAACAGCTCGGCGGCTTGTGGGCCGAAGGCGTTGACCAGCACTTGGTTCTGGCTCAGGCGGCCTTCCAGGGTGCGCTGCACCACGGATGGTTGCTCGTGGATTTCCTTGAGCATGAAGTGGCGGAATTCGCCCTTGTCGGCAGCTTCGGCGCCGTCGCGGTATTGCACGGCTTCGCGCTCGACCGGCACGCCGTTGACGTCCCAGATCTGCACGCTTTCACGGCGAATGTCGGCGATATCGCCTTCTTCCAGGTACATGAAGCGGTCGGTGACCTGGCGCAGGGCCAGTTGGTCGGAGGCGAGGAAGTTTTCGCCCAGGCCCAGGCCAATCACCAACGGGCTGCCACTGCGCGCAGCCACCACGCGGTCGGGTTGGCTGGCGCAGACCACGGCCAGGCCGTAGGCGCCGTGCAGTTCCTTGACCGTAGCCTTGAGCGCGACGGTCAGGTCGCCGAGGTCCTTGAGCTTGTGGTTGAGCAGGTGGGCGATGACTTCGGTGTCGGTGTCCGAGGTGAACTCATAGCCCAGGCCCTTGAGCTGTTCGCGCAGCACTTCGTGGTTTTCGATGATGCCGTTGTGCACCACGGCAAGGTCGCCGGAAAAATGCGGGTGAGCGTTACGTTCGCACGGTGCACCGTGGGTAGCCCAACGGGTGTGGGCGATGCCCAGACGGCCCACCAGCGGCTCGCCGAGCAAAGCTTGTTCCAGCTCGCTGACTTTGCCTGGGCGGCGCATGCGCTCGAGCTTACCGGCGTTGGTAAATACGGCTACACCGGCGCTGTCATAGCCGCGGTATTCCAGACGTTTGAGGCCTTCAAGCAGGATGGCGGTGACGTTGCGTTCAGCGACTGCGCCTACAATTCCACACATGGTGTATCTCCTAGATGATTGCCGCGCATATCAGCGTAATGCCGCGGGCTTGGATCTGGTCGCGGGCCTCAAGCGGCAGGCGATCATCGGTAATAAGGGTATGGACGCTGCTCCAGGGCAGTTCCAGGTTGGGAATCTTGCGGCCGATCTTGTCGGATTCCACCATCACCACCACTTCACGGGCGACCTCGGCCATGACACGGCTCAGGCCCAGCAGTTCGTTGAAGGTGGTGGTGCCACGTGCCAGGTCGATGCCGTCGGCGCCGATAAACAACTGATCAAAGTCGTAGGAACGCAGCACTTGTTCGGCGACCTGGCCCTGGAACGAATCCGAATGCGGGTCCCAGGTGCCGCCGGTCATCAACAGCACCGGCTCATGCTCCAGCTCGCTCAGGGCACGGGCCACATGCAGGGAGTTGGTCATCACCACCAGGCCGGGCTGATGGCCCAACTCCGGGATCATGGCGGCGGTGGTGCTGCCGCTGTCGATGATGATGCGTGCATGTTCACGCAAGCGCATGACGGCCGCACGGGCGATGGCGCGCTTGTAGGCCGAGATGGGCTGCGCGGCGTCGCCAACCAGTTCCTGGGGCATGGTAATAGCGCCACCGTAGCGGCGCAGCAGCAGGCCATTGCTTTCGAGGGCGGCGAGGTCCTTGCGGATGGTCACTTCCGAGGTTTCGAAACGCTTGGCCAGGTCGTCCACGCTGACTTCGCCCAGTTCATTGAGCAGCGTCAGAATGTTATGGCGTCGTTGGGGTGTATTTCGTTTCGACATGGTAGTGATAAGTTTCGTTTCGAAAGATAACGAAGGCAATCAAAACCTATTGGCGAAAGATCGTCAAGCAGATCGAAAAGTTTTTTGACGCAGCACTAAGCAAAATGTGGGAGCGGGCTTGCTCGCGAATGCGGTGTGTCAGTCAACTTTTCAGTGCCTGACCGAACGCTTTCGCGAGCAAGCCCGCTCCCACATTTGAACTGTATTGATTTTGAGGTTGTGGATAACTCAGGTCTTTTTGATTTTGACCGGGCGTTTCCAGCCGTCGATATTGCGCTGGCGGGCCCGGGCCACAGCCAGTTGGGACTTATCCACATCCTGGTTGATGGTCGAACCCGCCGCTGTGTTGGAACCATCACCGATGGTGACCGGCGCAATCAGCGAGTTGTTGGAGCCGATAAACACGTCTTCACCAATGGTGGTCTGGTACTTGTTGGCGCCATCGTAGTTGCAGGTGATCGCACCGGCGCCGATGTTGCTGCGCGCGCCGATCACCGCATCGCCGAGGTAGGCCAAGTGACCGGCCTTGGCGTCGTCGCCCATTTTCGCGTTCTTGAGTTCGACGAAGTTGCCGACGTGCGCACGGGCCCCCAACACACTGCCCGGACGAAGGCGCGCAAACGGACCGGCATCACTGCCCTCGCCCATCACGGCACCGTCCAGATGGCTGTTAGCCTTGACCACCACGCCTTTGCGCAACGTGCTGTCCTTGATCACGCAGTTCGGGCCAATCACCACGTCGTCTTCAATGATCACGCGGCCTTCAAGGATCACGTTGATGTCGATCAGCACATCGCGGCCGACAGTGACCTCACCACGCACATCGAAGCGCGCCGGATCGCGCAGGGTTACGCCCTGGGCCATCAGGCGGCGACCTTCACGCAGTTGATAGTGACGCTCCAGCTCGGCAAGCTGCTTGCGGTCGTTGGCGCCCTGCACTTCCATCGGGTCATGGGGCTGCTCGGTGGCGACCAGCAAGCCGTCACTGACGGCCATTTCGATGACGTCGGTGAGGTAGTACTCGCCCTGGGCGTTGTTGTTGGACAAACGGCTCATCCAGTCCGCCAGCCTGTTGGCCGGTACGGCGAGAATGCCGGTGTTGCCTTCAGTTATCGCGCGTTGGGCTTCGCTGGCGTCTTTGTGTTCGACGATGGCGGCGACCTTGCCGCTCGCATCGCGCACGATGCGGCCGTAGCCGGTAGGGTCGTCGAGCTCAACGGTGAGCAGGCCCATCTGGCCAGGTACGACGTGCTTGAGCAGGCGTTGCAGGGTTTCGACTTCGATAAGCGGTACGTCGCCGTAGAGGATCAGTACGGTGTCGGCGCTAATGAACGGCACAGCTTGCGCTGTCGCGTGGCCGGTGCCCAGTTGCTTGTCCTGCAACACGAAATTCAGGTCATCCGCGGCCAGGCGTTCACGCACCACGTCAGCGCCGTGGCCAATCACCACGTGAATGCGCTGTGGGTCCAATTGTCGGGCGCTGTGGATAACATGGCCAAGCATGGAATTGCCCGCGACCGGGTGCAGCACCTTGGGCAGGGCCGAACGCATGCGGGTGCCCTGGCCTGCGGCGAGAATGACGATTTCAAGAGACATGAATGGCTACCAATCCTGGGCGGTCCGGCTTCAGACCAGAGAAGTGTTTTGCTGAAAAAGAAAAAGGGTAGCCGAGGCTACCCTTTTTAATCAATCGCGCTTGAAGCATTGCGGCCAGGCCACTTACTTCTTGCGGATCTGCTGGAGCGTGCGCAGCTGAGCTGCAGCCTCGGCCAGACGTACAGCAGCAGCGCTGTAGTCGAAGTCCGCACCCTTTTCGTTCAGGGCCTTCTCGGCAGCCTTTACGGCTTCCTGAGCGGAGGCTTCATCCAGGTCGCCAGCACGTTGCACGGTGTCGGCAAGTACCTTGACCATGTTCGGCTGAACCTCGAGGAAACCGCCGGAGATGTAAAACACCTCACGTTCCCCGCCTTGCTTGGTCAGAGTGATCGGACCTGGCTTCAAGCTGGTGATCAACGGCGCGTGGCCCATGGCAATACCCAGGTCACCGAGTTCGCCGTGTGCAATCACCATTTCTACCAGACCGGAGAAGATTTCCCCTTCCGCGCTGACGATATCGCAATGGACTGTCATAGCCATCTGATTGCCTCAACCTGATGAGCGCCCGTTACCGGGCGCCGAGATTACAGTTTCTTGGCTTTCTCGATCGCTTCTTCGATGCCGCCGACCATGTAGAACGCTTGTTCTGGCAGGTGGTCGTAGTCACCGTTGAGGATGCCTTTGAAGCCAGCAATGGTGTCTTTCAGGGAAACGTATTTACCCGAAGCACCGGTGAAGACTTCAGCCACGAAGAACGGCTGCGACAAGAAACGCTGGATCTTACGAGCACGGTTTACCAACTGCTTGTCGGCTTCCGACAGCTCGTCCATACCCAGGATCGCAATGATGTCCTTCAGTTCTTTGTAACGCTGCAGCACGTACTGAACGCCGCGAGCGGTGTCGTAGTGCTCCTGGCCGATCACGTTCGGGTCCAGCTGGCGCGAAGTCGAGTCGAGTGGATCGACCGCTGGGTAGATACCCAGGGAAGCGATGTCACGGGACAGAACGACGGTGGCGTCCAAGTGGGCGAAGGTGGTCGCAGGCGACGGGTCAGTCAAGTCATCCGCAGGTACGTATACCGCTTGGATCGAGGTGATCGAACCTTCTTTGGTCGAAGTGATACGTTCTTGCAGAACGCCCATCTCTTCGGCCAGGGTCGGCTGGTAACCTACTGCGGAAGGCATACGGCCCAGCAGTGCGGATACTTCAGTACCGGCCAAGGTGTAACGGTAGATGTTGTCGACGAACAGCAGAACGTCGTTACCTTCGTCACGGAACTTCTCGGCCATGGTCAGGCCGGTCAGTGCTACGCGCAGACGGTTACCCGGCGGCTCGTTCATCTGACCGTAAACCAGTGCCACTTTGTCCAGAACGTTGGAGTCCTTCATCTCGTGGTAGAAGTCGTTACCCTCACGAGTACGCTCACCCACACCGGCGAACACGGAATAACCGCTGTGCTCGATGGCGATGTTACGGATCAGTTCCATCATGTTTACGGTTTTGCCTACACCGGCACCACCGAACAGACCGACTTTACCGCCTTTGGCGAACGGGCAAACCAGGTCGATAACCTTGATACCGGTTTCGAGCAGATCGTTGCCGCCAGCTTGTTCGGCAAACGAAGGTGCTGGACGGTGAATGCCCCAGCGCTCTTCGGTGTCGATCGGGCCAGCTTCGTCAATCGGGTTGCCCAGTACGTCCATGATCCGGCCCAGGGTCGCTTTACCGACCGGTACGGAGATGGCAGCGCCAGTGTCAAGCACACCCAGACCACGTTTCAGGCCTTCGGTGGAACCCATTGCAATGGTCCGTACCACGCCGTCGCCCAGCTGCTGCTGAACTTCCAGAGTGGTGCCGGCATCGCTTTGTACTTTCAAAGCGTTGTAGATGCTCGGTACGCTGTCGCGTGGGAATTCCACGTCGATAACGGCGCCGATGATTTGAACGATACGTCCGCTACTCATAGCTGGATCCTCTGAATATTTGAACCGTTAAACCGCGGCAGCGCCGCCGACGATTTCCGAGATCTCTTGGGTGATCGCAGCCTGACGCGCCTTGTTGTAGATCAGCTGCAAATCGCTGATCAGATCACCGGCGTTATCGGTAGCGTTTTTCATCGCGATCATCCGCGCCGCTTGTTCAGCTGCGTTGTTCTCGACCACCGCCTGGTACACCTGCGACTCCACGTAGCGCACCATCAAGCCGTCAAGCAGCTCTTTGGCGTCTGGTTCGTAGAGGTAGTCCCAGTGGTGCTTGAGTTCCTGATCCGGAGTCGCCACCAGTGGGATCAATTGCTCCACGGTTGGCTGCTGGGTCATGGTGTTGATGAACTTGTTGGATACCACGGACAGGCGGTCAATCCGGCCTTCCAGGTACGCATCCAGCATCACCTTCACACTGCCGATCAAATCATTGATCGACGGCTCTTCACCCAGGTGGCTAATAGCTGCAACGACGTTACCGCCGAAGTTGCGGAAAAAGGCCGCACCCTTGCTACCAACTACACACAGATCGATCTCGACGCCCTTTTCGCGGTTTACCGCCATGTCCTTGACCAGGGCCTTGAACAGGTTGGTATTCAGACCACCGCACAAACCACGGTCACTGCTCACTACCACATAACCCACACGCTTAACTTCGCGGTCGATCATGAACGGGTGGCGGTATTCCGGGTTGGCGTTAGCCAAATGCCCAATTACCTGGCGGATACGCTCCGCATAAGGACGGCTAGCAGCCATGCGCATTTGTGCCTTGCGCATTTTGCTGACCGCCACTTTTTCCATGGCGCTGGTAATCTTTTGCGTGCTTTTGATGCTCGCAATCTTACTGCGAATCTCTTTTGCGCCTGCCATGTAACACCTATCAGGTTAGCAAGCGGGAGCCTTGCGGCTCCCGCTGCGGCTTACCAGGTTTGGGTGGCCTTGAACTTCTCGATACCGGCTTTCATGCCAGCATCGATTTCGTCATTGAAGTCACCCTTCACGTTGATCTTGGCCAACAAGTCGGCATGATCGCGGTTGAAGTAAGCAATCAGCGCTTGTTCGAAGCTGCCGACCTTGGTGATTTCGACGTCAGTCAGGAACCCACGCTCAGCGGCATACAGCGACAACGCCATGTCAGCGATCGACATTGGGGCGTATTGCTTCTGCTTCATCAGCTCGGTAACGCGCTGACCATGCTCAAGTTGCTTACGGGTCGCTTCGTCCAGGTCAGAAGCGAACTGGGCGAATGCCGCCAGTTCACGGTACTGAGCCAGAGCGGTACGGATACCACCGGAGAGCTTCTTGATGATCTTGGTCTGAGCGGCACCACCCACACGGGATACCGAAACACCGGCGTTCACAGCAGGACGGATCCCGGAGTTGAACATGGCCGATTCCAGGAAGATCTGACCGTCGGTGATGGAAATCACGTTGGTCGGAACGAACGCGGAAACGTCGCCAGCCTGGGTTTCGATGATCGGCAGTGCGGTCAGGGAACCGGTTTTGCCGGTCACTGCGCCGTTGGTGAACTTCTCTACGTATTCTTCCGAAACGCGGGATGCGCGCTCCAGCAGACGGGAGTGGAGATAGAACACGTCGCCTGGGTAAGCTTCACGGCCTGGTGGACGGCGCAGCAGCAGGGAAATCTGGCGGTAAGCCACTGCTTGCTTGGACAGATCGTCATAAACGATCAGCGCGTCTTCACCGCGGTCGCGGAAGAATTCACCCATGGTGCAACCGGAGTACGGTGCCAGGAATTGCAGCGCAGGAGATTCCGAAGCACTGGCAGCCACGATGATCGTGTTGGCCAGGGCGCCGTTTTCTTCCAGCTTGCGAACCACGTTGGCGATGGTCGATTGCTTCTGACCAATGGCTACGTAGACGCAGAAAATGCCGCTGTCTTTCTGGTTGATGATCGCGTCGATCGCCAGAGCGGTTTTACCGATCTGACGGTCACCGATGATCAGCTCACGCTGGCCACGGCCGACTGGGATCATGGCGTCGACAGCCTTGTAGCCAGTCTGTACAGGCTGGTCTACCGACTTGCGCCAGATCACGCCTGGAGCAACTTTCTCGACCGCGTCGGTCTCGGTGTTGCCCAGTGGACCTTTACCGTCAACAGGGTTACCCAGTGCGTCGACTACGCGACCCAGCAGTTCCTTACCAACCGGAACTTCCAGGATGCGGCCTGTGCACTTGGCGCTCATGCCTTCAGCCAGACTGGTGTACGCGCCCAATACAACGGCACCTACGGAGTCTTGCTCCAGGTTGAGGGCCATACCGTAGACGCCGCCCGGAAACTCGATCATCTCGCCGTACATTACGTCGGCCAGACCGTGAATCCGCACGATGCCGTCAGATACGCTGACGACAGTGCCTTCGTTACGGGCTTGGGAGGTCACATCGAGCTTGTCGATGCGGCCCTTGATAATTTCACTTATTTCGGAAGGATTGAGTTGCTGCATTGCTCTGCTGCCCCTTCAAACTCAAGATTTCAATGCTTCGGCAAGTTTCGCGATTTTGCCGCGAATCGAGCCATCGATAACCAGGTCGCCGGCACGGATAACAACACCACCAATCAGGGATGCGTCCTCCGAAGCTTGCAGGCGCACTTCCCGATTGAGTCGTGCACTGAGAACCTTGGCGAGTTTGTCTTGCTGTTCTTGGTTCAATGCAAAAGCACTGGTCACTTCAACGTCTACCGATTTCTCTTCTTCGGCCTTGTACAGGTCGAAAAGAGCGGCGATCTCCGGCAAAAGCGGGAGACGGTCGTTTTCGGCAACGACGTGGATGAAGTTCTGCACCTTCACATCAAACTTGTCGCCGCACACTTCAATAAAAGTGGCGGCCTTGTCTGCGCTCGTCAGTCGCGGGGCCTTGAGCACGCGCTGCATGGTGTCGTCTTGCGACACTGCTGCAGCCAGGCCGAGCATGGCTGACCAAGAGGCCAGCTGCTGGTGGGCCTGGGCGTGCTCGAAGGCTGCCTTAGCGTAAGGTCGGGCCAACGTGGTCAATTCTGCCATGATCGCCCTCGCTTAGATTTCAGCAGCCAGTTTGTTAACCAGCTCCGCGTGCGCGTTTTGATCGATTGTGGCACCCAGGATCTTCTCAGCACCGCCGACGGCCAGAGCACCCAGTTGGGCACGCAGCGCATCTTTGACACCGTTCAATTCCTGCTCGATCTCGGCCTGAGCCTGAACCTTCACACGGTCAGCGTCGATACGGGCTTTTTCAACAGCCTCTTCAACAATCTGATTACCGCGTTTCTTGGCTTGCTCAATGATTTCAGCTGCCTGTGCCTTAGCATCGCGCAGTTGATGGCCCGCTTTCTCTTGGGCCAACTCCAGGTCGCGAGCTGCACGGCTGGCAGCGTCCAGTCCATCCGCGATCTTCTTTTGACGTTCGTGCAAAGCTGCGATGACCGGAGGCCATACGAACTTCATGCAGAAAACGACAAAAATCAAGAACGCTAAGGACTGACCAATAATGGTTGCATTAATGTTCACGCCAATACCTCGCTCGTTCGTTGCACAACACACCAATCACTCGAAAAAACGAGTGATTAACCGGCGAGTTGACCAACGAAGGGGTTCGCGAAGGTGAAGAACAGAGCGATACCAACACCGATCATGGTCACGGCGTCGAGCAGACCGGCAACGATGAACATTTTAACTTGCAGCATTGGAACCATTTCTGGCTGACGCGCTGCGCCTTCCAGGAACTTGCCGCCCAGCAGGCCGAAACCAATGGCAGTACCCAGGGCGCCCAGGCCGATCAACAGTGCAACAGCGATAGCGGTTAGACCAACTACAGTTTCCATCTTTCCTCCCGACTTTTACGTCGTATGGTTTAGGTTTTTTAGATTTTAAAGCGGTAAAACAAATCGTTTCATAGCCCTGGTGGGCCACCTTCCCGTTTCACCGGGAAGGACATCAGACTAGTCGAGACTGGCCTTAATGGTTCTCTTCGTGCGCCATCGACAGGTAGACGATGGTCAGCATCATGAAGATGAAGGCCTGCAGGGTGATGATCAGGATGTGGAACACAGCCCACGCCCACTGCAGAACAATGCCCAGGCCGCTAAGCCAGAGCAGACCACTGCCGAACATCACAGCGATCAGAATGAACACCAGCTCGCCGGCATACATGTTGCCGAACAGTCGCAGAGCCAGGGAAATCGGCTTGGCGATCAGGGTGACGAATTCCAGCAGGAAGTTCACCGGGATCAGCAGGGCTTGAACAAAAATGTTCTTGCTGCCGAACGGGTGCAGGGTCAGTTCGCCGATGAAGCCGCCGATGCCCTTGATCTTGATGCTGTAGAAAATGATCAACGCGAATACCGACAAGGCCATGCCCAGGGTAGCGTTAGGGTCAGTGGTCGATACGGCACGGAACGGAATATGCGGATCGCCGCTGATCGCCATGGCGAGCTGAGGAATCCAGTCAACCGGGATCAGGTCGACGGCGTTCATCAGGAACACCCAGACGAAGATGGTCAGTGCCAGCGGTGCAATCACCGGGCTACGGCCATGGAAGCTGTCTTTCACGCTGCCATCGACGAATTCGACCAATACTTCAACGAAGTTCTGCAAAGCACCTGGCTGACCGGAAGTCGCCTTTTTTGCCGCCATGCGGAAAATCAGGACGAAGATCAGACCCAATGCGACCGACCAGCCCAGAGTATCCAGGTGGAAAGCCCAGAAACCCATTTCTTTGGCTTCTGCTGCGGTGTGGGCGAAGCCCCAGCCGCCGTTGGGAAGCTGACCGAAGGTCAGGTTCTGCAAGTGGTGCTGGATATAGCCCGAAGCGGTTGTTTCTGCCATGGTTGCCTCAAACGCCCTAAGGTTTCGAAAGTCTTGTTTTCATTAGCAGGGGAGCGAACCAGCTGACCAGTTGGGTCAACACGAAGACGCCGAATACAGCCAGCGGCGCCAATGGCTTCACACCTGCAAAGGTCAGTGCAAACAGCACTGCCGTCAAAATCAGTTTCCCCGCCTCGCCGGCATAAAATGACCGGACGATAGCCTGGGCTGCTCGGGCGCCGGAAAACCGAAAGGCCCTGTGAGCAAAATACATATTGGGCAGCAAGGCTATCAGGCCTCCGCAGAGTCCTGAATATCCGGCTACGACTCCATGCCAATACCAAAGCGCCAACGCGGCGATTAATAAAATGACAAATTGAGCCAATAAAACCGGGAAAACGGCCAAGCGATGGAACGGCAACGTGTTTGGCGTGCGGGTTTCCATCACTTTTGCTCCTCAATGGTCGGCTGCCGAGAATCAATAACTTGGCATAATTTGTGCCGACAAAATGCGCGCAGAGTATAGGGGCGGTTCAGCCCCTATTCAACTGTCGGGTAGTGTTTTCCGATCACGCGCTACATAAGCAAATGTTTCAGCGGATGTGGGCAAGGACGCCCTGAAGCTCGTCAAGCGAGTTATATCCGATGACCAATTGCCCTTTGCCCTTCTTGCCGTGACGAATTTGTACCGCAGAGCCCAGCCGCTCGGCCAGGCGCTGTTCGAGGCGTGCGATATCCGGATCAGGTTTGGCTGTTTCGACCGGTGCAGGTTTGCCGCTCAGCCACTGGCGAACCAGCGCCTCAGTCTGACGCACCGTGAGCCCCCGTGCGACAACGTGTCGCGCCCCTTCAACCTGTTGATTTTCCGGCAAACCGAGCAAAGCACGGGCATGACCCATTTCCAGGTCGCCGTGGGACAACATGGTCTTGATGACTTCCGGCAATGCGATCAGACGCAGCAAGTTGGACACGGTAACGCGGGATTTACCCACCGCGTCGGCCACTTGTTGCTGGGTCAGCTGGAATTCCTGCTGCAAACGCTGCAATGCGATCGCTTCTTCGACCGGGTTGAGGTCTTCACGCTGGATGTTCTCGATCAATGCCATGGCGATGGCGGTTTCATCCGGCACATCGCGCACCATCGCCGGGATGGTTTCCTTGCCGGCCTGCTGGCTGGCGCGCCAGCGACGTTCACCGGCGATGATCTCAAAGCGGCCGCCGCCAATCGGGCGCACCACAATCGGCTGCATCACGCCCTGGGCCTTGATCGAGTTGGCCAGTTCTTCCAGCGCCTGGGGGTCCATGTCCCGGCGTGGCTGGTACTTGCCGCGCTGGATCAGGTCCAGCGGCAGGTGTTGCAGCTCGCGCTCGTCGGCCTGCACCGCTTGTTCTTCAAGCGAAGTGACAGTCGGACCACTCAGCAGTGCATCCAGTCCACGTCCGAGACCTCGTTTCTTGACGGCCATGGGGATTCCTTAAGTTGGCTGGGCTGCAGCGGTGCGTGGGTTGCGGCGTTGACGGCGAACCATCTCGCCGGCCAGTGCCAGGTAGGCTATGGCACCACGCGATGATTTGTCGTACGCCAGCGCGGGCATGCCGTAGCTTGGCGCTTCGGCCAGGCGGATGTTGCGTGGGATCACGGTGTCGTACAACTGATCGCCAAAGTGTTCCTTGAGCTGCGCCGACACATCGTTCATCAGGCTCAGGCGCGGATCGAACATCGTGCGCAGCAAGCCTTCGATCTGCAGGTTGGGGTTCAGCAGCTCGGCGATACGCTTGATGTTATCCACAAGGTCGCTCAACCCTTCGAGTGCGTAGTACTCGCACTGCATGGGGATAATCACCCCATCGGCGGCAACCAGCGCGTTGAGCGTCAGCATCGACAGCGACGGAGGGCAGTCGATCAAAATGTAATCGTAGTTCTCGCGGATCGGCGCCAAGGCGCTGCGCAGACGGCTTTCTTTCATCTGCATTTCGAGCAGCACCACTTCCGCCGCGGTCAAATCGCGGTTCGCCGGCAGCAGTTGATAACCACCGTGCTCGGAGTAGTGCATGGCCTGGGCCAGGTCACACTCGCCGATCAGCAAGTCGTAGACCGAATTTTCCAGGCCGTGTTTATCCACACCGCTACCCATGGTGGCGTTGCCCTGTGGATCGAGATCGATCAACAGCACCCGGCGCTTGGTGGCGACCAGGGATGCTGCGAGGTTGATGCAGGTGGTGGTTTTGCCCACGCCACCTTTCTGGTTCGCTATCGCGAATACCTTAGCCATTCTTGCTTGTGTTCCCAATCATGCCGTGCGGCGCAGTATCAGCAGATGGCGTTGGCCTTGGCAACCGGGTACGGCCAAGGCGTGTTCGCTATCGAGGTGGAAGTCTGTCGGCAATGCTAACAGCTCGTCGCTTGGATGAACGCCCTTCATTGCCAGCCAGCGGGTGTCGAGGTCGCCCAGATGGCGCGTCCAGTTACTGAAGTTCTCCATGCTGCTGAAGGCCCGGGAAACAATTCCGTTGAAGGGCAGTTCAGGCGTGAATTCTTCGACCCGACTGTGGATAACTTGCAGGTTATCCAGCTTGAGCTCGAGTTTGACCTGGGTCAGGAAGCGGGTTTTCTTGCCGTTGCTGTCCAGGCACGTCACTTGCGACTCGGGAAACAGGATGGCCAGCGGGATGCCCGGCATGCCACCGCCACTGCCCACGTCCAGCCAGCGGCCGTTTTCGATAAACGGCATCACACTCAAGCTGTCGAGCAAATGCCGCGAAACCATTTCGTCGGGATTGCGCACTGCGGTCAGGTTGTAGGCCTTGTTCCATTTGATCAACAGGGCCAGGTAGCCCAACAGCAATTCGTGCTGGGCTGCGGTCAGGTCCACGCCCAACTGGCGTGCACCTGTGGATAACTCTTCGGCGTGTTGCGAGGTGACCAACGAACTCAAGCGCTTTGCTCCAACTGACGGCCCGCGCCGCGTTTTTTCAAATGAATCATCAACAGCGAAATGGCTGCCGGAGTGACACCGGGAATACGCGAAGCCTGGCCCAGCGTTTCCGGGCGAGTTATCCCCAGCTTGCTTTGGATTTCTTTCGACAAGCCGGAAATCCCGGTGTAATCGATATCCACAGGCAGCTTGGTGTTTTCACTGGCGCGCAGGCGAGCGATCTCGTCCTGTTGGCGGTCAATGTAACCGGCGTATTTGGTCTTGATCTCGACCTGCTCGGCAACCTGTGGGTCTTCTGCGCCCTGGCCGGTCACTTCGACCAGACCAGCGTAGTCGATTTCCGGACGGGACAGCAGGTTGAGCAAGTTGTACTCGTGGGTCAGCGGCGTGCCGAATTTTTCCGCAATCGCATCGCCCTGCTCGGTGCCCGGGCGTACCCAGGTACTTTTCAGGCGTTGCTCTTCGAGCGTGATGCTTTCGCGTTTTTTGCAGAAGGCTGCCCAACGCGCGTCATCGACCAGGCCCAGCTCGCGACCTTTTTCGGTCAGGCGCAGGTCGGCGTTGTCTTCGCGCAGGATCAAACGGTATTCCGCCCGGGAAGTGAACATCCGGTACGGTTCCTGGGTGCCCAGGGTAATCAGGTCATCAACCAATACACCGATGTACGCTTCATCGCGACGCGGGCACCAGCTGTCTTTGCCCTGCGCGCGCAATGCTGCGTTGGTCCCGGCGAGCAAACCTTGGGCGCCGGCTTCTTCGTAACCGGTGGTGCCATTGATTTGGCCGGCGAAAAACAGACCGGCGATAACTTTGGTTTCGAGGCTGTACTTCAGGTCACGCGGGTCGAAATAGTCGTACTCGATGGCGTAGCCCGGACGCACGATGTGCGCGTTTTCCATACCGCGAATCGACTGCACGATCTGAATTTGCACGTCGAACGGCAAGGATGTGGAAATCCCGTTCGGGTACAGCTCATGGGTGGTCAGGCCTTCCGGTTCGATGAAGACCTGGTGGCTTTCCTTGTCGGCAAAGCGATGAATCTTGTCTTCGATCGATGGGCAATAACGCGGGCCGATACCCTCGATCACCCCGGAATACATCGGCGAACGGTCGAGGTTCGCGGCAATGATTTCGTGGGTGCGGGCGTTGGTGTGGGTGATCCAGCAGCTCACCTGTTTGGGGTGCTGTTCTTTGTTGCCCATGAACGACATGACCGGGATCGGTGTATCACCGGCTTGTTCGGTCATCACCGAGAAATCCACAGAACGCCCATCGATACGCGGCGGGGTACCTGTTTTCAAGCGGCCGACTCGCAGCGGCAACTCGCGCAGGCGTTTTGCCAGGGCAATCGACGGCGGATCACCGGCGCGACCGCCGGAATAGTTCTGCATGCCGATGTGGATAAGTCCGCCGAGGAATGTACCGGTGGTCAACACCACGGATTCTGCGAAGAAACGCAGGCCCATCTGCGTGACAACACCCTTCACCACATCCTGTTCGACGATCAGGTCATCGGCAGCTTGCTGAAATATCCACAGGTTCGGTTGGTTTTCCAGGGTTTCACGTACCGCAGCCTTGTACAGGATACGGTCGGCCTGTGCCCGAGTAGCGCGTACGGCCGGGCCTTTGCGGCTGTTGAGCACGCGAAATTGAATACCACCTTTGTCGGTAGCCATGGCCATGACGCCGCCAAGGGCATCAATTTCTTTAACCAGATGGCTTTTACCGATCCCGCCGATGGCGGGGTTGCAACTCATGGCACCGAGGGTTTCCACGTTGTGCGTCAACAACAGGGTTTTAACGCCCATGCGTGCTGACGCCAGTGCTGCCTCGGTACCGGCATGACCGCCGCCGATGACGATCACTTCAAAACGGGAAGGGAAATCCACCACGCACCTCGTGCCTGCTTATGTAGGTAATCAGGAATTGTTTGTTGAAAGAGTTTTCAAGCTTTGGCGGCAAGTATAGGGACTTAGCCCTTCCTAAAGAACCCTTTGCACAAAATTTAACCAGCTGTGGATGAATCACAGACAATAGAAATTAAAAAAGAAGAAATTTATAAGATCTTTGTTTTTATGTTTATTTCTACTGAGCCTGTTTTCTGTGGATAGATCTCTACAAGCCTATGTTTATGGTGTGTACAGGGATTCAAAAGTCTGTGGTCATGTGCCAATGAGGCCCTTGGATAAGTGCTTTAAGCCTGTGGATTAAAGGGGCAGTTATCCACAGAGGGGGTTTTGCTCAGGTTTCAGGCCCTGTTATCAACTGGGCACAGGTGCGGTTATTCACAGGGCTTAATCCACAGAAATCCGTCCTTGAGGGCATGGCAAGGCCACCAAAGCTTTCGATTCGGTGCATGGATCTAAAAAAAGCAGAGCTATTGTGAGAATTCAGCGGCGCAGTTAATAATAGCGATTATCATTAACCCATCCTGTCGCGCCCTATGCCCTTTCCTTCACACACGGCTGTCGTCCAGCACATCTATGAGCAGCACCATTCATGGCTGCACGGGTGGCTTAAAGGCAAGTTGCACAACGCTTGCGATGCAGCCGATGTGGCACATGACACCTTCGTGCGTATCCTGGGCGGTCGCCATGCAGGGCAAATCCTCGAACCGCGTGATTACTTGGCCACAATCGCCAGGGGTTTGGTGATTGACCGCTATCGTCGATCCGCCATTGAACAGGCTTATAAACAGTCGTTGGCCGAGCGTCCTGAAGCCACTGCCATCAGTGAAGAAGACAAGGCGATCATCATCGAAACCCTGGTGGCTGTGGATAAAGCCTTGTCGGAATTGGGGCGGCGGACACGCCATATTTTCATGCTGTCGCAGATTGAAGGTCTGACTTATCAACAGATCGCCGAGCAGTTGCAGGTATCGCTGACGACGGTCAAGAAACACATGATCCGCGCGCTCACCGAATGCTCATTGATCATGGCGAGCCTGTAATGCCTGCGCCGGATCGTAAGGTTTTCGAGGCGGCTGCCAGCTGGTACGTGCAGTTTCAAGCGCAGGTGCCTACCCCGGCCGAACGGCATGCCTGGCAGCAATGGCTCAACGGCGATCCCTCTCACCAAGCGGCATGGAACCAGTTGGAGCAATTACAGCGCAGCCTCGGCACCCTGCCCCAGGATTTCACACGTCGCGCTTTGTCAGCCACGCAACAACGGCGCCAGGTGCTCAAGTGGATGTTGGTATTGGGCGCCACCGGTTATCTGGGCTTCAATGTTCAACAACACACGCCCTTGGGCAATTTCTGGGCGGATTATCGAACACGCGTCGGTGAACGCCGGCGCATCGAGCTGGCCGACGGCACTCAAATCGATCTGAACACCAGCACCGCCATTGATGTGGTGTTTGATCAACGCCAGCGTCTGGTCCGCCTGCGCGACGGCGAAATACTTATCCACACCGGCAAATTGGGCGGGCAAACGCCTTTTTACGTCGAAACCCGCGAAGGCCGGGTCCAGGCATTGGGGACTCGGTTTACCGTGCGTCAATTAGCGGGCTCAACTCGCGTGGGTGTGCTGGAAGACCAAGTGAGCCTCTCGCCTGCCGACCTACCGGATCACGAGCGAATACTCAGTGCCGGCGAAAGTGCTGACTTCGACCGAAAAAATGTGGGGCCCGATCATTTCTATCGACGGACCCAGGCGGCTTGGGTCGATGGCCAGGTCATCGTTCTCGACGCTCGCCTTGGGGATCTGCTCGCCGACCTGGCGCGCTATCGCCCTGGCGTTCTGCGATGCGATTCGGCTTCGGCAAGTTTGCGAGTCTCCGGGACGTTCCGCCTGGACTCCACCGACGCGGTACTGGCTAACCTGCAAGCCACGCTGCCGATACAGGTGAAATATTTCAGCCGCTATTGGGTCGCGGTCACGCGCCTGGGCTGAAAGCAAAAAATAATCCACAGGGGGTTATCTTTTTTTTACCTGGCCCGGCCCTACAGGTAATCACGACGCTACCTACAGGGCTTCACCACCTATGCGCCTTCCTACCAAACTACGCAAACGCCTTTCTCACCATGGCATGACCTACGGTTTATTACTGTGCTCGGCCTCCGCCGCAGGTTTATGGCTGCCAGCTTGTGCCATGGGCGCCAGCACCGAGCAGCACTTCACCATCGCTGCCGGCCCGCTGGACGCCGCCCTCAGCCAGTTTGCTGCCAGAGCCAATGTGATCCTGTCGTTTTCCCCAGAGCAAACCGCACGTTTAAACACGCCAGGGCTGGAAGGTGATTACTCGGTTGATCAGGGCTTTGCACTGCTGCTGCAAAACTCGGGGCTGCAGGCCGTGGCGCAGGCGCCTGGTAGCTATGTATTACAAGCCGCGCCTACCGGGCAGCTGACATTGGCAGCCACGACCGTCAGCACTTATCAACAAACGGGTTTCAACCAGGATAGTGCCGGTGATGTTGGCTACAAGGCACAAAACAGCCGTATCGGCACCAAGACCAGTACGCCGCTGTCGGAAACGCCCCGGTCGGTATCGGTGGTCACAGGTCAGCGCATCAAGGACCAGAAGTCGCAGACGCTGACTGAAGTCTTGGGTTATGTACCGGGAATTTTCGCTCCACCCTTTGCCGCCGGCGATGGCCTGGCCGGTGATCTGTTCTTCATTCGTGGCTTCAACGCTACGGATTATGGCTACGGCCTGTTGCGCGACGGCCTACGGGTGCAAGGTAACCGGTATGACACCACCAGTGAGCCCTATGGCCTGGAGCGCGTGGAAATTTTCCGTGGACCTTCATCCCTGCTCTATGGCGAAAACGCACCGGGTGGCTTGGTTAATCTGGTCAGCAAACACCCAACTGCCACGCCGCAAGGCGAGTTGCAATTGGGCTATGGCTCCAACAATCGGCGCCAATTGGGTGTGGATATCTCCGGGCCGCTCAATGACAACGCCAATGTGCTGGGCCGCGTGGTCATGCTGGGCCGCAAGTCCGACACCCAGACCGACCATGTACCCGATGATCGCCTGTATATCGCGCCATCCCTGACCCTGAACTTCGACGACTACAACACCCTGACGCTGCTGGCCAACTACCAGAAGGACCACACCAACCTGGAACTCGGCCTGCCTGCCGCCGGTACTTTGCTCAGTAACCCCAACGGCAAGCTGTCCAAACACACCCTGCTTGGCGATCCGGATTGGAACACCTTTGAACGCGAAGCCTGGAGCACCGGTTACGAGTTCAGCCACAGCTTCAATGACGACTGGCAGTTCCGTCAGAACTCGCGCTACATGCAGTCGCGCATCAACCGCCATGAAACCTGGCCCAGTGCCTTGAATAATCGTGGCTTTGGTACCCAACTGAACATGACCGCGTACGACCGTTACAACAAGTCGATGGTGTACTCCCTGGATAACCAGCTCGAAGGTAAATTCCAACTGGGTGACCTGCAAAACACTGTGCTGTTCGGCGCCAGCTACGACCGCACCTCGTTCAATCAGGACTGGGACGCTGGGTTTGCCGGCACTATCAATGTGTATAACCCGGTGTATCTGCGCGACCCACTCACGCCGATCGCGGTACAGAACACCTTGCTTGAGCAGCAGATGAAAGGGGTTTACGCACAGGTGCAGAGCAAGTACGACCATTGGCTGTTCTTGCTGGGCGGGCGCCAGGACTGGGTCAACAGTGATTTTCGCGACAAGGTAAACAAGGCCAGTAACACCGGCTCTGAGGACAGGAAATTCACCTATCAGGGCGGGGTGATGTACCAGTTCGACAACGGGCTGACCCCGTATGTCAGCTACTCCACCGCATTTGTCCCGGTGCAGCAGATTTCCAATGCCGGCTCACCGTTAAAGCCGATTACCAGCCGCCAATACGAAGTGGGTGTGAAATACGAGCCGATCGGCTGGGACACCGCGATGACGTTGTCGGTGTATGACCTGCGCAAGCAAGACGACACCTACCTGGACGCCACCACCAACAGCTATCGCCAAGTGGGTGAAAGTCGCGCCAAAGGTGCAGAAGTCGAGATCAACAGCAATCTCACGCCTAACCTGAATATCACCGCGGCCTACACCTATACCGACGCAAGGATTACCAAGGATTCTGCAACGTCACTGGTCGAGGGACGCCAGATGACAGGGGTTCCACGCAACCAGGCGTCGGTATGGAGCAAGTACCGCTTCCTCGATGGCCAGCTCAAGGGTTTGTCCCTGGGCGGCGGTGTGCGTTACTTCGACAGTACCTTTTCCTACACCGCCCCTACGCTGTACGGCAAGTTGGATGCGGGAAGCGTGACGTTGGTGGATGCGGCCGTGGGTTATCAGATCAACCCACACTGGTCGGTGGATCTGAACGCCAAGAACCTCTTCGACAAGGAATATGTATCCGGTTGCAACGATGCCGGGCGTTGCTACTGGGGTGACAGCCGTACCTTGCTCGGCACGGTGTCCTACAACTGGTAAGGCCCTGTGGATAACTTGGCTACTTACCAATACAGAAGCTGGAAAAGATCCTTCCCAACAAATCATCGGAGCTGAACGCACCGGTGATTTCCCCAAGCAGCTGCTGTGCCTGTCGTAAATCCTCAGCCAGCAGCTCGCCAGCCCCCGCCAAGGTCAGCTGCGCCCGACCGTGCTCCAACGCCGCACTGGCGTGACGCAGTGCCTCCAGGTGCCTGCGGCGCGCGCTGAAGCTGCTTTCGGAGGTCTGTTCATAGCCCATGCAGGCCTTGAGGTGGTCGCGCAGCAATTCCAACCCATCGCCAGCTGACTTTGCGCTCAGGCTGATGGTGACGTGGCCATCGTCACTGGTCTGCATGGCAATGGTTTCGCCGGTTAAATCCGCCTTGTTGCGGATCAGGGTGACTTTGGCCGGGTCTGGCCGTTGCTCGAGAAATTCCGGCCACAGGGCAAAAGGATCCATAGCCTCTGGCGCAGTGGCATCCACCACCAGCAATACGCGGTCCGCTTCACTGATCGCCTTGAGCGCCCGTTCCACGCCGATCTTTTCCACCTGGTCGTCGGTATCCCGCAAGCCGGCGGTGTCGACCACGTGCAGCGGCATGCCATCGATGTGGATATGTTCGCGCAAGATGTCCCGGGTGGTGCCGGCAATCTCGGTAACGATCGCCGCTTCCCGACCCGCCAGCGCATTAAGCAGGCTGGACTTGCCGGCATTCGGCCGCCCCGCGATGACCACTGTCATGCCGTCGCGCAGCAAAGCACCCTGCCCGGCTTCGCGCAGGACGGTGGATAACTCATCGCGAACTTTATCCAGCATCGCCAGGACGTGGCCATCAGCGAGGAAGTCGATTTCTTCCTCCGGGAAATCAATCGCAGCCTCGACGTAGATGCGCAGGCTGATCAACTGCTCGGTCAAGTTATGCACACGCAGGGAAAAAGCGCCCTGCAGCGAGCGCAACGCATTGCGCGCTGCCTGTGCAGAACTGGCTTCGATCAAATCGGCAATTGCCTCGGCCTGGGCCAGGTCGAGTTTGTCATTGAGGAATGCCCGCTCGCTGAATTCCCCTGGTCGCGCCAGACGGCAGCCTAATTGCAGGCAACGCTGCAGCAACATATCCAGCACCACCGGGCCGCCGTGGCCCTGCAGTTCCAGGACGTCTTCACCGGTGAACGAGTTAGGGCCGGGGAAATACAGCGCCAACCCCTCATCCAATACCGTTTCATCCGCATCCAGGAACGGCCCGTAATGGGCATATCGGGGTTTCAACTCACGGCCGCTGATGGCCTGGGCTGCCACGCTGGCCAGCGGCCCGGAAATTCGAACGATACCGACGCCGCCGCGACCTTGAGCGGTAGCGACGGCAGCGATGGTTTCACGAGGAGCGCTCATCAGCAGGTTCCAGAACAAAAGTGACGGAAAGCAAAACGCCCCACTAGGGGGCGTCTTGAGTGGTTATCCACAGAGTAAATTACGCCGCAGCTTTTTTGGTAGCCGCTTCGATTTTACGTGTGATGTACCACTGTTGAGAGATCGACAACACGTTGTTGACCACCCAGTACAGCACCAGACCCGCTGGGAACCACAGGAAGAAGAAGGTGAAGATGATTGGCATCATTTTCATTACCTTGGCCTGCATCGGATCCGGCGGAGTCGGGTTCAGACGCTGCTGGATAAACATGGTCGCGCCCATGATGATCGGCAGAATAAAGAACGGGTCTTTAATCGACAGGTCAGTTATCCACAGAATGAACGGTGCCTGGCGCATTTCGACGCTTTCCAGGAGAACCCAGTACAGCGACAGGAATACCGGCATCTGCACCAGAATCGGCAAGCAACCACCCAGCGGGTTGATCTTCTCTTTCTTGTACAGCTCCATCATGGCCTGCGACATTTTCTGCCGGTCGTCACCATGTTGCTCTTTCAGAGCGGCCAGTTTTGGCGCAACGGCACGCATACGCGCCATCGACTTGTAGCTGGCTGCCGACAGAGGGAAGAAAAGCCCTTTGATCAGCATGGTCAGGAAGATGATCGAGAAGCCCCAGTTACCCACAATGCTGTGGATATGTTGCAGCAGCCAGAAAATCGGCTGGGCAATGAACCACAGAATGCCGTAATCCACAGTCAGTTCCAGACCTGGGGACAACTCTTTGAGCACAGCCTGGCTTTTCGGGCCGGCGTACAGGGTAGTGCTGGTTTCAGCTTTGGCACCTGGAGCGACGGTCAACGCCGGGCCAGTAAAACCAATGATGTAGTTGCCCTGGCTGTCTTTTCGGGTTTGAACCAGGTTGGCTTCACCCTTGTTCGGGATCCATGCGGTCACGAAGTAGTGTTGCAACCACGCAACCCAGCCACCTTGGACGGTTTCTTTCAGCGAGCCCTTGTCGATATCTTTCATCGACACTTTTTTGTACGGCTCGCTACTTGTCCACAGGGCGGCGCCCAGGTAAGTCGCGGTGCCGGTGGCGGTGCTGGAAGAAGGATCGGCGCTGTTGTCACGCTTGAGCTGGGCAAACAGGTTGCCCGTCCATGGCTTGGCGCTCTCGTTGTCGATCAGGTAAGTGACCTTCAAGTCGTACAGACCACGGGTGAAGCTGAAACGCTTGATGTAGTTGACGCCGTCGAGGCTGAATTTCAGGTCGACATTCAACTGGTTCTGGCCGTCGGCCAGTTGATAAGTCTTCTGTTCGGTCGAATAAACCGGACGACCGGTAGCACGAGCATCCGGACCGTCAGTGCCGGTCAGGCCGCTTTGCGCCAGATAAGTACGTTCACCACCGTTATCGAACAGTTGGAACGGAACATCCGGATGGTCTTGGCGACGTGGATACAGCGGCAGTTTCAACTGCGCGATATCACCACCTTGTGGGTCGATAGCCAGGTCGAGCACATCCGTTTTTACGTGGATGAGGTCTTTATTGGTGACCACTGGCGTTTCTAGAGGGGCGCTTGTCTCGCCATTCGCGCTGGGAACATCGGCACTCGCGGACGCATTGTTACCCAGCGGGGTGTCCGGAATAGCCGGCGCAGCCTGATTGGTAGCAACATTCTGAGTCGGCAGGGCAGCTTGGCCGTAGTCCTGGTTCCACTTAAGAACCATGACGTAGGACACGATTGCCAGGGCGACGATCAGGATCGTGCGTTTAATATCCATGATTACTCGGCCATCGAAGAAGAACGGGAGGTAGGGATAGGTGGAACCGGGTCGAAACCACCGGGATTCCACGGATGACAGCGGCCTAAACGACGAAAGGCCAGCCAGCCACCGCGCAGAAGACCATGATTTTCTATGGCCTCTAACGCGTAGCAGGAACAACTGGGGTAGAAACGACAGTGGTCGGCCATCAGAGGACTAATGGCATAACGGTAAAACTGGATCGGAACGAGTGCCAGTTTACGCATTGGTGCTGTCTACCCCTACAGTTTCGGTGCTGACTGCTGGTGCTGGCTTGTTGGTACGCGCCAAACGTTTCCAGAGCTTGCCGAAATGCTGAATCAATTCGGGGTTTTCTACATCCCCCAAGCCTTTGCGCGCGACGATAACAATATCCCAACCAACCAGAGTGTCCTGGTGGAGGCGAAACGATTCGCGCATCAGACGCTTGAGGCGATTGCGCTCAACGGAGAGCTTTACGCTCTTCTTGCCGATCACCAACCCGAGACGGGGGTGATCCAGATCGTTGTTACGCGCAAGGAGCAGGAGATTTTTCCCCGGAACCTTGCCGGTGGGGGAGTCAAAGACTGCCTTGAAATGCCGGGGGGTTAGCAGACGCTTTTCCCGACTGAAGTCCTGACTCACCACCAGTACCGGATTATCAAACTGCCAGACGCGCACGACCTTTGGCGCGGCGACGCGACAGGACAGCACGGCCGTTCTTGGTAGCCATGCGAGCACGGAAGCCGTGAGTACGGGCGCGTTTGATGGTGCTTGGTTGGAAAGTACGTTTCATGGCGTTGTTACCTGGTTCGTCCACAACGGGCCGGAATGGCCCCCGTTTTAAGAGACCGGCGATTCTAGAGAAAGCAAGCCTCTAGGTCAATTTCCAACCAGCTTTTCCTTCAATTAGATCTTCCATAGGCAATCGGCCCTTTTCTATCCGCCTGGCTTTCACGAGCAATGCCATAGATATAAAAATAAAGAAGGAAGTTATTTAAAGCTTTTCTGTAAAGCTTATAAAAGCTAGGCAGGCGATCATCTGTGGATAACTGCCTTGAGGCCATATTCCACCTGCTGTACAGAGAATGACAAGTACGGGGGAAAACAGTGCTCTGCCTGTGCTGCGCTGTCGGATAAGCTGTGGGTGGAATGGGTTTTTATCCACAGGCCAGTTACCCACAGACTTTCGACCCCACTTGTACAACGAGCTTAGGTGCGCTTATCCACAGAGCTTATGCACAGACCATTGGTCGGCTTTTTTGCACTTAACACATTGATTTTGGCTGTTCAGTGAGCAACCTACATGTGGATAAGTGGGCGTCTGGCCGCTACAATGGCGGCTGTTTTTGCCTCACCGGCTTTCAACTTAGGGGATATCCGTGTCAGTGGAACTTTGGCAGCAGTGCGTGGAGCTTTTGCGCGAAGAGCTGCCTGCCCAGCAATTCAACACCTGGATCCGTCCGCTACAGGTCGAAGCCGAAGGCGACGAGTTGCGTGTCTACGCGCCGAATCGTTTTGTTCTCGATTGGGTCAACGAGAAATATCTGAGCCGCGTTCTCGAATTGCTCGATGAACACGGCAACGGCATCGCGCCCGTGCTTTCCTTATTAATAGGCAGCAAACGCAGTTCTGCACCGCGTGCTGCGCCGAATGCGCCGCTGGCGGCGGCTGCGTCTCAAGCCCAAGCGGCACCTGTTAATAACTCGCCGGCGCCCGTTGCCCAGGCGCCGTCGAAATCGTCGTCGCAGAAAAACGCGCCTATAAATGAAGAGCCATCGCGTGACAGCTTTGATCCGATGGCTGGCGCCAGCTCGCAGCAAGCACCGGTTCGCGCCGAGCAGCGCACCGTGCAGGTGGAAGGTGCGCTCAAGCACACCAGTTACCTGAACCGTACCTTTACCTTTGAGAACTTCGTCGAAGGTAAATCCAACCAGCTGGCCCGCGCGGCCGCCTGGCAGGTAGCCGATAACCCCAAGCATGGTTACAACCCGCTCTTCCTTTATGGTGGCGTTGGCTTGGGTAAGACTCACTTGATGCACGCTGTGGGTAACCATCTATTAAAGAAGAACCCGAATGCCAAGGTTGTGTACCTGCACTCGGAGCGCTTCGTGGCTGACATGGTCAAGGCCTTGCAGCTCAACGCAATCAACGAATTCAAGCGTTTCTACCGTTCGGTGGACGCCTTGCTGATCGATGACATTCAATTCTTCGCTCGCAAGGAGCGTTCCCAGGAAGAGTTTTTCCACACCTTCAACGCCCTGCTCGAAGGCGGCCAACAGGTCATCTTGACCAGTGACCGTTACCCGAAGGAAATCGAAGGCCTGGAAGAACGCTTGAAGTCACGCTTTGGCTGGGGCCTGACCGTTGCGGTAGAACCGCCGGAGCTGGAAACCCGCGTGGCGATCCTGATGAAAAAGGCCGACCAGGCGAAAGTCGACCTGCCCCACGATGCAGCCTTCTTTATCGCCCAACGCATTCGTTCCAACGTGCGTGAGCTCGAAGGCGCGCTCAAGCGGGTTATCGCACACTCGCACTTCATGGGGCGCGACATCACCATCGAGTTGATTCGCGAATCCCTCAAAGACTTGCTGGCTCTGCAAGACAAGCTGGTGAGTGTGGATAACATTCAGCGCACCGTGGCTGAGTACTACAAGATCAAGATTTCCGACCTGCTGTCCAAGCGCCGTTCGCGCTCGGTGGCACGTCCACGTCAGGTGGCGATGGCGCTCTCCAAAGAGCTGACCAACCACAGCCTGCCGGAAATCGGTGATGTGTTTGGCGGTCGAGACCACACCACGGTCTTGCATGCGTGCCGCAAGATCAATGAACTTAAGGAATCCGACGCGGATATTCGCGAGGACTACAAGAACCTGCTGCGTACACTGACTACCTGATGACACCAGCGCAGCTTATTAAGGCAAGGGACTAGACCATGCATTTCACCATTCAACGCGAAGCCCTGTTGAAACCCCTGCAACTGGTCGCAGGCGTCGTTGAGCGCCGACAGACCTTGCCGGTGCTTTCCAACGTATTGCTGGTGGTCGAAGGCCAGCAATTGTCTTTGACCGGTACCGACCTGGAAGTCGAACTGGTGGGTCGCGTGCAGCTCGAAGAGCCGGCTGAGCCCGGCGAAATCACTGTGCCGGCACGTAAGCTGATGGACATCTGCAAAAGCCTGCCCAACGATGCGCTGATCGACATCAAGGTCGATGAGCAGAAATTGGTGGTCAAGGCCGGTCGCAGCCGTTTCACGCTGTCGACCTTGCCGGCCAATGACTTCCCTACCGTCGAAGAAGGCCCAGGCTCGCTGACCTGCAGCCTGGACCAGAGCAAGCTACGCCGTTTGATCGAACGCACCAGCTTCGCCATGGCCCAGCAGGACGTGCGTTACTACCTCAATGGCATGCTGCTGGAGGTCGCTGAAGGCGTTATCCGTGCAGTGGCTACCGACGGTCACCGCCTGGCCATGTGCTCGATGCGTGCCGATATCGGCCAGCCGGACCGTCACCAGGTCATCGTGCCGCGTAAAGGTATCCTGGAACTGGCGCGTCTGCTCACCGAGCCGGATGGCAATGTCAGCATCGTCCTGGGTCAGCACCACATCCGTGCCACCACGGGCGAATTCACCTTCACGTCCAAGCTGGTTGACGGCAAATTCCCTGACTACGAGCGTGTGCTGCCAAAAGGTGGCGACAAGCTGGTGATCGGCGATCGTCAGGCGCTGCGTGAAGCGTTCAGCCGTACTGCGATTCTGTCCAACGAGAAGTACCGTGGTATTCGTCTGCAACTGGCTAACGGTCAGCTGAAAATCCAGGCCAATAACCCGGAGCAGGAAGAAGCGGAAGAAGAAGTTGGCGTTGACTACAACGGCGGCTCGCTGGAAATCGGCTTTAACGTGAGCTACCTGCTGGACGTACTGGGTGTGATGACCACCGAACAGGTTCGCCTGATTCTGTCGGACTCCAACAGCAGTGCCCTGGTGCAAGAATCCGACAACGACGACTCGGCTTACGTTGTTATGCCGATGCGCCTGTAATCATGCTCAGCAGAAGCTAGATGTCCCTCAGTCGCGTCTCGGTCACCGCGGTGCGCAATCTGCACCCGGTGACCTTCTCTCCCTCCCCCCGCATCAATATCCTTTACGGCGCCAACGGCAGCGGCAAAACCAGCGTGCTGGAAGCCGTTCATTTGCTTGGGCTTGCCCGTTCCTTCCGTAGTGCTCGCTTGTTGCCGGTGATTCAATATGAACAGCTGGCTTGCACAGTGTTTGGCCAGGTTGAACTGGCTGAAGGGGGGCACAGTGCTCTGGGGATATCCCGCGATCGCGGCGGTGACTTCCAGATTCGCATTGACGGGCAAAACGCCCGCAGTGCAGCACAGCTGGCAGAAATCCTGCCGTTGCAACTGATTAACCCAGACAGTTTCCGCCTGTTGGAAGGTGCGCCGAAAATTCGCAGGCAGTTCCTCGATTGGGGAGTGTTCCACGTGGAACCGCGTTTCATGACCACTTGGCAGCGCCTTCAGAAGGCCCTGCGGCAGCGGAACTCATGGCTGCGGCATGGTACACTTGACGCCGCTTCGCAAGCGGCCTGGGACCGGGAACTGTGCCTGGCCAGCGACGAAATAGATGAATACCGCCGCGCCTATATCAAAGCCTTGAAACCAGTCTTTGAGCAGACCTTGAGTGAGTTGTTGGATCTCGAGGGGCTGACGCTGAGCTACTACCGTGGTTGGGATAAAGAACGTGAGCTGAGCGCAGTGCTCGCCACGTCCTTGCAGCGGGATCAGCAAATTGGCCATACCCAGGCAGGCCCACAACGTGCTGACTTGCGCCTTAGATTAGGCGCACACAATGCCGCGGATATCTTGTCCCGCGGTCAGCAAAAGTTGGTGGTGTGTGCACTGCGTATTGCCCAAGGGCATTTGGTAAGCCAAGCCCGGCGCGGTCAGTGTATTTATCTGGTGGATGACTTGCCGTCCGAACTCGACGAGCAGCACCGCCGCGCGTTATGCCGCTTGTTGGAAGACTTACGCTGCCAGGTGTTTATCACCTGTGTAGACCACGAATTATTGAGGGAAGGCTGGCAGACGGAAACGCCAGTCGCTTTGTTCCACGTGGAACAGGGCCGTATCACCCAGACCCACGACCATCGGGAGTGAAGGCATGAGCGAAGAAAACACGTACGACTCGACCAGCATTAAAGTGCTGAAAGGTTTGGATGCCGTACGCAAACGTCCTGGTATGTACATCGGCGACACCGATGATGGTAGCGGTCTGCACCACATGGTGTTCGAGGTGGTCGACAACTCCATCGACGAAGCTTTGGCCGGTCACTGCGACGACATCAGCATTATCATCCACCCGGATGAGTCCATCACCGTGCGCGACAACGGTCGCGGCATTCCGGTCGATGTGCACAAAGAAGAAGGCGTATCGGCGGCAGAGGTCATCATGACCGTGCTTCACGCCGGCGGTAAGTTCGATGACAACTCCTATAAAGTCTCCGGCGGTTTGCACGGTGTAGGTGTGTCGGTGGTGAACGCTCTGTCCGAAGAGCTGATCCTGACCGTTCGCCGTAGCGGCAAGATCTGGGAACAGACCTACGTCCACGGTGTTCCACAAGAGCCGATGAAAATTGTGGGCGACAGTGAATCCACCGGTACCCAGATTCACTTCAAGCCTTCGGCAGAAACCTTCAAGAATATTCACTTCAGCTGGGACATTCTGGCCAAGCGTATTCGTGAACTGTCGTTCCTTAACTCCGGTGTGGGTATCGTCCTCAAGGACGAGCGCAGCGGCAAGGAAGAACTGTTCAAGTACGAAGGCGGCCTGCGTGCGTTCGTTGAATACCTGAACACCAACAAGACTGCGGTCAACCAGGTGTTCCACTTCAACATCCAGCGTGAAGACGGCATCGGCGTTGAAATCGCCCTGCAGTGGAACGACAGCTTCAACGAGAACCTGTTGTGCTTCACCAACAACATTCCACAGCGCGATGGCGGTACTCACCTGGTGGGTTTCCGTTCCGCACTGACGCGTAACCTGAACACCTACATCGAAGCGGAAGGCTTGGCCAAGAAACACAAAGTGGCCACCACCGGTGACGATGCGCGTGAAGGCCTGACAGCGATCATCTCGGTAAAAGTGCCGGATCCAAAGTTCAGCTCCCAGACCAAAGACAAGCTGGTGTCTTCCGAAGTGAAGACCGCAGTGGAACAGGAGATGGGCAAATACTTCTCCGACTTCCTGCTGGAAAACCCGAACGAAGCCAAGCTGGTTGTCGGCAAGATGATCGACGCGGCACGTGCCCGTGAAGCGGCGCGTAAAGCCCGCGAGATGACCCGCCGCAAGGGCGCGCTGGATATCGCCGGCCTGCCGGGCAAACTGGCTGACTGCCAGGAGAAGGACCCTGCCCTCTCCGAACTGTACCTGGTGGAAGGTGACTCTGCTGGCGGTTCCGCCAAGCAGGGTCGTAACCGTCGCACCCAGGCTATCCTGCCGTTGAAAGGCAAGATCCTCAACGTCGAGAAGGCCCGCTTCGACAAGATGATTTCCTCCCAGGAAGTCGGCACCTTGATCACGGCGCTGGGCTGCGGTATCGGCCGCGACGAGTACAACATCGACAAGCTGCGTTACCACAACATCATCATCATGACCGATGCTGACGTCGACGGTTCGCACATCCGTACCCTGCTGCTGACCTTCTTCTTCCGTCAGTTGCCGGAGCTGATCGAGCGTGGCTACATCTACATCGCTCAGCCGCCGTTGTACAAAGTGAAAAAGGGCAAGCAAGAGCAATACATCAAAGACGACGACGCCATGGAAGAGTACATGACGCAGTCGGCCCTGGAAGATGCCAGCCTGCACTTGAACGACGAAGCCCCGGGTATTTCCGGTGAGGCGCTGGAGCGTTTGGTTAACGACTTCCGCATGGTAATGAAGACCCTCAAACGTCTGTCGCGCCTGTACCCTCAGGAGCTTACCGAGCACTTCATCTACTTGCCTTCCGTGAGCCTGGAGCAGTTGGGCGATCACGCCCACATGCAGAATTGGCTGGCTCAGTACGAAGTGCGTCTGCGCACCGTCGAGAAGTCTGGCCTGGTGTACAAAGCCAGCCTGCGTGAAGACCGTGAACGTAACGTGTGGCTGCCAGAGGTCGAACTGATCTCCCACGGCCTGTCGAACTACGTCACCTTCAACCGCGACTTCTTCGGCAGCAACGACTACAAAACCGTGGTCACTCTCGGCGCGCAATTGAGCACCCTGTTGGACGACGGTGCTTACATCCAGCGTGGCGAGCGTAAGAAAGCGGTCAAGGAGTTCAAGGAAGCCCTGGACTGGTTGATGGCCGAAAGCACCAAGCGCCACACCATCCAGCGATACAAAGGTCTGGGCGAGATGAACCCGGATCAACTGTGGGAAACCACCATGGATCCCGCTCAGCGTCGCATGCTGCGCGTGACCATCGAAGACGCCATTGGCGCAGACCAGATCTTCAACACCCTGATGGGTGATGCGGTCGAGCCTCGCCGTGACTTCATCGAGAGCAACGCCTTGGCGGTGTCCAACCTGGACTTCTGATCAGGCTGCCCCCTAAAACAAAAAGGCCAACGCTCAGCGTTGGCCTTTTTTATTGGGTGAAATTTAAGCGTTTTGCAATTGCTCCACGTGGAACATCACTGTTTTTAGCCTTGGGCAGCCGCCGCCACACTCTCCAACCGATAGCCGTACCCATAGATGGTCAGCAGCTGCCAACCCCGGTCGGCGGTCAACCCCAGCTTGTTACGCAGCCGATAAATATGCGTATCCAGTGGCCGCGAGGAAACCATTTCTTCATGGCTCCAAAACCGCTCATACAGATATTCCCGAGACAGTGGCCGAGCCAGGTTGGCGAACAAGCAACTGGCCAGGCGGTATTCACGCTCAGTGAGGTTGATCGGCTTACCCGCACGCGTCACCGTCAGCTCGGCATCATCAAAGGTCAGGTCGTTGAAGCTCTGCACTTCATTAGTTGCAGGCTTTTGCAGCCCATGGCGGCGTAACACGGCGTTGACCCGAGCCTTGAGCTCGTTTGGCCGAAACGGTTTGCTGACGTAATCGTCCGCCCCACTGTTGAGCGCGGTGACGATATCGCTCTCGGCATCGCGGCTGGTCAACATGATCACGGCTGGGGGGGAGTCCATGTGCTCGCGGGTCCAGCGCAGCAATGCGATGCCTGTGATATCGGGCAGTTGCCAGTCGAGTATCAACAGGTCAAAGGTTTCGCGGCGCAGTTGGCGCAGCAGGTCTTCACCGCGCTCGAAAAAATGCAGGGACCAGGGTTGCTCTGCGGTGCTGGGGATCTGTCGCAGCGTCTGTTCAACCCGACGCAATTCAGCGGGTTCGTCGTCCAGTATTGCGACACGCATGGGTGGGTCCTTTCTACAAAAAATACGACAGCCGACGGTCTGTTCAATCGCGTAGGTAGTGCGCAGATGCCTGTGGTTGAATCTGAAGAATTGTGGGCAGACTCACTGTTCACAGGATCTATCGGTACGCTGATATCAAAGGGCCGTAAACCCGTTTAAAGTCTTTCGTACCTACTAGTCGAAAGATACCGGCTCCTACCCCTGAGGAAAAGGATCAGCCGACACATGCGCTGCCGTAAACCTGTACGTGCTGAGGTCAGATGCCGTCTGAAACTACCCGGGTGATGAGCACCATGACCTGTTCTGCCTATCGATTATGTTGTGTCCTGCCCGCGTTGCTGGCCTGGGCCATCGATACTGCGCAGGCTGCCCCGCCCTATCGCCCTGCTTATATTGACGAGCCGTTCCAGTGCCGTGCTCAACCGTTGCCGGCTGTTGTGCAGCATTTGACGGGTGAAGCCTGGAAGCTCGACGCTAAAGGCCGGGCTCAGCCCCTGCTGGAAGGGATGAGCATTGATGAGCAAGAAGGCGTGAAGACGTCGACATCGGCTTTTGTCAGCCTGCGCCTGGGTGATGGTTCCCGCGTGGTGCTGCCTTCCAGTTCACAGGTGCGCCTGCACTGGTTGCAAAAGCAGGCGATTCCCCAGGTCATTCTGGAACAGGGCCAAGTCGAGACCTATGTGATCAAGCGGGCCGGCGACTACGACCGTTTTCAGATCGTGACGCCGGTTGGTGTTCTCGGTGTGCGCGGTACGCACTTTCGCGTGCGCAATGACGGCGAGCAATCTGTGCTGGAGGTGCTCAACGGCCAGGTTGCGGTTAACCGTGCAGAAGACAGCGCCGCAGCCGAAGTAAAGGTGGGCGCACGCCAAGGTCTGCTGATCAAACAACAAGGTGAACTCAAGGCCGTGGAGCTTTTGCCCGCGCCGGTATTGATTGGGCAGGACGGCCAGAAAGGTCAGTCGCCGGTCTGGAGCCTGTACCTGCGGCCATTGCCTGGCGCACAGCGCTATCGTGCCCAAGTGGCGACCGACTCAGCCTTTATGAACATTAAGCAGGAATACTTTTCCAGTGAGCCGAAAATGCGCTTCACTGGGCTCAAGGCATCGTTTTACCACGTGCGTTTGTCCGCCTATGACGCGCGGGGCCTGGAGGGAGAAACCGGGGTTTATGACATCTTCTATTACCCACCCGCCACCCAGGCACAGGCCAGCGGTGGTTGACCAATGATGCTCTGGCGCAAGGCCGAAAAACGCCAGCCCACCCATGCCCAGCGCTTGTTCCACGGCCTGGTGCGCGAGTGGTTGTGGATAGGTTTGCTGTTGTTGCCGATGACGGCTTACCTCTCGTTGAGCCCGGGCCTGGCGCTGAATAACCCGCTGTATGACAGCCTCAGGCGTCTGGCGCCCTTGCCGGTAGACCCGCGAATCTTGCTGGTGACCATCGACGACCCCAGTCTGAAAGAGCTGGGCCGCTGGCCCTGGCCGCGCAGTTTGCATGCCGACCTGATCAACCGCCTGAGCGCCGCACAACCGGCGGCCATCCTCTTCGATGTGATCTTCAGTGAGCCCGGTATCCCCGCCAATGATCAACGCCTCACAGCGGCTGTGTGCAACGCCGGCAACGTGGTACTGCCGTTGCTGCGTGAGGAAGCGGCCAGCTACAGCGCGCCCGACGCGCAAATGCTGCCGCTGCTCAAATGCGCTAAAGGTCTCGGGCATATCAATGTTGAAGCAGACAGTGATGGCGTGGTGCGCAACCTGTTTATGCGTGAAGGCCCGCCCGGTGACACCGCGCCGCAGTTGGCATGGATGGCCTATGCGGTGAGCGGCCAGGCCTCTGAGATGCCAGGCGAACCCCAGGAACCGATCAACCCGTCCTGGCATCGGGAGCACGCCATTCGAATCCCGTTCATCGCTGCCAACACCCGTTTTCCTACGGTCTCCTACGCCAGCGTTCTGCGCGGTGAGGTCGCCCCGGAACAGCTGCGTGGCCGGCTGGTTCTGGTGGGCGCCACCGCGTCCGGCATGGGCGATCGTTTCGTCACCCCGCTCTCCTCGACGGTCGGCACCACGGCGGGTGTGGAGATTCAGGCCAACGTCCTTAATGGTCTGCTGCAAGGGCGTAGCATTGTTGATCTACCCGGCGCGGTGTCGGCCTTGATGGCGACTACCTGGGTGGCATTGTTATTGGGCCTGTTGTTGTATCGCCCACGCTACGCGTTGTGGATGACTCTGGGGTGCATGGCGAGCGCATTGTTCGTTTCGTGGGTGTTGCTGAGCCTGGGCCACTGGTGGTCGCCCGCTGCGTGCCTGATTGGTTTGCTGCTCAGTTATTTGATCTGGAATTGGCGGCGCCTCAGCGTGATCCTTGCCTACTTCGGCTGGGAGCTGGCGCGGCTGGATAACGAACCCAAGGTGCTTCCAGAGCGTCGTCGTGCGCCTGCGAGCAAGGGCGATGTGCTGCAAGCGCGGATCTTTGCCCTGGAACAAGCGGTAAGCCGTACACGCGACACCCGGCGGTTTATGGCTGACGGGCTGGAGTGCCTGCCAGTGGCCACGCTGATTACCGATCCCAGAGGCAGCATCCTGCTGGCCAACCGGATTGCGCGTGAAGTGTTCAGTAATGAGTTGGTCAACCAAAACCTGCTCGATCAACTCGCTGATCTGGGTTATCCGCCGCTGCACAATGGCGTGCGCCCTGCTCTCTCAGCATTGGAACTCGTTGAGTTTCGCGACATCCACCAGCGTAGCCTGCGCATGGAGCTTGCCCCCTTGCTGCCGGCCGAAGGTGACGTCGCCCTCGGTTGGCTGCTGAGTCTCACTGACCTGAGCAAGGAACGCGAAGCCCAGCAGCACCGTGAAACCATGCTGCGCTTTTTGTCCCATGACTTGCGTGCGCCCCACTCGGCGATCCTGGCGCTGCTGGACGTGCATAACGGTGAGTCGCCGGTGTTTGTTCAGATCGAACAACAGGTCCGGCGCGCGCTGAGCCTGACTGAATCCTTCGTGCAACTGGCCAAAGCCGAGGCCGATGGCTACCAGTTTCAACCCACGCTGTTCGCGATGCTGGTCATGGATGCTTTCGATCAAGTGGCGGTCATCGCCCAACTTAAAGGCATCCACCTGGTTCATGATCTGGACGAGGCCGATGAAGGCATGGTCTGCGCGGATCAATCGCTGCTGACCCGAGCGTTGTTCAACGTGCTGGAAAATGCGATCAAGTATTCCCCTTCCGGCACCACCGTCACCTTGAGCCACGGCAGCGCGCAAGGGTGGCTGGAATGCCGCATCAGCGATCAAGGACCTGGCATTGCGCCAGAGGACCTACCGGAGTTGTTCAGCCAATACCGGCGCTTTGACTCGGCTCAGGGCAGTGAGGGCCTGGGGTTGGGGTTGACCATGGTCAAGGCTGTGGTGGAGCGCCATGGCGGTCGCATTCTGTGTGAAAGCGAGCTGGGTAAAGGTTCGACGTTCAGCCTGCGATTGCCGCTGCTCGACGAATGAAAAACGTACTTTTTACTGTGCATAAAAAACCGGTCACAAGGACCGGTTTTTTTATGCTGAAAAAACTTATGCACGTTTTTCGCGATTTTATGAGCTTGAGAAATATGTAAGTAAATCAGCTTGTTATGAAGAAAAAACGTCAATTCGCCAACAAACCGTGCACAGGTTATCCACAGATCCTCAAATCGCTGGTGTCTCGACTACAACCGGCTCCGGAGGCAGCGAACCCATGGCGCGTTGCTGCGCTTCATTCCACGCTTGGGCGCGGTCATTAAGTGCGGCAATGGCACGTGGCCCCTCACCTTCGGCGTACATGGGCTCGCCAATAATCACGGTGATCGTACCTTCGCGTTTGGCCCAACCGGTCTTCGGCCAGAACTTGCCGGCGTTATGCGCAATCGGCAGCACCGGCAGGTGGGCGTTGACCGCCAATGCAGTACCACCGCGTGAGAACTTGCCCACAGTGCCATACGGCACACGCGTACCTTCCGGGAAGATCAGTACCCAAACGCCATCCTTGAGCAGCTCGTCACCCTTCTTGGCCACGTGCTTGAGCGCCGCCTTGGGGTTGTCACGGTCAATGGCGATCGGCCGCAGCATGGCCATTGCCCAGCCGAAGAACGGCACGTACAGCAGCTCACGCTTAAGCACCTGGCTCAGGGGCGAGAAGTACGCCGAAAGGAAGAATGTTTCCCATGTGCTCTGATGATTCGACAGAATCACGCAGGGCTGGTCCGGGACGTTTTCAGCGCCCTTGATCTCGAAGCGAATGCCCAGGAATACCTTGGTCAGCCACAACGCACAACGGCACCAATAGACGTTGATAAAACGATAGCGCGCCTTGAACGGCAGGAACGGCGCGATAAAAAAGCTCAGGGTGCACCACAGAAACGAACTGGTGCCCAGCAGCAGGTAAAAGAAGAAGGTTCTGATGGCCTGCAAAATCGACATGGCAGCATTTACCGTTGCGGGACATGGCCCGCCTGCTAAAAGCGCACTCCCGAGCAATCCTTGTTCAGGAAGCCGAGGGTGGCTAGTTGTTAATAAGTTCTGCGGCAACCGCCGCCAGATCGTCAAAAATCAAAGTGCCTACCGGCAGGTTTTTCGCCTGGGTCTTTTCGCCTTTACCGGTTTTAACCAAAACTGGCTGAGAGTCGACGGCTTTGGCCGCCTCCAGGTCACCGAGGCTGTCCCCGACGAACCATAGCCCAGCAAGCGGCACCTTGTAATGTTCTGAAATGGTTTTCAACATGCCGGGTTTGGGTTTGCGGCAATCGCAGCCCTCATCCGGCCCGTGGGGGCAGTACACCACCAGCCCCACCTCACCGCCCTGCTCGGCCACCAGCGTGCGCAAGCGCGCATGCATGGCGTCCAGGGTGGCGATGTCGTAATAACCGCGGGCGATGCCGGACTGGTTGGTGGCGATGGCCACCGTCCAGCCGGCTTTGCTCAACTGCGCGATGGCCTCGATCGAGCCGGGCAGTGGAATCCACTCCGCCACCGACTTGATGTAAGCGTCGGAGTCGTAATTGATCACTCCGTCCCGATCGAGAATCAGCAGTTTCAACATGATCAGCCCAGTACGGAAATATCAGCGATGTTGATGAACAGGCCGCGCAAACGCGCCAGCATGGCGTAGCGGTTTTTCCGCACGCCCGCATCCTCGGCATTGATCATCACCGCTTCAAAGAACGCATCCACCGGCTCACGCAAGGTGGCCAGGCGCGCCAGTGCTTCGGCGTAGTTGCGTTCGGCGAGCAGCGGCTTCACGGCGTTTTCCGCTTTGGCGATGGCCGAGTTAAGCGAGAACTCCTTGGCATCGGCAAACAGGCCAGGGTCGACTTCGACATTGCCGAGGTTGTCGGCCTTGCTCAGCAGGTTCGACACACGCTTGTTCACGGCGGCCAGGGCATCGGCCTCCGGCAGCTTGCGGAAGGCTTGTACGGCCTGGACGCGCTGGTCAAAGTCCAGTGCCGAACCCGGTTGCAGGGCACGTACCGACAGGTAGACGGACACGTCCACGCCTTCGTCTTCGTAACGCGCACGCAGGCGGTCGAATACAAACTCCAGCACTTGCTCGGCCAGGCCGGCTTGCTTGACCTTGGTGCCAAACTGGCCGACAGCGAACACCACGGCCTGGGTCAGGTCGAGGTCGAGCTTTTTGTCGATCAGGATACGCAGCACGCCCAGGGCCGCACGGCGCAGGGCATACGGGTCTTTGCTGCCGGTAGGCAACATGCCGATACCGAAGATACCCACGAGGGTGTCCAGCTTGTCAGCGATGGCCACGGCCGCACCGGTCAGGGTGCTTGGCAGCTCAGCACCGGCACCACGCGGCATGTACTGCTCGTTCAGTGCCAGGGCCACATCGTCCGGCTCGCCGTCGTTGAGGGCGTAGTAGTAACCGGCGACGCCTTGCATCTCCGGGAACTCGCCGACCATTTCGGTGGCCAGGTCGCACTTGGACAGCAAGCCGGCGCGGGCTGCCCATGCAGCGTCACCGCCAATGCGTGGGGCAATGTAGGCAGCCAGCTTGGAAACGCGCACGGCCTTGTCGTAGACGCTGCCGAGCTTTTCCTGGAACACCACGTTTTGCAGGCGCAGGTTGAAGTCTTCGAGCTTCTGCTTCTTGTCTTGCTTGAAGAAGAACTCGGCGTCAGTCAGACGCGGGCGCACGACTTTCTCGTTACCGGCGATGATCTGCTGCGGGTCTTTGCTTTCGATGTTGGCCACGGTGATAAAACGCGGCAGCAACTTACCGTCCACATCCAGCAGGCAGAAATACTTCTGGTTGTCCTGCATGGTGGTGATCAGGGCTTCTTGCGGCACGTCGAGGAAACGCTCTTCGAACGAGCACACCAGCGGCACCGGCCATTCAACCAGCGCGGTCACTTCGTCGAGCAGGCTTGGCGGCACGATGGCAGTGCCTTCCTGCAGGCGGGCCAGCTCTTCGGTGCGCTTGCTGATCAGCTCGCGACGCTCGTTGGCATCGGCCAGCACGTAAGCACCACGCAGGTCGGCGGCGTAGTTGGCCGGCGAGGTGATGCGCACGGCTTCTGGGTGATGAAAGCGGTGACCACGGGAATCACGGCCAGCCTTCTGGGCGAGGATGGTGCAATCGATGACGTGGTCACCGAGCAACATCACCAGCCACTGAGTTGGGCGCACGAACTCTTCCTTGCGCGCACCCCAGCGCATGCGCTTGGGAATAGGCAGGTCGTTCAGGGAGTCTTCAACGATAGTCGGCAACAGGCTCGCCGTTGGCTTGCCGGTAATGACCTGGCTGAAACGCAGTTTCGGGCCGCTCTGGTCGATCTCGCTCAGCTCGACGCCACACTTCTTGGCGAAACCAAGGGCTGCTTGAGTCGGATTGCCTTCAGCGTCGAAAGCTGCCTGGCGCGGTGGGCCGTCGAGGTTGATGCTGCGGTCCGGCTGCTGGGTTTCCAGCGCGGTCAGCAGCACCGCCAGGCGACGTGGCGCGGCGTAGACTTTTTTCGCAGCGAATTTCAGGCCGGCGCTGTGCAGGCCTTTTTCGATACCGGCCAGGAACGCATCGGCCAAGGTGTTGAGTGCCTTGGGTGGCAACTCTTCGGTGCCCAGTTCAACCAGGAAATCTTGAGCACTCATTGTGCAGCCTCCAGCTTAGCCAACACTTCATCACGCAGGTCTGGGGTTGCCATCGGGAAGCCCAGCTTGGCGCGAGCCAACAGGTAGGCTTGGGCGACGGAACGCGCCAGGGTGCGTACACGCAGGATGTATTGCTGGCGCGCAGTTACCGAGATGGCACGGCGGGCGTCCAGCAGGTTGAAGGTATGGGACGCCTTCAACACCATTTCATAGCTCGGCAACGGCAGCGGCTGGTCGAGTTCGATCAGGCGCTTGGCTTCGCTTTCATAGAAGTCGAACAGTTCGAACAGTTTGTCGACGTTGGCGTGTTCGAAGTTGTAAGTGGACTGCTCCACTTCGTTCTGGTGGAACACGTCGCCGTAGGTGACTTTGCCGAACGGGCCGTCAGCCCACACCAGGTCGTAAACCGAATCCACGCCTTGCAGGTACATGGCCAAGCGCTCGAGACCGTAGGTGATCTCGCCGGTTACCGGGTAGCACTCGATGCCGCCGGCTTGCTGGAAGTAGGTGAACTGCGTCACTTCCATGCCATTGAGCCAGACTTCCCAGCCCAGGCCCCAGGCGCCCAAAGTTGGCGATTCCCAGTTGTCTTCGACGAAACGGATGTCGTGCACCAGAGGGTCCAGGCCGACATGTTTCAGCGAGCCCAGGTACAGCTCCTGAAAGTTGTCCGGGTTCGGCTTCAATACCACCTGGAACTGGTAGTAGTGCTGCAGACGGTTCGGGTTTTCGCCGTAGCGGCCGTCAGTCGGGCGACGACTGGGCTGCACATAAGCGGCGTTCCAGGTTTCCGGGCCGATGGCCCGCAGGAATGTTGCGGTGTGGAAAGTGCCGGCGCCTACTTCCATATCGTAGGGCTGAAGTACCACACAACCTTGCTCGGCCCAGTATTGCTGGAGGGCGAGGATCAAGTCTTGGAAGGTACGCACGGCTGGCGTAGGCTGGCTCACGAAATTCACCTGTTACTTGGGCTGCGATTTAAAGAGCGGGAGTATACCCGATTCGGCCCCGCCACCACTCCCTGGAGCCTTATGCCACGCTGCTTTTGGTGTTCTGAAGATCCGCTGTACATGGCTTATCACGATCAGGAGTGGGGAACGCCGCTGCGCGATGCGCAGGGTTTGTTCGAGTTGCTTTTGCTCGAAGGGTTCCAGGCGGGCCTGTCCTGGATCACCGTTTTACGCAAACGCGAGCATTATCGAAAGGTCTTGTTCGGCTTTGATGCGCAGCGTTTGGCCAGGCTGACCGAGGCTGAAATCGAAGCGCTGATGCTCGACCCTGGCATCGTGCGCAATCGCCTCAAGCTCAACGCCACTCGCCGCAACGCCGCCGCCTGGCTGGCGCTGGAGGACCCGGTGGGCTTGCTCTGGTCGTTTGTCGGCGGCGTGCCCAAGGTCAATCACTTTACCGATCGCAGCCAAGTCCCGGCGATTACCCCCGAAGCTGAAGCCATGAGTAAAGCGTTGAAAAAAGCCGGTTTCACCTTCGTCGGCCCGACCATCTGCTACGCGTTCATGCAGGCCTCGGGGATGGTCATGGACCACACTCAGGACTGCGACCGTTACGCGGACTTGGCCAACGCCGGTTAGAATGCCCGCTTTGCGCACCACACACGATCAGGAGTGACCTGTGGAAAAGTTTAAAGGCGCCTTGCTGGTAGGCGCTCTTCGGTTGTTTGCCCTGCTGCCCTGGCGCGCTGTCCAGGCCGTCGGCACGGCGATTGGCTGGATCATGTGGAAAACCCCCAACCGCTCCCGCGACACGGTGCGGATCAACCTCTCCAAATGCTTCCCGGACATGGACCCGGCCGCCCGCGAGCGTCTGGTGGGCCAGAGCCTGATGGACATCGGCAAATCGCTGACCGAAAGCGCCTGCGCCTGGATCTGGCCGGCTCAGCGTTCCATCGACCTGGTGCGCGAAGTCGAAGGCCTCCAAGTGCTGCATGAGGCATTGGCCTCAGGCAAAGGCGTGGTCGGCATCACCAGCCACCTGGGCAACTGGGAGGTGTTGAACCACTTCTATTGCAACCAGTGCAAACCGATCATTTTCTACCGTCCGCCCAAGCTCAAGGCGGTGGATGAGTTGCTGCAAAAGCAGCGCGTGCAACTGGGTAACCGCGTGGCGGCTTCCACCAAGGAAGGCATCCTCAGCGTGATCAAGGAAGTGCGCAAAGGCGGCCAGGTGGGCATTCCCGCGGACCCTGAGCCGGCGGAATCTGCCGGGATCTTCGTGCCGTTCTTCGCCACCCAGGCGCTGACCAGCAAGTTTGTGCCGAATATGCTGGCGGGCCATAAAGCCGTCGGCGTGTTCCTGCATGCGCTGCGGCTGCCGGACGGTTCGGGTTACAAAGTGATTCTGGAAGCGGCCCCGGAAGATATGTACAGCACCGACACCGCCACGTCCTGCGCGGCGATGAGCAAGGTGGTGGAGCGTTATGTCGGCGCCTACCCGAGCCAGTACATGTGGAGCATGAAGCGCTTCAAGAAACGCCCGCCGGGTGAAGATCGCTGGTACTGACCACGTGATCGTTCCCACGCTCCGCGTGGGAACGCCGCCTGTGACGCTCCGCGTCACGGTTTTAAGGGCAGGCGCAGAGCGCCCAGGGCTGCATTCCCACGCAGAGCGTGGGAACGATCATAAGGCAAGCCAACTCCCACAGGGATCAATTCAGGCCAGGCGGTCGAGTTTCTTCAGGAACACCGTCATCTCTTTTTCGGCCTGTTTGTCGCCATGTGCCAGGGCTGCTTCTATGCCCTTTTCCCACGCTAACCGTGCTGCAGCGTTATCACCCTGCCCTTGCTGAGCCTTGCCCAACAGCTTCCACGCCGCCGAATACTTCGGGTCGAACTCGACGCATTTCTGCAAATGCTCGGCCGCCTTGGCGTTGTCCTTCAAGTCCAGATAACCCTTGCCCAAGCCAAAGCGCAGCAATGAATTATCCACACCCTTGGCGAGCATTTTTTCCAGGGATTCGAGCATTTATTGTCACCTTGAGTGAAAGAAGGCTGTTGTGGCTGCCTAGAAAAAGCTCAGCCCCACGTGAAACAGCTTCTCCACATCGCGAATATGCTTTTTATCCACAAGGAACAAAATCACATGGTCACCCGTGGCGATCACCGTATCGTCATGGGCGATGATCACTTCTTCATCACGAATAATCGCACCAATGGTGGTGCCCGGCGGCAGGCCGATATCGCGGATGGCCTTGCCGATCACCTTGCTCGACTTCGAATCACCATGGGCAATCGCCTCGATGGCTTCCGCCGCGCCCCGGCGCAGGGAGTGCACGCTGACGATATCGCCACGGCGCACGTGGGCCAGCAAGGTGCCGATGGTGGCCAGTTGCGGGCTGATGGCGATGTCGATATCGCCGCCCTGGATCAGGTCGACATAGGCCGGGTTGTTGATGATGGTCATCACCTTCTTCGCCCCCAGCCGCTTGGCCAGCAACGAGGACATGATGTTGGCCTCGTCATCGTTGGTCAGGGCCAGGAAGATATCGGCGTCGGCGATGTTTTCTTCCATCAGCAGGTCGCGGTCCGAGGCGCTGCCTTGCAGGACCACGGTGCTGTCGAGGGTGTCGGATAAATGCCGGCAACGTGCCGGGTTCATCTCGATGATCTTCACCTGGTAACGGCTTTCGATGGCCTCGGCCAGGCGCTCGCCGATCTGCCCGCCGCCAGCGATGACGATGCGTTTGTAGCTCTCATCGAGCCGACGCATTTCGCTCATCACCGCACGAATATTCGCTTTGGCTGCGATGAAAAACACTTCGTCGTCGGCTTCGATCACTGTATCGCCCTGGGGCAGGATCGGCCGGTCGCGACGGAAAATCGCCGCCACGCGGGTTTCCACATTCGGCATGTGTTCACGCAGTTGACGCAGTTGTTGGCCCACCAGCGGCCCGCCGTAATACGCCTTCACCGCCACCAGTTGCGCCTTGCCTTCGGCAAAGTCGATGACCTGCAAGGCGCCGGGAATTTCGATCAGGCGCTTGATGTAATGGGTCACCACCTGTTCGGGGCTGATCAGCACGTCCACCGGAATCGCATCGTTGTCGAACAGGCCGGCACGGGTCAGGTAGGCGGCTTCGCGCACGCGGGCGATCTTGGTGGGTGTATGGAACAGGGTATGGGCGACCTGGCAGGCGACCATGTTGGTCTCGTCACTGTTGGTCACCGCCACCAGCATATCGGCATCGTCGGCACCGGCCTGGCGCAGCACGGTCGGGAATGACGCACGGCCTTGCACGGTGCGGATGTCCAGGCGGTCGCCCAGGTTGCGCAGGCGCTCGCTGTCGGTATCGACCACGGTGATGTCATTGGCTTCGCTGGCCAAATGTTCGGCCAGCGTGCCGCCGACCTGCCCTGCACCAAGGATGATGATCTTCATCCGGTCACTCCCTTAAACCCATTAGCTGCGCGCGGCAGCAATCTTGATCAGTTTGGCGTAGTAGAAGCCATCGTGTCCGCCTTCCTGCACGAGCAACTGGCGGCCGTGGGGCTGCTTGATACCGGCCGTCGTGGCGAGGTCCAGTTCCCGCGCGCCACTGGTACGGGCGAGGAAGGCTTGGATCACCTCGGTGTTTTCTGTCGGCAGCGTGGAGCACGTGGCGTAGAGCAGGATGCCGCCGACTTCCAGGGTCGGCCACAGGGCGTCGAGCAATTCGCCTTGCAGCACGGCCAGGGCGGCGATGTCGTCGGGTTGGCGGGTGAGCTTGATATCCGGATGACGGCGGATCACGCCCGTGGCGGAACATGGCGCGTCGAGCAGGATGCGCTGGAACGGTTTGCCGTCCCACCAGGTGGCGGTGTCGCGGCCGTCGGCGGCGATCAGCTCAGCGCTCAGGCCCAGGCGCGCGAGGTTTTCACGCACACGCACCAGGCGCTTGGCCTCCAGGTCGACGGCGACTACACCGGCAAGGTCTTTTTCGACTTCCAGAATGTGACACGTCTTACCGCCCGGCGCGCAGCAGGCGTCCAGCACGCGTTGGCCGGGGGCCAGGTCGAGCAGGTCGGCGGCCAGTTGTGCGGCTTCGTCCTGCACGCTGATCCAGCCCTCGGCAAAGCCTGGCAGGCTGCGCACGTCGGTGGCGGTTTCCAGCACAATGCCGTCGACGCTGTACACACACGGCGTGGCACTGATGCCGGCATCGGCCAGCAATTGCAGGTAGGCATCACGGCTGTGATGGCGACGGTTGACCCGCAAAATCATCGGCGGGTGCGCATTGTTGGCGGCGCAAATGGCTTCCCATTGCTCAGGCCAGAAGGCTTTCAGGGATTTTTGCAGCCAGCGCGGGTGAGCCGTGCGCACCACCGGGTCGTGTTCCAGCTCGGCCAGCAGCGCTTCGCTTTCACGCTGGGCACGGCGCAGTACGGCATTGAGCAAGGCCTTGGCCCACGGTTTTTTCAGCTTGTCGGCGCAACCGACGGTTTCCCCGATGGCGGCATGCGCGGGCACGCGGGTGTAGAGCAACTGATAGAGGCCCACCAGCAGCAGCGCTTCTACATCGGCATCAGCCGCTTTGAATGGCTTTTGCAGCAGCTTGGCCGCCAGCGCCGACAAGCGCGGCTGCCAGCGGGCGGTGCCAAAGGCCAGGTCCTGGGTGAAACCGCGATCACGGTCTTCAACCTTGTCCATTTGCGTAGGCAGCGAACTGTTCAGCGAAGCCTTGCCGTTGAGTACAGCAGCAAGCGCCTTGGCGGCGGCCAGACGCGGGTTCATTGAGCGACCGCCCCGAGAACCGTGCCCAAGGCAAATTTCTCACGACGGCTATTGAACAGGTCGCCGAAGTTCAGTGCCTTGCCGCCGGGCAATTGCAGGCGGGTCAGGCACAGCGCCTGTTCACCGCAGGCGACCAACAGGCCGTCCTTGCTGGCGCCGATGATTTCACCCGGAGCACCTTTGCCATCCGCCAAGGTGGCGGCCAACACTTTCAAGGCTTCGCCATTGAGGGTGCTGTGGCAGATCGGCCACGGGTTGAAGGCGCGCACCAGGCGCTCCAGCTCCACGGCCGGGCGGCTCCAGTCGATGCGGGCTTCGTCTTTGTTCAATTTGTGCGCGTAGGTGGCGAGGCTGTCGTCCTGCACTTCGCCTTCCAGCGTACCGGCCGCCAGGCCAGCGATGGCCTGGATAACGGCAGGTGGGCCAAGCTCGGCCAAGCGGTCGTGCAGGCTGCCGCCGGTGTCTTCGCCCGTGATCGGCGTGGCAACCTTGAGCAGCATCGGGCCGGTATCCAGACCCGCCTCCATGCGCATCACGGTCACGCCGCTTTCAAGGTCACCGGCTTGCACGGCGCGCTGGATCGGCGCCGCACCGCGCCAGCGTGGCAGCAACGACGCGTGGCTGTTGATGCAGCCCAGGCGCGGAATATCCAGCACGGCCTGGGGCAGGATCAAACCGTAAGCCACCACCACCAGCAAATCCGGCTTCAACGCCGCCAGTTCCGCCTGGGCATCGGCGTTGCGCAGGGTTGGCGGTTGCAGCACACAGATATTGTGCTCAAGCGCCAGCTGCTTGACCGGGCTTGGCATCAGTTTTTGCCCGCGACCGGCCGGGCGATCCGGCTGGGTGTACACCGCCACGATGTCATAAGGGCTGGCAAGCAGCGCCTTGAGGTGTTCGGCAGCAAATTCGGGAGTGCCGGCAAAAACAATGCGCAGTGGCTCGGTCATGGGAGTTCTCGGTAAAAAACAGTCACAAAAGAAAAAGGCTTGCCGCAGCAAGCCTTTGGAAGAAGGGCATCAAGCTTGCTGGCGATGCTTTTTTTCCAGCTTCTTCTTGATCCGGTCGCGTTTAAGCGTGGACAGGTAATCAACAAACAGCTTGCCGTTGAGGTGGTCGCATTCATGCTGGATGCACACTGCCAGCAGGCCTTCGGCGATCAGTTCGTAGGGCTTGCCGTCACGGTCCAGGGCCTTGATCTTCACGCGCAGCGGGCGTTCGACGTTCTCGTAGAACTCCGGCACCGACAGGCAGCCTTCCTGGTATTCGCCCATATCTTCGGTCAGCGGTTCGAACTCGGGGTTGATAAACACCCGCGGCTCGCTGCGATCTTCCGACAGGTCCATGACCACGACACGCTGATGCACGTTGACCTGGGTGGCGGCGAGGCCAATGCCCGGGGCTTCATACATTGTTTCAAACATGTCATCGACCAACTGACGAACCTTGTCGTCCACTACGGCCACCGGTTTGGCGATCGTGCGCAGGCGCGAGTCGGGAAATTCGAGGATGTTCAAAATAGCCATAAGCGTAATTGCTGCACATGTGAGGTAGAGGCAAATCGGCGTTGGGATGGACCCAGACCGCCGGTGTGAAAGGCTCGAAAGCCGCGAAGGCTGTGGCATTTCACGCGAACGCACATAATAAAGGAGATTGACCCCATGAGGAAATCGCTACTCGTCTTGCTGTTGTGGGCGCCGCTCGCCATGGCCCTGGTTCCCCAGCCCGGCCCGCGCCTGGAACAGGCCACGCAACAGGCTATCCGCCACTTTTTGTCGCACAACCGCATTTTCGATACGCCCCAGGACCTGGACAACGCGCCTTACATTGTTGCCGCCGACGCAGGAAGAGTCCTGGGCGCCAACGGTGAGCGCGTGTATGCCCGCGGTGACCTCGACCCGACCCAGCCGGACTATGGGATCTTTCGTCGCGGCAAAACCTACACCGACCCGCAAACCCGGGAGCTGCTGGGCATCAATGCCGACGCCATCGGCAGCGCACGCTTTGTATTGGCGGGCGACCTCAGCACCCTGGCTGTGCAACGGGTCACCCAGGAAGTGCGCCCGGGCGACCGCTTGCTGCGTGCCGAGCCCGTCGTCGAATCGGCCAACCGGGCGCCTGCGCCTTTCATCGAAGGGCACATTATCGATATTCCCAAGGGGGTTACCCAGATCGGCGTATTGGATGCCGTGACCTTGAACAAAGGCCGTCGTGACGGTCTGGCCGAAGGGCACCTGCTCACGGTAATCAAGACCGGCGTGAGCGTACGCGACAGCCTCACTGGCGCCCCGACCCAACTCCCCGATGAAGATGCCGGCACGTTGCTGGTGTTTCGCACCTACGAAAAACTCAGTTATGGCCTGGTGCTCAGAGCCTCTCGTTCGCTGGCGGTGATGGATCGATTCGAGACTGCCCGACAAACGCAATAAATAGCCTGCTAAATAAGTTACCAACAGAGTTATCCACAGCTTGTTCAGATCAAGGACGATCAAATGTATCCGACAAACAACCCTGAAATTTCCCCTGCAGAACTGGAAGCCCGACTACGCTTGCACAGGCTGCCGGAACTGGGCCCCAAGCGTTTTCGTGTATTGATCGAGGCATTTGGTTCTGCCTCCAGGGCCATCAGTGCACCGGCGAGTGCCTGGCGTTCCCTTGGGTTGCCAGCCGTTAGCGCCGATGCCAGGCGCAGCCCTGAAATCCGCGATGGCGCCAGTGCTGCGCTCGCATGGTTGGAGCGCCCGGCCCAGCATTTGCTGATGTGGGACCAGCCTGAGTACCCTGCGTTGCTGGCGCAGATCGACGATGCACCGCCGTTGTTATTCGTCGCCGGCGAGCCGAAAATCCTCGAAAAACCGCAGTTGGCCATGGTTGGCAGTCGCCGTGCATCGCGTCCCGGGATGGACACTGCCGCCGCCTTTTCGCGCAGCCTGGCGAGCGCCGGTTTTGTCATCACCAGTGGCTTGGCCTTGGGCATCGACGGTGCTGCGCACCAAGCGGCATTAGATGTCGGGGGGCAGACAATCGGCGTGCTCGGCACCGGGCTCGAAAATTTTTATCCACAACGCCACCGCCAGCTCGCAGCGGCGATGATTGACCAAGGCAGCGCGGTGGTTTCCGAGTTTCCGCTGGAGGCTGCGCCCCAGGCCGCCAACTTCCCACGACGCAACCGGATCATCAGCGGCCTGTCGCTGGGGGTGCTGGTGGTGGAAGCCAGCATGGCCAGCGGTTCGCTGATCACTGCCAAGCTTGCGGCCGAGCAAGGGCGTGAGGTGTATGCGATTCCGGGCTCCATTCATCATCCGGGCGCCAAGGGCTGCCATCAGTTGATTCGCGATGGCGCGACGCTGGTGGAGTCCATCGAGCACATCCTGGACGGCTTGCGCGGCTGGCAGGCGTTGTCCTGCCCGGCGCCGATGCCGGTCACCCATCCGTTGGTGGCGCTGTTGCACGCGGCGCCCCTCACCAGCGAGGCTTTGGCGGTTGCCAGCGGGCGGCCTTTGGCCCACACACTGGCGGCGCTTACCGAGCTTGAACTTGAGGGCCTGGTGATCTGCGAAAGCGGGCGCTGGCTTGCGCGCGGCCCGCTTATGTAATTAGTTTTTGCAAAGAACATCGGTAAACTGCGCAGAGCTTTAGTCCGGAGAGTGAGCAATGGTCAACAGGTGGCGTGTGCTGGAAGCCGCACGAGAAATTCGCGCAGGCGCGGTGATTGCCTATCCGACCGAAGCGGTCTGGGGCCTGGGCTGCGACCCGTGGAATGAAGACGCGGTAGACCGGCTGCTGGCGATCAAGAATCGCTCGGTCGACAAGGGGCTGATTCTGGTGGCGGACAATATCCGTCAGTTCGATTTTCTATTCGAAGACTTCCCGGACACCTGGATCGACCGCATGGCCAGTACCTGGCCGGGGCCGAACACCTGGCTGGTGCCGCATCAGGGCATGCTGCCGGAATGGGTGACCGGTGTGCATGACACCGTGGCGCTGCGGGTCAGCGATCATCCGTTGGTGAGGGATTTATGCGCGCAGGTGGGGCCGTTGATCTCTACCTCAGCCAACCCGCAAGGTCGCCCGGCGGCGCGCACGCGGCTTCGTGTGGAGCAGTATTTCCGTGGCCAAGTGGATTTGGTGCTGGGTGGTGCCCTGGGTGGGCGCAAGAACCCGAGCCTGATTCGTGATTTGGCGACGGGTGAGGTGGTGCGGCCTTCTTGAGACCGAGGCGCCTGCATTCGCGAGCAAGCCCGCTCCCACCTTTGATCGCATTCCAAATTTGGAACTGGGTCAAAGGTGGGAGCGGGCTTGCTCGCGAAGAGGCCATCACTGACTCCAGAGATAGATCGCCTTACGGCAGAAGAATGGTCGACCCGGTCGTCCTGCGCCCCGACAACTCCGTCTGCGCCTTCGCCGCATCCGCCAGCGCAAACCGCTGGTTGATATCAATACGCACCTTGCCGCTCTTGATCATCGCGAACAGATCATCAGCCATCGCCTGCAAGTCTTTCGGGTTACTGGCGTAGGTCGCCAAGGTGGGCCGAGTGACATACAGCGAGCCCTTCGCCGCCAGAATCCCCAGGTTCACGCCATCCACCGCGCCTGACGCATTGCCGAAACTCACCACCAAACCACGCGGCGCCACGCTGTCCAGTGAGGTCAGCCAGGTGTCTTTGCCGACGCCGTCGTACACCACCGGCACTTTTTTGCCGTCGGTCAATTCCAGTACGCGCTGTGCGACGTTTTCCTTGCTGTAGTCGATGGTTTCCCAGGCGCCAAGGGACTTGGCCAGTGCGGCTTTTTCCGGCGAACTCACGGTGCCGATCAGCTTCACACCCAGGGCCTTGGCCCATTGGCAGGCCAGGGAGCCCACACCACCGGCAGCGGCGTGGAACAGAATGGTTTCGCCACCCTTCAACTCGTAGGTCTGTCGCAGCAGGTACTGCACGGTCAGGCCCTTGAGCATTGCGCCGGCGGCTTGCTCAAAGCTGATGCCGTCCGGCAGGTGCACCAGGTTGGCGGCAGGCAGCACGTGCAGCTCGCTGTACGCGCCCAGTGGGCCACTGCCGTAGGCCACGCGGTCGCCGACCTTGAACTGAGTGACCTCGCTGCCAACCGCATCCACCACGCCAGCGCCTTCTGCGCCAAGGCCCGATGGCAGCGCGGGCGGCGCATACAGGCCACTGCGGAAATAGGTGTCGATGAAGTTCAGGCCGATGGCCTCGTTACGCACACGCACCTGCTGGGGTCCAGGTTCTGCCGGGGTATAGTCCACATACTCAAGTACTTCGGGGCCGCCATGGGCGCTGAACTGGATACGTTTGGCCATCTGCACTTCTCCTGAGGTCGAATCGCGTAGCCCCCTATCCCACTCCTAACCTTGATCTTCGTCAACTGCGGCGCACCTAAGTGCAGAGGGATGGCAGAGGGAAGTAAGCGCAGTGGTATCCTGTGCGCCCATTTGCCGCCGACGCCCGATGGCCTCGCGTAGCTTTGCCCGATTCAAGGTGATGCCATGACTACCCGCACCGAGGCTGTAAAGGCCTACCTGCTCGACCTGCAAGACCGCATTTGCAGCGCCCTGGAAACCTTCGAGACGGACACTCGCTTTATCGAAGACGCCTGGACCCGGCCTGCCGGCGGCGGCGGTCGCACCCGTGTGATCGAAAACGGTTCGGTGATCGAAAAAGGCGGCGTCAACTTTTCCCACGTATTCGGCAGCGGCTTGCCGCCGTCCGCCAGCGCGCATCGTCCGGAGCTGGCCGGTCGTGGCTTTGAAGCCCTCGGCGTGTCGCTGGTGATCCACCCGCACAACCCGCACGTGCCAACGTCCCACGCCAACGTGCGTTTTTTCATCGCCGAAAAAGACGGCGAAGAGCCGGTGTGGTGGTTCGGTGGCGGCTTCGACCTCACGCCCTACTACGGCAATGAAGAAGACTGCATCCACTGGCACCGCGTGGCCGAGCAGGCCTGTGCGCCGTTTGGCCCAGACGTGTACTCGCGCTACAAGGCCTGGTGCGACACCTACTTCCATATCAAGCACCGCAATGAACCGCGCGGCATCGGCGGCTTGTTCTTCGATGATTTGAACGAGTGGGGCTTCGACACCAGCTTCGCCTTCATCCGCGCCATCGGCGATGCCTACATCGACGCCTACCTGCCGATCGTGCAGCGCCGCAAGGCCATGGCTTACTCCGAGCAGCAGCGCCAGTTCCAGGAATTTCGTCGCGGCCGCTACGTAGAATTCAACCTGGTCTACGACCGTGGCACCCTGTTCGGCCTGCAATCGGGCGGGCGTACCGAGTCGATCCTGATGTCGCTGCCGCCGCAAGTACGCTGGAGCTACGACTGGAAAGCCGAAGCCGGCAGCGAAGAAGCGCGCCTCACCGATTACTACCTGCAAGACCGCGACTGGCTGGGCCTTGCTGCGCCCAAGGCGGCTGTTTGATGGACCGTTATGTGGTGTTCGGCAACCCCATCGGCCACAGCAAATCGCCGTTGATTCACCGTATGTTCGCCGAGCAGACCGGCGAGCAACTGGACTACAGCACCTTGCTCGCGCCGCTGGAGGATTTCACCGGCTGTGCCCGTGAGTTCTTTGCACAAGGCCGTGGCGCCAACGTCACCGTGCCGTTCAAGGAAGACGCCTACCGCCTGGCCAACAGCTTGACCGAACGCGCCCAGCGCGCAGGCGCTGTGAACACCTTGAGCAAGTTGGGCGACGGCACCTTGCTGGGCGACAACACCGACGGCGCCGGCCTGGTGCGCGACCTCACGGTGAATGCCGGGCTGAGCCTGCAAGGCAAGCGCATCCTGCTGCTGGGCGCCGGTGGTGCGGTACGCGGGGCGTTGGAGCCATTGCTGGCTGAGCAGCCTGCGTCGCTGATCATCGCCAACCGCACCGTGGAAAAAGCCGAACTGCTTGCCGAGTTGTTCGACGATTTGGGACCGGTGTCGGCCAGCGGTTTCGATTGGCTGCGTGAGCCGGTGGACGTGATCATCAATGCCACGTCCGCCAGCCTGTCAGGCGATGTACCGCCAATAGCGGGCAGCCTGATCGAACCGGGCAAGACCTTTTGCTACGACATGATGTACGCCAAGGAGCCGACCGCGTTCTGTCGCTGGGCTACCGAGCAAGGCGCGGCGGTGGCGATGGACGGTTTGGGCATGTTGGTGGAGCAGGCCGCAGAAGCCTTTTTCCTGTGGCGCGGCGTGCGCCCGGAGTCGGCACCGGTGTTGGCTGAGTTGCGTAGACAACTGGCCTGACACAAATCTAAATGTGGGAGCGGGCTTGCTCGCGAAAGCGGTGTGTCAGTCAATTATTACTTAACTGAGCCACCGCATTCGCGAGCAAGCCAGCTCCCACAGTTTTAACCGCATTCAGTCTTCGAAATGGATGGGGCAGTTGTCGGCCCCTTCCAATTTCTTTAATTCTTCCACGACCTGCGGCCTGGCCCGGCGCAACGTCAGGCTACGCCCCAAACCCACCAACCGCCGCGCCTCCTGATGCAGCATCTCCACCCCGGAATAGTCGATAAAGTTGATCTGCTGCGCCTCGATCACCACCCGCTCGCCCTGCAAACTTTGCAACCGCACTTGCAGGTAATGGCTGGCGCCGAAAAAGATTGAGCCGCCCACCCGCAACACGTCCTCATCACCGTCACGCCATTGCTGAACCCGCGGCTGCGAAGTGCGCTTGAGGTAGAAAAACAACGACGCCAACACCCCCGCGTAAATCGCCGTTTGCAGCTCCAGCAGCAAGGTCGCGACGCACGTCAGGCTCATCACCACAAACTCGGCGCGGCTGACGCGGAACAGCGCGCGAATGCCACGATGATCCACCAGGCCCCAGCAAATCAGCAGGATGCTTGCGGCCATGCTGGGGATCGGGATGTGCGCGATCAACGCCGCGCCAAATAACGCAAACACTGCCACCCAGAGCGCGGAAAACACGCCCGCCAGCGGCGAGCAGGCGCCCGCTTCATAGCTGAGGCCGGAGCGGGTAAAGGAACCGGCCGACAAGTACCCGGAGAAAAAGCCACCGACGATGTTGGATAAACCCTGCGCACGAACTTCCTGATTGGCGTCGAGCAATTGCTGCGAACGCGCCGACAACGAGCGCGCAATCGACAGGCTGGTGACCAGCCCGAGCATGCCCACCGCCACGGCGCTGGGCAGCAGGCGCAGGAGCATGTCCAGGTCCATCGGCAGCGGGCTGAACGGCGGCAGTTTGCCGATAAACGAACTCACCCGCGCCACATGCCCGAACATCGCCGGCCACAGCCACGCCACCAGGCTGCCCAGCGCCAGGGCGATCAACAGCGTCGGCCAACGCGGGGCCCGGTATTTGAGCAGCGCGCCCACCAGCAAGGTGCCCAGGCCCAGCGCCAGTGAGGCGTGGTCCCATTCCCCGGCATGGTCCACCAGTGCCAGCAAGCTATTGATCGCCGTGGCCTGACTGGGTAAATCCAGCCCCAGCAAGTTGGGCAACTGCCCCAAGGCAATCACCACGGCGGCGCCCAGAGTGAAACCCAGCACGACCGAATGCGAGACGAAATTCACCAGCGCGCCGAAGCGCAGCATGCCCAGCAACCACTGGAAAACACCGGCCAGGAATGTAAGCAACAGGATCAACGTGATGTAGTCCTGCGAGCCAGGCACGGCCAGCGGACTGACGCTGGCGTACAGGACGATGGAGATCGCCGCTGTCGGCCCGCAGATCAGGTGCCAGGAGGAACCCCACAGGCAGGCGATCAACACTGGGATGATGGCGGCATACAGGCCGTATTCGGGTGGGAGCCCGGCGATCAGCGCGTAGGCAATCGACTGCGGCAAGGCGAGCACAGCGCCGCTGAGCCCGACAATCGCATCCCGGCCGACGCTGGCGCGGGTTTGGCGCGGCAGCCAGGCGAGGAAGGGGAAGAGAGTGTGGCGGTTGGGCCGGGGCATCGTGAGCTCGGGTTGGAAGGTTTGAGCCAGAATATCAGTACACATTGGTCCCTGTGGGAGCGAGCAAGCCCGCTCCCACATTCGGATTGCATCAGACCTTAGAGTTTGGCTTTTACTGCGGCCAGCGCATCCTTGCCATCCACGGTTTTTACCCCGTCGAGCCACTTGTCCAACACCGCCGGGTTAGCCTTGATCCACGCCTTCGCCGCCTCGGCGTTGCTGACCTTGTTGTTCACCACTTGGGCCATGATGCTGTTCTCCATCTCCTGGGTAAAACTCAGGTTAGTCAGCAACTTTCCTACGTTCGGGCAGGCCTGTGCATAACCTTTGCGGGTCAAGGTATACACGCTGCCGGTGTCACCAAAATATTTCTCGCCGCCTTTGAGGTAATGCATTTTCAACTGCACGTTCATCGGGTGTGGCGTCCAGCCGAGGAAGGTCACGAACTTCTGTTTTTTTACCGCCCGCGACACTTCGGCCAGCATCGCCTGCTCGCTCGACTCGATCAGCTTCCACTGGCCCAGGTCGAAGTCGTTCTTCTTGATGATCTCCTGCAGCGAAATGTTCGCCGGTGCGCCGGAGCCGATGCCGTAGATCTTCTTGTCGAACTTGTCGGCAAATTTGTTCAGGTCGGCAAAATCATGCACACCGGCGTCCCACACATAGTCCGGCACGGCGAGGGTGAACTCGGTGCCATCGAGGTTTTTCGCCAGTTGCACCACATCGCCATTGGCCACGAACTTGTCGTAGAAACCCTGCTGCGCCGGCATCCAGTTGCCCAGGAACACATCCACCTGGCCATCCTTGAGCCCGCCAAACGTGATCGGCACTGCCAGGGTGTCGACCTTGGCCTTGTAGCCCATGCCCGTCAGCAAAAAGCCGGTGATGGCATTGGTCGCGGCAATGTCGCTCCAGCCCGGATCGGCCATCTTCACCGTGTCACAACTCGTGTCCGCATACACATTGGCGCTGCTCAACGCCAAAATGCCCAGCACTACCGTCAACTTTTGCATGGCCTTCCCTCTATCTATTTATTGGTTTTGGCAGGGTTGTGGATAACGTGCCTTGCGCTCCAGGTCGTCGAGGTCGATATGGTTGCGCATGTACTGCTGACTGGCGTCCACCAGTGGCTGGTGATCCCAGCTCTTCAGCTTGCCTTGGGTCAGCGCCTCGAACACCAGGCGGCGACGGCGTTGGCTGGCGAGCACCTGCTGGTGGATCGCCGGGATGTCCCATTTGGCCCGCGCCTCAGTCAAAAACGCCTCGAACAGTGGCCGGTGTTCCGGTGACTGGCTGAGGTCTTCCCGCTCGTGCGGGTCGTTGTGTACATCGAACAGTAGACAAGGGTCGTCTTCGCTGTAGATGAATTTGCAGGCGCCGCGCCGAATCATCATCAATGGGCTGATGGTGCCTTCGGCCATGTATTCGCCAAACACTTCGTCGTGCCCGCCCTGCCCTTGCAGGTGCGGGACCAGCGAGCGGCCGTCCAGCGCCAGGCGTGGGTCCAGTTCGCCGCCGGCCAGTTCCACCAGGGTGGGCAGCAGGTCGGCGGTGGACACGGCGTTACCTACGCGGCCCGCCGCAAACTGGCCTGGCGCACTCACCAGCAGCGGTACGCGGGCGGCCATTTCGAACCAGTGCATTTTGTACCAGAGGCCACGCTCGCCGAGCATGTCGCCGTGGTCGCCGGAGAAGATGATGATCGTATCGTCGGCCAGGCCGGTGTCTTCCAGGGTTTGCAGGAGTTTGCCGACATTGCTGTCGATATAGCTGCACGCACCGAAATACGCGCGGCGCGCATCGCGGATCTTGTCCACAGGCAGCGGCTTTCCCCACAGGTCGTAAACCTTGAGCAGGCGCTGGGAATGCGGGTCGAGATCGCCTTGCGCGGGGGTTGCTGGCATTGGGATGTCGTTGTCGTCGTACAGGTCCCAGAACGGCTTGGGAATGGTGTACGGGTCGTGCGGGTGCGTCATCGACACGGTGAGGCAGAACGGCTGGTTGCCGTCTTCACGGATATGGTCGAACAGGTATTGCTGGGCCTTGAACACCACCTCTTCGTCGAAATCCAGCTGATTGGTGCGCACGCACGGCCCGGCTTGCAGCACCGACGACATGTTGTGGTACCAGGTGGGGCGCACGTCCGGCTCATCCCAGTTGACCGCCCAGCCGTAGTCGGCGGGGTAGATGTCGCTGGTCAGGCGTTCTTCATAACCGTGCAACTGATCCGGCCCGCAGAAATGCATCTTGCCCGACAGCGCCGTGCGGTAGCCGAGGCGGCGCAGGTAGTGGGCATAAGTGGGTACATCGGCGGGGAAGTCGGCGGCGTTGTCGTAGGCGCCAATCTTGCTCGGCAACTGGCCGCTGACCAGGGTGAAACGCGAAGGCGCGCACAACGGGCTGTTGCAGTAGGCGGCGTCAAACACCACGCCCTGTGCAGCCAGGCGGCTCAGGTTCGGCAACTTGATCGGGGAAGGTCCGTAGAACGGCAGCATCGGCGCGGCCATTTGATCGGCCATGATGAAAAGAATGTTCTTGCGCTTCATGATCTGTCGGCATTCCATAGGCGGTGTTTATGCCAATGAGCATGCGGCCCATGGAAAATGGGGTAAAGCCCATGAAAAGCAATGTCTAGGATAAGCACAGCTTATGTATGAATCCCTCGGTGATCTGTCCCTCGACCTGCTGCGTGCCTTTGAAGCAGCGGCGCGCCATCGCAGCTTTACCGCCGCCGCGATGGAGTTGGGCACCACGCAGCCGGCCATCAGCCAGCAGATCAAGCGCCTTGAAGAGCAACTGGCGATTCGCTTGTTCGATCGCATCTACCGAGGCATCGAACTGACGGATGCGGGCGCGCTGCTCTTCGAGCATGTGCAAGGAGGTATGCAAACCATCAACCAGGGCCTCAGCGCAATCACCCAGCAGGACCAGCACGAAGTGCTGCAAGTGGCCACCGACTTCGCCTTCGCCGCCTACTGGCTGATGCCGCGCCTGCATCGCTTTCACCAGGCCAACCCGCAGGTGGATGTGAGCCTGGTGACCAGCGAGCGCAACCACGCCACGTTGCGCAGCGATATCGACGTGGCGGTGTTGTTTGGCGATGGGCGTTTCAAGCAGGGCGAGAGCTTGTGGCTGTTCAACGAGGAGGTGTTTCCGGTGTGCAGCCCGCAGTGGCTCAAGGCTCAATCCACGCCATTGACTGTACAAAATTTGCACGATTACCCACTGCTGCACTTGCGCCAGGAAAATAACAGCCAGTGGTTCGACTGGAGCGGCGTGTTTCGTGAGTTGGGCATCACCACGGCGCCTACGCCTGGGCAATTGCGCTTCGACAATTACACCCTGCTGATTCAGGCGGCGATTGCCGGCCAGGGCGTGGCTATCGGTTGGCGGCATTTGGTGGATAACCTGCTGGAGCAGAACTGGCTGTGCCGGCCGATCAGCGACACAGTGATCTCGCGCTTCGGTTATTACGTGGTGCAGCCCCAGCGCAAACGCCGGGGGCAATTGGTCGAGCGCTTTGTCGACTGGCTGGTGGCCGAGCAAGCCAGCAGCGCGCAGTCGTTGACCGGGCTGGCCCTGCCGTCGATTGCGGTCTAGGATCGGCGCATATTGGATCCGGATTTCGCCATGCAACGTATCAAGGGCTACCACGCCCATATCTACTTTGACGCCAGCACCATCGACCAGGCGCGCAAGCTCTGCGAGGACGCGGCCAAGCTGTTCCCGTTGAGCATGGGCCGTGTACACGAAAAGCCGGTCGGCCCGCACCCGGACTGGAGCTGCCAGCTGGCATTCGAGCCGGAATACATCGGCGTGGTGTTGCCCTGGCTGGCGCTGCATCGTGATGGGCTGGTGGTGTTCCTGCACCCGGACACCGGCGATGACCTCAAGGATCACACCGATTACGCGATCTGGATGGGCGCGATGCGCGAGCTGAACCTGTCTGGTTTTTAACCACGGTTAATACCAATCCCATCACCTTGCGCAAAGGCGATGGGATTTTTTATTACCTACTCCCAATATATGGGACAGTTATTTATATATTGAGATATTGCCAGCCGTAGGTTTATATTCGCCCATCAGCTTTTTCAGCACCCACTCATTTCAGGTGAAGCGATGCAGGCGCAATTGATCGCGCTCGACTGGGGGACCAGCTCCCTTCGTGCTTACAAACTCGGCCCGGCTGGCAGCGTGCTCGAACAGCGCGCTTTGGCGTTCGGCATCATGCACCTGCCCAGTGAACCCCGGGTCATTGCCGGCGTGCTGTGCAGTGACGGCTTTGAGTTGGCGTTCGATGCGGCCTGCGGCGACTGGCTCGACGCGCAGCCCGGCCTGGCGGTGATTGCCTGCGGCATGGTCGGCAGCGCCCAAGGCTGGAGCGAAGCGGCCTATCGCCAAACGCCCGTCGACGTCGCCAGCCTCGGCCAGGCCTTGCACCCGGTGCGCAGCCTGCGCGGGGTGCAGGTGCATATTGTGCCGGGTGTGATCGAGCGGGTCGGCTTGCCCAATGTGATGCGCGGCGAAGAAACCCAAGTGCTGGGTGTGCTGCAAGGCCTGGGCGCCGACGTGTTGATCGGCCTGCCGGGCAGCCATTCCAAATGGGTCGAGGTGGTTGAAGGCTGCATCACCCACTTCGACACCTTCATGACCGGCGAGGTGTTTGCGGTACTCAGCAAGCACAGCATTCTCGGGCGTACCCAGCAACCGTCCGAACAATTTGAGGTCGAGGCGTTTGATCGTGGCGTGCGCGTGGCGCTTTCGGAGGATGGCCGGCGCGGCGTGCTGTCGACCTTGTTCAGCGCCCGTACCCTGGGCTTGACCGGCGAACTGGCACCCGACGAACAGCCCGATTATCTGTCCGGCCTGCTGATCGGCCACGAAGTCGCCGGTTTGCCGCAGCAGGCCAAACACACGCCTATCGTCCTGGTCGGCGCTGCCAAACTCTGCGCCTGCTACCAACGCGCCCTCGCCCTCAGCGGCTTTACCCACGTCAGCCTCGCCCAGGAAGCCACCGAGCGCGGCTTGTGGCAATTGGCCGTTGCCGCTGGGCTCACTCAACCTGTACAGGAGGCCTGACATGCTCAAGCAAGCACTCGCACACAACGGTTTGATCGCAATTTTGCGCGGCGTGCGCCCGGATGAAGCCCAGGCGATTGGCCAGGTGCTCTATAAGGCCGGTTTTCGCGTGATCGAAGTGCCACTGAATTCGCCGGACCCTTACACCAGCATCCGCACCCTGCGCGACACCCTGCCCGCCGATTGCCTGATCGGCGCGGGCACCGTGTTGACCCCGGAACAGGTTGAGCAGGTCAAAGCTGCCGGTGGCCAGGTCATCGTCATGCCCCACAGCGATACCAAGGTATTGCGTGCCGCCAAGGCGGCGGGGCTGTTCCTGTCGCCGGGTGTGGCAACGCCGACCGAAGCCTTCGCCGCCTTGGCCGAAGGCGCCGACGTATTGAAGCTGTTCCCGGCCGAGCAAATGGGCCCGGCGGTAATCAAGGCGTGGCTGGCGGTATTGCCCACCGGCACATTGCTGCTGCCGGTGGGCGGCGTAACCCCAGGCAACATGCAGGTGTATTTCGACGCGGGCGCGAAGGGTTTCGGCCTGGGTTCCGGGTTGTTCAAACCGGGCATGTCGGTTGACCAAGTGGCGAGCAATGCCCAGGCCTATGTCGCGGCCTGGAACGCGCTTAACTGAACTCAAGGTTTGCGCCCCTGGCGCTGCATCGATAAGAGAGATAAGAAGATGAAAATCACCAAACTGACCACCTTTATCGTCCCGCCGCGCTGGTGCTTCCTCAAGGTCGAGACCGACCAGGGCGTGACCGGTTGGGGTGAGCCTGTGGTGGAGGGCCGCGCCCACACCGTGGCCGCCGCCGTCGAGGAACTCTGCGACTACCTGATCGGCAAAGACCCACGCAATATCGAAGATATCTGGACCGTGCTCTACCGTGGCGGCTTCTACCGGGGCGGCGCGGTGCACATGAGCGCCCTCGCCGGTATCGACCAGGCACTGTGGGACATCAAGGGCAAGGCGCTCGGCGTGTCGGTCAGCGACCTGCTGGGTGGCCAGGTGCGGGACAAGATCCGCGTGTATTCCTGGATCGGCGGCGACCGCCCCGCCGACACCGCCCGCGCCGCCAAAGAGGCCGTGGCCCGTGGCTTTACCGCTGTGAAGATGAATGGCACCGAAGAGTTGCAGTTCGTCGACAGTTTCGAAAAAGTCGACCTCGCGCTGGCCAACGTGGCCGCTGTGCGCGATGCCGTCGGGCCTAACGTCGGCATCGGCGTCGACTTCCATGGCCGCGTGCACAAGCCCATGGCCAAGGTGCTGATGAAAGAGCTGGACCCGTACAAACTGATGTTTATCGAAGAACCGGTGCTCAGCGAAAACTACGAAGCGCTCAAAGAGCTGGCGCCGCTGACCAGCACGCCGATCGCCCTGGGCGAGCGGCTGTTTTCCCGTTGGGACTTCAAGCGTGTGCTCAGCGAAGGCTACGTCGACATCATCCAGCCGGACGCGTCCCATGCCGGCGGCATCACCGAAACCCGCAAGATCGCCAACATGGCCGAAGCCTATGACGTGGCCCTGGCCCTGCACTGCCCGCTGGGCCCGATTGCCCTGGCGGCGTGCCTGCAATTGGACGCGGTTTGTTACAACGCGTTTATTCAGGAGCAAAGCCTGGGTATCCACTACAACGAGAGCAATGACCTGCTCGATTACGTGCGCGACCCAGGCGTGTTCGACTATGACAAAGGCTTTGTGAAGATCCCCAACGGGCCGGGCCTGGGCATTGAGATCAACGAGGAATACGTGATCGAACGCGCCGCCATCGGCCACCGCTGGCGCAACCCGATCTGGCGGCATGCCGACGGCAGCTTTGCTGAGTGGTGATTGCTCACTGAAGGAATGCGGTCAAGTGTGGGAGCGGGCTTGCTCGCGAATGCGGTAGTTCAGTCCCAGGTGTGTTGAATGACACACCGTATTCGCGAGCAAGCCCGCTCCCACATTTTGATCCGGTTTCTTCAGTCAGGCCCCATTCCGGTCCTCAATAAACATAAGAAGAGGCAACCCCATGCACCCTGAATCCTTCACCGGGCAGGCTTCTCTCATCACGCCCAGCAGAAAGCGTTTCTTCATCATGGTGCTGCTGTTTATCACCGTGGTGATCAACTACCTCGACCGCAGCAACCTGTCGATTGCCGCCCCGGCGCTCACCAGCGAACTGGGGATCGACCCGGTGCATGTCGGGCTGATCTTCTCCGCGTTCGGCTGGACCTACGCCGCCATGCAGATTCCCGGCGGCTGGCTGGTGGACCGCGTGCCGCCGCGCATTCTCTATACCGCTGCCCTGCTGTTGTGGTCCATTGCCACGGTGATGCTGGGGTTTGCGGCCAGCTTTATCGCGCTGTTTGTGCTGCGCATGGCCGTCGGTGCCCTGGAAGCACCCGCTTACCCAATCAACAGCCGCGTGGTCACCACCTGGTTTCCCGAGCGCGAGCGTGCCACCGCGATTGGCGTTTACACCTCCGGGCAATTTGTCGGGCTGGCGTTTCTGACGCCGGTGCTGGCTTGGCTGCAGCACGCATTCGGCTGGCACATGGTGTTTGTCGCCACCGGTGGCGTCGGCATCCTGTGGGCGTTGATCTGGTACGCGGTGTACCGCGAGCCGAAAGACTTCAAAGGCGCCAATGCGGCGGAAATCGAGCTGATCCGCGAGGGCGGCGGCCTGGTGGATATGCAGGCGAAAGCGGTCAAGGCGCCGTTCAGTTGGGTCGACCTCGGGACAGTGCTGAGCAAGCGCAAGCTGTGGGGCATCTACCTGGGGCAGTTCTGCCTGAACTCGACGCTGTGGTTTTTCCTGACGTGGTTCCCGACCTACCTGGTGAAGTACCGCGGCATGGACTTCATCAAGTCCGGCCTGCTGGCCTCGCTGCCGTTCCTGGCTGCGTTTATCGGTGTGCTGTGTTCGGGGATTTTTTCTGATTGGCTGATTCGCCGGGGCACGTCGGTAGGGTTTGCGCGCAAGCTGCCGATCATTGGGGGCTTGCTGATTTCCACGGCGATTATCGGCGCCAACTATGTGGATTCGACGGCCTGGGTGATCGCGTTTCTGGCGGTGGCGTTCTTTGGCAATGGCTTGGCATCGATCACCTGGTCATTGGTGTCGACCCTGGCGCCCGCGCGGTTGCTGGGGCTGACGGGCGGGGTGTTTAACTTCATCGGCAACTTGTCGGCGATTACCACGCCGATAGTGATTGGCTTTCTGGCCAGTGGGGATTCGTTTGCGCCGGCGATCACCTATATCGCGGTGCTGGCGTTGCTGGGGGCGCTTTCCTACGTGTTGCTGGTGGGCAAGGTTGAGCGCATAGAACTGTAAATCCATTGGTTGAGTGGACCGAAACCCTGTGGCGAGCGGGCTTGTTGTGGCGAGCGGGCTTGCCCCGCGTTGGGCTGCGCAGCAGCCCCAATAAGGCCACTGCGGTTTTTCCAGATGAAACCCGGTTGTCAGGTTTTGGGGGCGCTTCGCACCCCAACGCGGGGCAAGCCCGCTCGCCACAACAGCTTTCCTGGGCTAGTAGAGGGCGCCATCCAGGATCTGGTAGACGATGCTGGTGCCAATGGCGATCAATACGATATCGCCGCCGGACCGGCGCCATTCATACCCTGGGTATTGCGGCAGATGGGCCAGGGCGCGGTTGTCGAGGCGTTCGCCGTAGTAGTTGCGCGGCAGCGGTTGGCCCCGCACCAGGCGCACGCCTGGAGGCGGTGGCGCGCCACGACGGAAGTCGTTGTGGTTGTCACGGATCATCTGGCGCACCGGGCCGAAATCCTGCGGCGGGCCACGACGGTTATCCTGCGGGCCGCGATGGTCGTCGCCGTGTTGCTCGTACTGGCCTTGCGGGCCGCCACGGCCTGGGCCATCACCGCGTTGATCGGGCGGCGCGGCTTGCGCCAAAGCACTTGCGCCGAGCATCAACACGCCGAGACCTGCGATCAAGCGTTTAGGCATTTTCATGGGGGCTTTCCTCAGTACTGCACGAACAAAAAAAGGGATTTCGAACGAGGCTCGAAATCCCTTGGTCATGTCAGTTTAGGTACTGGATTGCCCAGATGATTCCTCTGTATCAAGAACTTTACCCATTGCTACACGCCGCTTACTTACGGGCGTTACGGACACCTTCCGACAGCGCCGCGCAGAGGCTCAACACACCATCGATTGCTTGCTGATCATTTTTCGCAGTGGCGATGTGATCGATCAGCGCCGAACCGACCACCACACCGTCTGCCAGGCGAGCGATAGCGGCGGCTTGTTGTGGGGTGCGAATACCAAAGCCGATGCTGATCGGCAGGTCGGTATGCCGACGCAGGCGGGTCACGGCTTCTTCGACGTGTTCCAGGGTGGCGGCACCGGCACCGGTCACACCGGCCACCGACACGTAATACACAAAGCCGGAGCTGCCGTTGAGCACGGTTGGCAGGCGCACGTCGTCGGTGGTCGGCGTGGTCAGGCGGATAAAGTCGATGCCTGCGGCCTGGGCCGGGTCGCACAGCTCGCCGTTATGCTCAGGCGGCATGTCGACCACGATCAGGCCGTCGACACCGGCTTCTTTGGCGTCGGCGATAAACGTGGGCACGCCGTATTTGTGGATCGGGTTGAAGTAACCCATCAACACCAGCGGGGTGTCCTGGTTGTCTTTGCGGAACTCGCGGACCATCTGCAGGGTTTTCAGCAGGTTCTGTTTGGCTTCCAGCGCACGGATGTTGGCCAGTTGAATCGCCGGGCCGTCGGCCATCGGGTCGGTGAAGGGCATGCCCAGCTCGATCACGTCGGCACCGGCGGCGGGCAAGCCCTTGAGGATCGCCAGCGAGGTGTCATAACCCGGGTCGCCGGCGGTGACGAAAGTCACCAGGGCGGCGCGGTTTTGTTCTTTCAGTTGCGCAAAACGGGTTTGCAGGCGGCTCATCAGTGTTTCTCCTGCTTTGACTGCTCTTGTTGAGAGTGTTCCATATGGTGCATCACGGTCTGCATGTCTTTGTCGCCACGGCCCGACAGGTTGACCACCATCAGGTGATCTTTGGGCAAGGTCGGTGCACGTTTGAACACTTCAGCCAGGGCATGGGCGCTTTCCAGTGCAGGAATAATCCCTTCCAGGCGGCAGCATTTGTGGAAGGCTTCGAGGGCTTCGTCGTCGGTCACCGAGGTGTATTGGACGCGGCCGATATCATGCAACCACGCGTGTTCAGGGCCGATACCTGGGTAGTCGAGGCCGGCGGAAATCGAGTGGGCGTCGATGATCTGGCCATCGTCGTCCTGCAGCAGGAAGGTGCGGTTGCCGTGCAGCACGCCGGGTACGCCGCCGTTGAGGCTGGCGGCGTGCTTGCCGGTTTCGATGCCGTGGCCGGCGGCTTCAACGCCGATGATTTCGACGCTGGTGTCATCCAGGAACGGGTGGAACAGGCCCATGGCATTGGAGCCACCGCCGATGCACGCCACCAGGCTGTCCGGCAGGCGGCCTTCCTGGGCTTGCAGTTGGTCGCGGGTTTCCTTGCCGATCACGGCCTGGAAGTCGCGCACCATCGCAGGATACGGGTGTGGGCCGGCCACGGTGCCGATCAGGTAGAAAGTGCTGTCGACGTTGGTCACCCAGTCACGCAAGGCTTCGTTCATCGCGTCTTTGAGGGTGCCGGTGCCGGCCACGACCGGGATCACTTCGGCGCCCAGCAGCTTCATGCGGAACACGTTGGCCTGCTGGCGCTCGATGTCGGTGGTGCCCATGTAAATCACGCAATCGAGGCCAAAGCGCGCCGCCACGGTGGCGGTGGCCACGCCGTGCATGCCCGCGCCGGTTTCGGCAATGATGCGTTTTTTGCCCATGCGCCGTGCCAGCAGGATCTGGCCGATGCAGTTGTTGATCTTGTGCGCGCCTGTGTGGTTGAGCTCTTCGCGCTTGAGGTAGATCTTGGCGCCGCCACAGAACTCGGTCAGGCGCTCGGCGAAGTACAGTGGGCTTGGACGCCCGACATAGTCGCGTTGGAAGTAGGCCAGTTCTTCGTTGAACGCAGGATCAATCTTGGCCGCTTCGTATTCGCGGGCCAGGTCGAGGATCAACGGCATCAGGGTTTCAGCGACGTAGCGGCCACCGAACGCGCCAAACAGGCCGTTGGCGTCGGGGCCGTTGCGAAGGTCGGTCTGGGACTGAGTCATGGGGCGCTCCAGGAAAGAAGGTAAGGAGAGGCAATGACGGCCACTCTACCCCTGACGCTCGACGCTGAAAACCGATAAGATCGCCGCAACCTGTCAGGAAAACTCACAGATGAGCCGAGACCTACCGCCCCTCAATGCCCTGCGTGCGTTTGAAGCTACCGCCCGCCTGAACAGCGTCAGCCAGGCGGCTGAGCAACTGCATGTGACCCATGGTGCGGTCAGCCGCCAGTTGAAGGTGTTGGAAGAACACTTGGGCGTCAGCCTGTTCGCCAAGGAAGGGCGCGGCATTAAACTCACAGATGCAGGCGTCCGGCTCAGGGACGCCAGCGCTGAAGCGTTCGAGCGTTTAAGGGATGTTTGCGCCGAGCTGACCCAGGCCAGCGCCGACGCGCCCTTCGTGCTCGGCTGCTCGGGCAGTTTGCTGGCGCGCTGGTTGATTCCGCGCCTGGGCCGCTTGAACGCAGACTTGCCCGACTTGCGCTTGCATCTATCGGCGGGTGATGGTGACCTCGACCCAAGGCGCCCTGGCCTGGATGCCCTGCTGGTTTTTGCCGAGCCGCCGTGGCCAGCGGACATGCAAGTGTATGAGCTGGCCAGCGAGCGCATTGGCCCGGTCATGAGCCCGCGTTTTGCCGGTTATGAACGCCTGCGCCAGGCGCCGCCCCACGCCCTGTGCGGTGAAGCCTTGTTACACACCACCTCGCGCCCGCAGGCCTGGCCCAGTTGGGCGCAGCAACACGGCATTGAGCCCGGCGCGTTGAAGCACGGCCAGGGGTTTGAGCATTTGTATTATTTGCTGGAGGCGGCGGTGGCGGGTTTGGGTGTGGCGATCGCGCCGCAACCGCTGGTAGCAGAGGACCTTCGCGCGGGTCGCCTGGTGGCGCCGTGGGGTTTCAGCGAAACCCCGGCGCACCTGGCGTTGTGGCTACCCAAGCGCGCCGCAGATGGGCGCGCGGGTCAGCTGGCGCAGTGGCTCAAGGCTGAGCTGTTGCGCCAACCGGTTTAGTCACCGCGTTTGCACAGCAGGTAAGCCGCCAACAGGCCCAGCGCGCCAACGGCAACGCCGGCGGTAGTCCATGGGTGCTCTTGTGCGTAGTCACGGGTTGCCGCGCTGGTTTCGCGGATTTTGACTTTGCTTTCTTCGTAGGCATCGCTGATCAGGTGGCGGGAATGCTTGAGGGCATTCTCGGCATTGCTTTTCAGGGCCTTCAGCGTTTTGCGCGACTCATCGGACGCATCGTCCTTGAGGCTCTCAAGGGACTTGAGCAGGCTCGAAATCTCGGCTTCCATGCTTTCCAGCGACGCTTTGCGTAAAGAAGTGTTGGCCATGTGGAACTCTCCTGAAGTGATTGAGTGGCATGTGTAGATACCGACTCCTGGGTTTTCAGAAAGTGCAGTAATTCTGAACTTTCGAGTGGGAATGGTCGCCAGAAGCAGTACGAACATTCACTGCTACGCTGACTAGAGACCTCAGGAGAAACGTTATGTCTGATCATCACACCTACAAGAAAGTCGAACTGGTCGGTTCCTCGACCACCAGCATCGAAGAGGCCATCAACAATGCCCTCGCCGAAGCGCACAAGAGCATCAAGCACCTGGAGTGGTTTGAAGTGACCGAAACCCGTGGTCACATCAAGGACGGCAAGGCCGCGCACTTCCAGGTCACGCTCAAGGTGGGATTCCGAATTGCCAGTAGTTGATCCCGTGAGTTGAACTTGCTGACTGGCCGATTGCCATAACCTGCGCTACAACCATTGGGTGCCGACGCCACAAGCGTCGGCACGCTCTTTTCGATCAGCGCAAGGAAAGTAACGGATGAAGAAGTTCCTGTTAGCGGTAGGTTTGTTGAGCATTGCGGGCACTGCCCTGGCGGCGGGCAAGCCTTGTGAAGAGCTGAAAGGTGAGCTCGCGGCGAAGCTCGACGCTAAAGGTGTTCAGCATTATTCGCTGGATGTTGTCGACAAAGGCGCGGCAGCCGATGGCAAAGTGATTGGCAGCTGCGAAGGCGGCACCAAGGAAATCGTCTACAAGCGCGGTTAATCCCGTGTTGCAGACATAAAAAACCGACGCGAGTGCGTCGGTTTTTTTTCGCCTGCGGGTTATCAGCCCTTCATCACCTGCGCCAGCAGCTCGTAGGAATGAATCCGGTCGGCATGCTCATACAGGTCGCTGGTAAAGATCAGCTCATCGGCGCCGGTCTGCTCGATCAACACGTCCAACTTCGCGCGAATCTTCGCCGGGCTACCGACCATGGCCAGGCCCAAAAAGCTGCCCACCGCGTCTTTTTCATGGGGCAGCCACAGGCCGTCCATGGTCTTAACCGGCGGGCGCTGCACCAGGCTTTGCCCGCGCATCAGCGCCAGAATACGTTGGTACACCGAAGTGGCCAGGTAGTCGGCCTGCTCGTCGGTATCGGCGGCCACCAGCGGAATGCCGAGCATCACGTAGGGCTTGTCCAGCACGGCTGAAGGCTTGAAGTGATTGCGGTACACGCGAATCGCCTCGTGCATCAAACGGGGTGCGAAATGGGAGGCGAAGGCGTAGGGCAAGCCGCGCTCACCGGCCAGTTGCGCGCTGAACAGGCTGGAACCGAGCAACCAGACCGGCACGTTGGTGCCTGTGCCGGGTACGGCGATGATCCGTTGGTCGGGCGTGCGCGGGCCCAGGTAGGCCATCAGTTCGGCCACATCTTCCGGAAACTCGTCAGCGCTGCCGGAGCGCTCACGGCGCAGGGCGCGGGCGGTCATCTGGTCGGAACCAGGTGCGCGGCCCAGGCCCAGGTCGATACGGCCGGGGTACAGGCTTTCCAGGGTGCCGAACTGTTCGGCAATCACCAACGGCGCGTGGTTGGGCAGCATCACGCCGCCGGAGCCGACACGAATCGTCGAGGTGCCACCGGCCAAATAACCCAGCAACACCGAAGTGGCCGAGCTGGCGATGCCGTCCATATTGTGGTGTTCAGCCACCCAGAAACGGTTGTAGCCGAACTTTTCCACGTGCTGGGCCAGGTCCAGCGAGTTGCGCAGCGACTGCGCAATGCTGCCGTTGGCGCGCACAGGCACGAGGTCGAGGGTCGAGAACTTCACGTCGGACAGCGATTTCATAAGCCTGCTTCTCCATTAGGTGCGCAGGCTTATAGACGAACCAAAACCTGCCGCTTCATGTGCATGCTCTATGCAATGAGGGCATATACCCGAGATTCAATAGCAGCCTGCGAAATTTCCTACTGAATCGCTAGGTTTCTCCGACAAGATGAACTTTGCCGGGCCGTCTATCCTCAGAACCCTTACTGACGCAAAACCACCGTTCGAGGAGAGAGCTATGAGTATCGTTAAAAAAGCATCCGCGCATTGGGAAGGTGATCTGAAAACTGGCCTGGGGTCCATCTCCACGGAAACCGGCGTGCTGCGCGAAGCACCCTACGGCTTCAAGGCCCGTTTCGAAGGCGGCAAGGGCACCAACCCTGAAGAATTGATCGGCGCGGCTCACGCGGGCTGTTTCTCCATGGCGTTTTCCATGATTCTTGGCGATGCCGGCCTTAAGGCTGACAGCATCGACACCCAGGCTGAGGTGACTCTGGATCAGGTTGAGGGCGGCTTTGCGATTACCGCCGTGCATTTGATTTTGAAAGCCAAGATCCCCGGCGCAAGTCAGGCGCAGTTCGAGGAACTGAGCAAAAAGGCGAAGGAAGGCTGCCCGGTGTCGAAAGTGCTGAACGCAAAAATCAGCCTGGATGCCACGTTGGTCTAACTCACACAGCAAGATCCCCATGTGGGAGCGGGCTTGTGTTTAGATCGTTCCCACGCTCCCGCGTGGGAATGCAGCCCGTGACGCTCTGCGTCACACCTGCGCAGAACTTGAATGCTGTGGGCGGGACGCGGAGCGTCCCAGGCGGCATTCCCACGCAGAGCGTGGGAACGATCTGATCCGCTGTCGGAGCGGGCTTGTGTGGGAGCCGGGCTTGCCCGCGATAGGTTCCCCTCGGTTAGCCAGTTGTATCGAGACGTTGCCATCGCAGGCAAGCCAGCTCCCACACGGGCCCGCTCCCACAGTTTGTTGTGCGTTAAATCAGAACTCGCGTTTCCAAAATGTGGTCGAATAGCCTAGGCGCACACCCGTGCGCAGTGCATTCACGGAGCTTCACACATGAAACGTTTTGCCTTGGCGATCATTTGCGGTGTATTGGCCACTTCGGCTGTGGCCGCGCCAAAAGATTGTGAAGAGCTCAGGAAAGAAATTGAGGTAAACATCCAGGCCAAGGCGATTCCGTCTTACACCCTGGAAATCATTACCGCCGAAGAAGCCAAGAATCATGACAGCGCCATGATCGTCGGCTCCTGCGAAAACGGCACCAAGCGCATCATCTATCAGAAGAACAGCGACTGATCAGATGCAGTTAACACTGCGCTCCTCAGCCAACAGCTGACGCGCCGTGTTGTACAGCCGAATATTGGGCGTAAAGGCCAGCGAGCGCCCCTCCAGCACATAGCGCTGGCCTGCCTGGAAGTTGTCGTATTGCAGGGTCATGAAGCAGGTTCGGTCATGGGTCTGGTCCAGGCCGCCAAAGCCTGTCCCGGTGTTCACCTCGAAATCAAAGCGCACCATCAGCTCATGGCTGCCCGGCGGCACCTGAAAGAAACGCCCGTCGTTGAGGTTCTTGCCGTCCAGGCGCTGGGCCATCACCAGCTTGGCGCCGGGTGTCGGCGTGGCGAAATCGATCCAGGCCTGGTGCGGGTCGACCGGCGGGATGGGGGTCGAAGCGCAGGCGCTGAGCAATAAGACGGTGACGGGTAGCAAGAGCTGGCGCATGGCGGGCACTCAACGGTGGGTAAGAATTGAACCTGGCAGCCTGTGGCAACAGACGCTGTATCAGTATAAACACGCCACGGCATGGAAAAATTCCGTGCAGGCAGGATAGTCTGGCGGGCAAATAACCCAGGGGCGGTCGGTGCATGGTCAGGCGTTTTCTTCCAGGGTTGATGGTACTGCTGCTCAGCGGCTGTTCCAGTGTGAGTTATTACAGCCAGTTGGCCAGCGGCCAATGGCAGTTGCTGCGGGCTCGGGAGCCGGTTGCCGAGGTCATCGCCGACCCTGCTCGTCCACAGGCATTGCGCGACCACCTGGAGCAATCACAAAAGGCCCGCACCTTTGCCAGTGAGCACCTGCACCTGCCTGACAACCAGAGTTACCGACTGTACGCCGACATCGGCCGGCCTTACGTGGTCTGGAATGTGTTCGCCACGCAGGAGTTTTCCCTGTCGCCTGAGACCCACTGCTTCCCCATCGCTGGGTGTGTGGCCTATCGCGGCTATTACAGCCAGGGCGCAGCACGCGGCGAAGCGGCGTTATTGCAGCAACAAGGCATGGATGTGTCGATTGGCGGCGTCGAAGCCTATTCCACCCTGGGCTGGTTCAACGACCCGATCATGAGTTCGATGATGAGTTGGGGTGACGAGCGCCTGGCCACGCTGATTTTCCACGAGCTGGCGCACCAGCGTTTTTATGTAAAGGACGACACTGAGTTCAACGAGTCCTACGCCAACTTCGTCGAGCAGGAAGGCACCCGTCAGTGGCGTGCGGCGCGGGGCCTGGCGCCGCTGAGCAATGCGGCGTTGCAGCAGCGCGACCAATTTATCCGGCTGGTGCTCGATACCCGCAAACGCCTGGAGGCGTTGTACGCACAGCCCTTGGCGGTGGATGTGATGCGCCAGGCCAAGGCGGCAGAGTTCGAGCGTTTGCGCAGTGAATACCGGCACATGCGCGACAGCCAATGGGGCGGTGACAAGCGGTATGACGTGTGGATCAACCAGCCGATGAACAATGCGCGGTTGTTGCCGTTCGGGCTGTATGACCAGTGGGTGCCGGCGTTTGCGGCGTTGTTCGCGCAGCAAGGCGGGGATTGGGTGAAGTTCTTTGCGGCGGTGGAGAAGCTGGGTGGGTTGCCGGTGGAGCAGCGTAAGGCGGCGTTGCGGCAGTTGGAAGGTGGTGGCCGTTAGGGCCTCATCGCAGGCAAGCCAGCTCCCACAGTTTGAATTGTGAACACGGTCAAATGTGGGAGCTGGCTTGCCTGCGATAGCGGCCTCAAGGGCGCTGCAAAAACGCCTGATGCATCTGCTCAAGCGTCTCAAAATGCCAAGTCGGCGCCTCGGCATTCAACTCCTCAAAACTGCCAAACCCATACCCCACTGCTGCCGAATCCAGCCCATTGCTGCGCGCGCCGATCAAGTCATGTTTGCGATCACCAATCATCAAGGTGGTCGCCGGGTCCAAACCTTCTTCGCTCATCAGGTGCGCAATCAGCTCAACCTTGTGGGTGCGCGTGCCATCCAGTTCGCTGCCGTAGATCACCTTGAAGTGCTTGGCAAAATCAAAATGCCGGGCGATCTCACGGGCAAACACCCACGGCTTGGACGTGGCCACATACAGCTGGCGGCCCTGGCCATTCAGCTCCTCAAGCAACGGCAGCACGCCGTCGAATACGCGGTTTTCATACAGGCCGGTGACCTTGAAGCGCTCGCGATAGAAATTCACCGCTTCCCAGGCTCTGGCCTCATCGAAGCCATAGAACTGCATGAAGGCTTGCAGCAACGGCGGGCCGATAAAGTGTTCCAGCTTGGTCAGGTCCGGCTCGTCGATGCCGAGTTTGCCAAGGGCGTACTGGATCGAGCGGGTGATGCCCTCGCGCGGGTCGGTCAGGGTGCCGTCCAGGTCGAACAGCACGGTGGAGTAGTTCAGGCTCATCGGTCGAATCCTTCCGCCAGGTGCAAATCTTTGAGCTTCACGTAGTTCGCGGCGCTGTAGGTGAAGAAGGCACGCTCTTTGTCAGTCAGTGGGCGGATTTGTTTAACCGGGCTGCCCACGTACAAAAAACCGCTCTCCAGTTTCTTGCCGGGCGGCACCAGGCTGCCGGCGCCGATGATCACGTCATCTTCCACCACCGCGCCGTCCATCACGATGCTGCCCATGCCGATCAAGATGCGATTGCCGACCGTGCAGCCGTGCAGCATGACTTTGTGGGCGATGGTCACATCATCGCCAATAAGCAGTGGAAAGCCGTCCGGGTTGAACGGCCCGGCGTGGGTGATGTGCAGCACACAGCCGTCCTGCACGCTGGTGCGCGCACCGATGCGGATGCGGTGCATGTCGCCGCGAATCACGGTCAATGGCCAAACCGAGCTGTCGGTGCCGATTTCGACATCGCCGATCACCACCGCCGAAATATCGACAAAAGCCCCGGCGCCCAGGGTTGGCGTGTGGTTCTGATAGGTGCGAAGGGTCACGATAGCCTCTCTCTTATAGGTTGATAGCTGCGGTGGGTGTTGATTGTAATTAAGATGGCCCCATCTTTGTCTTATCAGTTTCTTCAGCCAAGGTACCCACCGTGAGCGCGAACAACCCACTTTTGCAGTCCTACGACCTGCCGCCGTTCTCGGCGATCCGTGCCGAGCACGTGCAGCCGGCCATCGAACAAATCCTCGCTGACAACCGCGTTGCCATCGAAGGCATCCTGCAAAGCCAGGGCAAAAACCCTACGTGGGCCGGTCTGGTACTGGCCATGGACGAACTGAATGACCGCCTGGGCGCCGCCTGGAGCCCGGTCAGCCACCTCAACGCCGTGTGCAACAGCGCTGAACTGCGCGAAGCCTACGAGGCTTGCCTGCCGGCGTTGAGCGCCTATTCCACCGAGATGGGCCAGAACCGCGAACTGTTCCAGGCCTTCGAAGCCCTGGCCAACAGCCCGGAAGCCGCCGGTTTCGATGTGGCGCAAAAAACCATTCTGGAACATTCGCTGCGCGACTTCCGCCTGTCGGGTATCGATTTGCCGCCTGAGCAGCAAAAACGCTACGCCCAAGTGCAGAGCAAGCTGTCGGAGCTGGGCAGCAAATTCTCCAACCAACTGCTGGACGCCACCCAGGCGTGGACCAGGCACGTCACCGACGAAGCCACCCTCGTCGGCCTGACTGATTCGGCCAAGGCGCAAATGGCCGCCGCCGCCCAGGCCAAAGGCCTTGATGGCTGGTTGATCACCCTCGAATTCCCTAGCTACTACGCGGTAATGACCTACGCCCAAGACCGCGCCCTGCGTGAAGAAGTCTATGCGGCCTACTGCACCCGTGCGTCGGACCAAGGCCCGAATGCCGGTAAGAACGATAACGGCCCGGTGATGGAACAGATCCTCGACCTGCGTCAGGAGCTGGCCAAACTGTTGGGTTACGCGTCGTTCTCCGAGCTGAGCCTGGCCACCAAAATGGCCGAGTCCAGCGACCAGGTGCTGAGCTTCCTGCGCGACCTGGCCAAGCGCAGCAAGCCGTTTGCCGCCCAGGACCTGCAACAGCTCAAGGCTTACGCCGCTGAACAAGGCTGCGCCGACCTGCAAAGCTGGGACAGCGGTTTCTACGGCGAGAAACTCCGCGAGCAACGTTACAGCGTGTCCCAGGAAGCCCTGCGCGCTTACTTTCCGATCGACAAAGTGCTGAGCGGCCTGTTTGCCATCGTGCAGCGCCTCTACGGCATCGAAATCGCCGAGCAAAAAGGCTTCGACACCTGGCACCCGGATGTTCGCCTGTTTGAAATCAAGGAGAACGGCCAGCACGTCGGCCGCTTCTTCTTCGACCTGTACGCCCGCGCCAACAAGCGGGGCGGTGCCTGGATGGACGGCGCGCGCGATCGCCGCCGCACTGTCGACGGCGTGCTGCAAAGCCCGGTGGCGAACCTGGTGTGCAACTTCACCCCGGCCGACAGCGGCAAGCCTGCCCTGCTGACCCACGATGAAGTGACCACGCTGTTCCACGAATTCGGCCACGGCCTGCACCACCTGCTGACCCGTGTTGAACACGCGGGCGTGTCCGGCATCAACGGCGTGGCCTGGGATGCGGTGGAACTGCCGAGCCAATTCATGGAGAACTGGTGCTGGGAGCCCGAAGGCCTGGCGCTGATCTCCGGCCACTATGAAAGCGGCGAGCCGCTGCCCCAGGACCTGCTGGAAAAAATGCTCGCGGCGAAGAACTTCCAGTCCGGCCTGATGATGGTGCGTCAGCTGGAATTCTCGCTGTTCGACTTCGAACTGCACGCCACCCACGGCGATGGCCGCACGGTAGCGCAGGTGCTTGAAGGCGTGCGCGATGAGGTCTCGGTGATGCGTCCGCCAGCCTACAATCGCTTCCCCAACAGCTTTGCGCACATCTTCGCCGGCGGTTACGCGGCGGGTTACTACAGCTACAAGTGGGCCGAAGTGCTGTCTGCCGACGCTTTCTCCAAGTTTGAAGAAGACGGCGTGCTCAATGCCGAAACCGGTCGGGCATTCCGTGAAGCGATCCTGGCGCGCGGTGGCTCCCAGGCGCCGATGGTGCTGTTCGTCGACTTCCGCGGACGTGCGCCGTCGATTGACGCACTCTTGCGCCACAGCGGCCTGAGTGAGGACGCAGCAGCATGAGTGATGGGCCTGTGGTGACCAAAAAGCAATTTATCGCCGGGGCGGTCTGCCCGGCGTGCGAAGAGTTGGACAAGTTGAAAATGTGGACCGAAGACGATGTGCCGCACCGCGAATGTGTGGCCTGCGGCTATTCGGACACGCTGAATGAACAAGGCAATTCGGTGCCCAAGGAATTGGGCACGCGGGTCAATACGTCGGCGTTGAAGGCGCCCGCGGACCCGAAGGTGCAGGCGGTGCAGTTTTTCCCTAATCCCAAGCTGAAAAAGGACTGATACCTGCTTAAGGTGTGAGTACTAATTCGGTGTCTTTCTTGGGGTCGACACGGCCGCTACCGGCCGTGTTGATCCAGCTTTTCATCGAGCACAACGCAAACTCACTGGTGCTGCAGTCGCCATTGGCCAACGCGGTACGCAACTTGTCGATATCCGCCTTCATCATGTAGCGAACACCGTCTTTAAAGCCGTTACTTGAACCAAAGCCGCCCAGCGTCATTTCGTTCAGCGCATCCTCTTTGCTCCACCCCTGAATCACCACCCGATACATCGCCGCCATCAGGCCGGTGCGATCGGAGCCGTGTTTGCAGTGCATCAGCACCGGACCCTGGGTTTCGGCTTCCTGAATGGCCCTGAGTGCCGCCAGCACGTCGGCATCGTCGACATGGTTGGTGCGATACGTCAGCTGCACCTGTTTGATACCAGACGTCTTCAGCCAGGGCGCATCAGATTCCGGCAGGAAGTTGATCACCGTGCCGATCTTCAGATTTTGCAGCACAGGCAGCGCAGTGCTGTCCGGCAACGCACTGCGATACAGCGTGGGCGTCATCTGGTGCAGGTTGAATTGGTCGCCCACAGGCTGTGCCCACTCAGGCGAGCGGATCGACGCAGCCTCGTCGGCCTGGGCCTGCAGTGTGGTGAACAGTGCCATGAACGCCAGGCCAAGGGCGGGCAGTAATCGAATCGTGAACATGCGCGTTGAGACCGAATGGGATAGGGCTGATGGGTCACAGAGTCGCCTGCGAGGGGTCAATGCTGTGTGAGGCGGCTGTCAAAGAATCGTGAATCCGCCCATCTGATCCGCTGTTTTTCGCGCTGAATCGATTTCTCTTAATGCTTAGGCTGCTATCATTTGTAACTATTGATTGCCAGTGTGTGCTATCCCTTTGGATCCAATGCTCTGGCAAACCATCACGCTGCTCCCAGAAGCGGCGGATAAACCCGTGACCACATGATGAGGTGCACCTATGTCTGATCAAGATCAGGACAACCCGCGACGTGACTTTTTACGCAAATCCTTGACCTTGATCCCGGTGGTCACGGTTGCCAGCACCGGCCTTGGCGGCTCGATGCTGATGGCCACACCGGAGCCGGTGCAGGCCGCGCCCGCCAAAACGCCCGCCAGCGACAAAGCCTACGAGCCGAGTTACTTCACCGCCGAAGAGTGGGCGTTTATCAACGCTGCCGTCGCCCGCCTGATTCCCGCGGATGCCCAAGGCCCAGGCGCCCTGGAAGCCGGCGCGCCGGAATACATCGACCGCCAGATGAACACGCCGTATGCCGCTGGCGCGCTGTGGTTCATGCAAGGCCCGTTCAACGCCGATGCGGCGCCAGAGATGGGCTGGCAGAGCAAATTGGTGCCCAAAGACATCTATCGCCTGGGCATTGCCGCCACGGATGCGTGGTCGAAGGCGTTCAACGGTAAAGCTTTTGCTGCGCAAGACAGCGCTACCCAGGATGACATGCTGCGCCGTATGGAGGCGGGCGGCGGCGAGATGACCGCGCATTTCGAGGCCGTACCGGCCAAGATGTTCTTCAACCTGTTGCTGCAAAACACCAAGGAAGGCTTCTTCTGCGACCCGATCCACGGTGGCAACAAAGGCATGGTCGGTTGGACCATGATCGGCTTCCCCGGCGCCCGCGCCGATTTCATGGACTGGGTTGAACGCAACGAGCAATACCCCTTCCCGGCTGTTTCCATTCGCGGCGAGAGGGCATAAACGTGGCGACCATCATGAAGAAAGTGGACGCGGTGATCGTCGGTTTCGGCTGGACCGGCGCGATCATGGCCAAGGAGCTGACGGAAGCTGGCCTCAACGTGGTAGCGCTGGAGCGCGGCCCGATGCAGGACACCTACCCGGACGGCAACTATCCCCAGGTCATCGACGAACTGACCTACAGCGTGCGTAAAAAACTCTTTCAGGACATCTCCAAGGAGACGGTGACCATTCGCCCCAGCGTGAATGACGTCGCCCTGCCCAACCGTCAGTTGGGTGCGTTCTTGCCGGGTAATGGCGTGGGCGGTGCGGGTTTGCACTGGTCAGGCGTGCATTTTCGCGTCGACCCGATCGAATTGCGCATGCGCAGCCACTATGAAGAGCGCTACGGCAAAAATTTCATCCCCAAAGACATGACCATCCAGGACTTCGGCGTGAGCTATGAAGAGCTGGAGCCGTTTTTCGACTACGCCGAGAAAGTCTTCGGCACCTCCGGCCAGGCCTGGACCGTCAAAGGCCAACTGGTCGGCGAAGGTCGTGGCGGCAACCCCTATGCGCCGGACCGCTCCAACCCGTTCCCGCTGGAATCGCAGAAAAACACCGTGTCTGCGCAGTTGTTTCAGAAAGCGGCTACCGACGTCGGCTACAAACCCTACAACCTGCCGTCCGCCAATACTTCGGGGCCCTACACCAACCCTTACGGCGCGCAGATGGGGCCGTGCAACTTCTGCGGTTTCTGCAGTGGTTACGTGTGCTACATGTACTCCAAGGCTTCGCCGAACGTAAACATCCTGCCGGCGCTGCGTCAGGTGCCGAACTTTGAGCTGCGGGCCAATTCCCACGTGCTCAAGGTCAACCTCGACAGCACCAAGAGCAAGGCCACCGGCGTGACCTATATCGACGCCCAGGGCCGCGAATGCGAGCAGCCTGCGGACCTGGTGATCATCGCCTCCTTCCAGTTCAACAACGTGCGCCTCATGTTGCTCTCGGGCATCGGCAAACCTTACGACCCTATTACCAATGAGGGCGTGGTGGGCCGCAACTTTGCCTATCAGAACATGGGCACCATCAAGGCCTTTTTCGACAAGGACACCCACACCAACAACTTCATCGGTGCGGGTGGCAATGGCGTGGCCATCGATGACTTCAACGCGGACAACTTCGACCACGGCCCGCACGGCTTCGTGGGCGGCTCGCCGATGTGGGTCAACCAGGCCGGCAGCCGGCCGATTGCCGGTACGTCCAACCCGCCGGGCACGCCGGCGTGGGGCAGCGCCTGGAAGCGCGCCACCGCCGATTACTACACCCACCAAGTGTCGATGGACTCCCATGGCGCGCATCAATCCTACCGGAGCAACTACCTGGATCTGGACCCGGTTTACCGCGACTCCTACGGCCTGCCGCTGCTGCGGATGACGTTCGACTGGCAGGAAAACGACATCAAGATGAACCGCTTCATGATGGAGAAAATGGGCAAGGTCGCCGCGGCGATGAACCCCAAGGCCATTGCTGTGCTGGGCAAAAAAGTCGGTGAACAATTCAACACCGCGTCCTACCAGACCACCCACCTCAATGGTGGCGCGATCATGGGCACCGACCCGAAAACCAGTGCGCTGAACCGTTACCTGCAAAGCTGGGATGTACACAACGTGTTTGTCCCAGGCGCATCCGCTTTCCCACAAGGCCTGGGCTACAACCCTACCGGCCTGGTGGCAGCGCTGGCCTACTGGTCGGCGCGGGCGATCCGTGAGCAGTACCTGAAAAACCCCGGCCCACTGGTTCAGGCATAAGGAGCGATGACCATGAAAGCATTTGTTATCGCGAGTTTTGCCCTGTTCAGCAGTTGCTCGGTGAGCGCGGCTGAAAACGATTTGATCAAGCAGGGCGAATACCTGGCCCGCGCCGGTGACTGCGTGGCCTGCCACACCGCCAAGGGTGGCAAACCCTTCGCCGGTGGGCTGCCGATGGAAACCCCGATCGGCGTGATCTATTCCACCAACATCACCCCGGACAAAACCGGCCTGGGCGACTACAGCTTCGAAGACTTCGACAAGGCCGTTCGCCATGGCGTCGCCAAGAACGGTAGTACGCTTTACCCGGCGATGCCGTACCCGTCCTACGCGCGTGTCAGCGACAGCGACATGCAGGCGTTGTATGCATACTTCATGAAGGGCGTGGAGCCCGTCGCCCAGGAGAACAAGGACAGCGATATTCCCTGGCCCTTGAGCATGCGTTGGCCGTTGGCGGCCTGGCGCTGGATGTTCGCGCCGGCGGTCGAGGAGCATCAGGCGCAAGCCGCAGCCGACCCGGTGGTCGCTCGCGGTGCCTATCTGGTTGAAGGCCTCGGCCATTGCGGCGCTTGCCACACCCCGCGTGCCCTGACCATGCAGGAAAAAGCCCTCAGCGCTACTGACGGCAACGCGTTCCTGTCCGGCAGTGCGCCGCTGGAAGGCTGGATCGCAAAAAGCCTGCGCGGCGACCACAAGGACGGCCTCGGCAGCTGGAGCGAGGAGCAGTTGGTGCAGTTCCTCAAGACCGGCCGCAGTGACCGCAGTGCAGTGTTCGGCGGCATGAGTGATGTGGTGGTGCACAGCATGCAGTACATGTCTCAGGACGACCTCACCGCGATTGCGCGATACCTCAAGAGCCTGCCGGCGGTGGACCCGAAGGACCAGCCGCATCAATACGACAAGCAGGTGGCCGAGGCGCTGTGGAAAGGTGACGACAGCAAGCCGGGCGCGTCGGTGTATATCGACAACTGCGCGGCGTGCCACCGTACCGACGGCCATGGCTACACGCGGGTGTTCCCGGCGCTGGCAGGTAACCCGGTGTTGCAGACGGCGGACGCCACCTCGTTGATCAACATCGTGTTGAACGGCGGCACCTTGCCGGCCACCCACACAGCGCCGTCGACCTTCACCATGCCGGCGTTCGCATGGCGTCTGTCGGACCAGGAAGTCGCGGATGTGGTCAGTTTCGTCCGTGGCAGCTGGGGCAATCAAGGCGCACCGGTCAAAGCCAGTGACGTGGCCGACCTGCGCAAGAGCGATATGCGCAGCACGTCGGGTGACGACTTGGGGCAGGTCACGCAAAAGCACTGATCCTGCCCTGGCCGCCAAACGGCACTGGTCAGAAACCTCGCGCCTCGATACTGTATATAAAAACAGTATCGAGGCGTTTTCATGACTACTGCGTTGCCGCCCCGTGGCCGGGGCACGGCCACTAACCTGCACAACCGCTTTGCGCCGACCGTCAGCGTGGCCGAAGACGACGGCTGGTTCCAGGAAGTGCCGCCGACCCAGGGCACCGAAGTGCGTATCGAAACGGCCAAGAGCATCATCACCCGCAACAACTCGCCGGATTTGCCGTTCGACCGCTCCATCAACCCCTATCGCGGCTGCGAGCATGGCTGCATCTACTGCTATGCGCGGCCCAGCCACGCCTATTGGGACATGTCGCCAGGCCTGGATTTCGAAACCAAGCTGATTGCCAAGACCAACGCCGCCGAGGTGCTGGAACAACAGCTGTCCAAGCCTGGTTATGTGTGTGCGCCGATCAACCTGGGCTCCAATACCGACCCGTACCAGCCTATCGAGCGCGACTACACAATCACCCGGCAAACCCTCGAAGTGCTGCTGCGCTATCGGCACCCGGTGACCATCATCACCAAGGGCTCGCTGATCTTGCGCGACCTCGACCTGCTCACCGAGTTGGCGCGCCAGCGGCTGGTGGCGGTGATGATCAGCCTCACCAGCCTGGACGACGAGCTCAAGCGCATCCTGGAGCCGCGCACGGCGGCGCCCAAGGCGCGTTTACGGGCGATTCGGGTGATGCGCGAGGCAGGTATCCCGGTGGGTGTACTGTGCTCGCCGATGATTCCGATGATTAACGACAGCGAGTTGGAAAGCCTGCTGACCGAAGCCCACGCTGCCGGTGCGCAGAGCGCCGCCTACATGATGCTGCGGCTGCCGCTGGAAGTGGCGCCGCTGTTCGAGGAATGGCTGGCGGCGCATTACCCGCAACGCGCGGCCCATGTGATGAGCCTGGTGCGTCAGGTGCGCGGCGGCGAGGTGTATGACAGCCGTTTCGGCGTGCGCATGCGTGGTGAGGGGCCGTTTGCCGATTTGCTGGCGCAGCGTTTCAACAGGGCGATCAAGCGGCTGGGGCTCAATCGAAGGGAAGGGTTTAATCTGGATTGCACGGCGTTTTGCCCGCCGGGCAGGCAGATGGCATTGTTGTAAACTGAAGAGAACGATGGCGTCATTCTGTAGGAATAGTCGCGTTTTGACATCACTGAAACCCGCGTTCTAGAGCGGTTCATTCAGTTTGAGTTAAGTTTCGGCGGTTACCTTGTTCAGCGAGTGACTGATGAGTCGACGCCTTGGGTTGTTTAGTTTTTCAACTTTTCCGATGGCCAGACGTCGAACTGACCTGAACACTCCCCTGCATTAATCAAGAGGATGAATCATGAGTGACAAGGATAAACAGCCGTTGGCTGCGTCGGCTTCAGCCCCTCAGGTGGCGGAGTCTGCCGATGCAGCGTTAAAGCACATCGTTGACGGCTTTTTGCATTTCCATCACGACGTCTTCCCGCAGCAGGAAGAACTCTTCAAGAAACTCGCCACGGCCCAGAGCCCACGGGCGATGTTTATTACCTGTGCCGACTCGCGCATCGTGCCGGAGCTGATCACCCAAAGCTCCCCCGGCGATTTGTTCGTGACGCGTAACGTCGGCAACGTGGTGCCGCCCTACGGTCAGATGAACGGCGGGGTTTCCACCGCCATCGAGTACGCGGTACTCGCCCTGGGCGTACAGCACATCATCGTGTGCGGGCACTCCGATTGCGGCGCCATGCGCGCAGTACTCAACCCCGACAGCCTGGAAAAGATGCCGACGGTACGCGCGTGGTTGCGTCATGCCGAAGTCGCCAAGTCCATGGTCGAAGACAATTGCGACTGCGCCAATGAAGGCGAGAGCATGAAGGTGCTGACCGAAGAAAACGTCATCGCCCAGTTGCAGCATCTGCGTACCCACCCTTCCGTGGCTTCGCGCATGGCCAATGGTCATTTGTTTATCCATGGTTGGATCTACAACATCGAGACCAGCGAAATCCGCGCTTACGATGCAGACCAGGCGGCATTCAGACCGCTGAACGGCACCGAGCCGATTCCTTGCGCGACGCCTAGAGCGCGCTTCTAAAACACTTCCCTGCCGGGTCAAGCGGTGGCTGCCATGGATGCAGCCAGGCTTTGCCGCGCCCGGCGAATCCCTCGGGAGAGCCATCATGCGTGCTGCTCAATTGAAAGCTGTATTGCCACGGGAGCTGCTGGCCTCGGTGGTTGTGTTTCTGGTCGCCCTGCCCTTGTGCATGGGTATTGCGATCGCGTCCGGCATGCCGCCGGCCAAGGGGCTGATCACCGGGATTATCGGTGGCCTGGTGGTGGGCTGGCTGGCGGGCTCGCCGCTGCAGGTCAGTGGCCCTGCCGCGGGTTTGGCGGTGTTGGTGTTCGAGCTGGTGCGGCAACACGGGATGATGATGCTCGGGCCGATCCTGTTGCTGGCTGGTTTCCTGCAACTGGTGGCCGGGCGCTTGCGCCTGGGCTGCTGGTTCCGGGTCACGGCGCCGGCGGTGGTGTACGGCATGCTGGCAGGTATCGGCGTATTGATTGTGCTGTCGCAGGTGCATGTGATGCTCGACGGCGCGCCTAAACCTTCGGGGCTGGATAACCTGGCGGGCTTCCCGGCGGCCGTGGCCGAAGCGATCCCGACGCTGGGCGGCGGTCTTGGTTGGCAGGCGGGCTTGCTGGGCCTGTCGACCATGCTGGTGATGTACTGCTGGGATAAATTCCGTCCGCAAACACTGCGTTTCGTACCGGGTGCCTTGCTGGGCGTGGGCCTGGCGACGGTAACCAGTCTGGTGCTGGCGTTGCAGGTCAAGCGCGTAGAGGTGCCGGAAAATCTCGCCGACGCCATCGACTGGCTACGCCCCAGCGACCTGCTGAACCTGGCCGATCCGCAACTGCTGATCGCCGCCTTCGCCGTGGCGTTTATTGCCAGCGCCGAAACCCTGCTGTCTGCGGCAGCGGTCGACCGGATGCACAGCGGCCCGCGTTCTGATTTCGACAGGGAACTGTCTGCCCAAGGTGTGGGCAACATGCTCTGTGGTTTGGTTGGCGCCTTGCCGATGACCGGCGTGATCGTGCGAAGCTCGGCCAACGTGCAGGCCGGCGCCACTACGCGGCTGTCGGCGATGTTCCACGGTGTGTGGCTACTGGGCTTTGTGTTGCTGCTGTCGAGCGTGCTGCAAAGCATTCCGGTGGCGAGTTTGGCAGGCGTGCTGGTGTACACCGGGATCAAGCTGGTGGACGTCAAAGCGTTTCGCGCGCTGGGCCGTTATGGGCGGATGCCGATGTTTACCTACGCCGCTACGGCACTGGCAATCATCTTCACCGACCTGCTGACCGGCGTGTTGGTGGGCTTTGGGCTCACGTTGCTGAAGCTCGCGTTTAAAGCTTCGCGATTGAAAGTCAGCCTGATCGATTTGCCCCAGGACGGTGAGATGGAGCTGCGATTGACCGGTGCGGCGACCTTCCTGAAAGTGCCGGCGCTGACTCAGGTGCTGTCGACGGTGCCTGCGGGGACCACCTTGCATGTGCCGCTGAGCAACCTGAGCTACATCGACCATTCGTGTCTGGAGTTGCTGGAGGAATGGGGCCGTGCGAATGCGGCCAAGGGCTCGACGCTGGTGATCGAGGCGCGGGGGTTGAAGCGCAGGCTCGAAGGCCGGGTGCGGACGACGGTGGGGATAGGTTCGGCGCCTGTCTGAACTCCACAAAAAATTGTGGGAGCCGGGCTTGCCCGGCTCCCACAGTGGTTCTATGTTCACTCGGAAAATCAGGCTGGCTGATCCAGCGACAACTCAACGCCCAGTTGCCGCGACAGGCACGGCCAGCGCTTCCACGCCGCTTCCGTGTTCGGGCTCTTGAGTGTTTCGCGATACGCCTCAACCGACTCCAGCGCAAAGCTCTCTTCGTTGAGCATCTCATCCACCGCCAAATGCACGGCTTCATCCAGCTGATTGGCGAATTGCTCACCGATCAGTTGATGGGCAATCAAGTTGGCGACGGTGGTATCTGCCGGAATCAACGGCTGGCCGAAATGCTTGATATACAGGTCGTTGACCTCTTCAACCAAGCGGTGAGCCAGGTAGGCCTCATCCAGCAGGCCGTCCAGGCCTTCATGGCCGGCCAGGATTGCAGGCGGCTGCAGGAAGAAATGCTCGGCGATTTTCAGCACCGGTTTGATCTGGCTTTCGATACCGGCTTCGCGGGCCACATCGTTGGCCGCTTCCAGCAAGTCTGGAACCAGTTCGATGTAGGCAGTGACAAAGCGGGACATGACAATGTTGCTATCACCGTCAGCCAGGGAGATGGCCGAATGCAGATGCGGCAATTGTTTTTCCAGTTGCAGGGCAAGCTGGCCCGTAGTGGCTTCGTGTTGATGGGCACGGGAAATCTGCTCGCGCAATGCGGCGGTGTTCATGAAGGCTCCAGTGAAACAGGCGTAGGAAAAGGAGAGGATAAGGTAGCTCGTTTATACGAGCGCCTAAGATGCATTTGTCATAATTATTTCATGGTTATGCGTGTGCGTTATATCGAAATGCCATCGTTCGTCGGATAAACGTTTGCGCCCCCGGTTTTATTGGGGCCGCCCGTCTGTTTCTGCTCATTTGCCCCTACACATTGCGGGGTTGCCCCGGCTGTCTATACTCGGATTTGTACGCAATTAGCTGATGACGCCCAACTGCATGACGCAGGCAAGGCTTGGCGGTTGTAAGCAGTATGGAAGCCGCTCCCTTCGCCGCAGGTGCAAACCGGCGGGATAACAAGAAACATAAAGGGGAACCCGCAATGACGCGACATCCACACGTTTGGATGGGCCTACTGTTGTGGTCAGTATTCGGCCAGGCGCACGCCGCCTGGACAACGAATATGGCGCCAGGGGCTACTGAAGTCAGTCACGCCGTGTTTGACCTGCACATGACCATTTTCTGGATCTGTGTGGTGATCGGCATCGTCGTGTTTGGCGCGATGTTCTGGTCGATGATCCTGCACCGCCGGTCCACGGGCCAGGTGGCGGCCAAGTTCCACGAGAGCACCACCGTGGAAATCCTCTGGACCGTAGTGCCCTTGCTGATCCTGGTGGCCATGGCCATCCCGGCAACCAAAACCCTGATCAACATCTACGACAGCAGTGAGTCGGATATCGATATCCAGGTCACCGGCTATCAGTGGAAGTGGCACTACAAATACCTGGGCCAGGACGTGGAGTTCTTCAGCAACCTGGCCACGCCCGCCGAGCAGATCCATAACCAGGCCACCAAAGGCGAGCACTATTTACTCGAAGTCGACCAGCCGCTGGTGCTGCCGGTGGGCGCCAAGGTGCGCTTTCTGGTGACGGCCGCCGACGTGATCCACTCCTGGTGGGTGCCGGCCTTTGCGGTCAAGCGCGATGCGATCCCCGGCTTCGTCAACGAGGCCTGGACCCGGGTCGAGAAGCCCGGCATCTACCGTGGCCAGTGCGCCGAGCTGTGCGGCAAGGACCACGGTTTCATGCCGATTGTGGTCGAGGTCAAATCCAAGGCCGACTACGACACCTGGCTGGGCGAGCGCAAAGCAGAGACCGCCAAGCTCAAGGAACTGACCTCCAAAGAGTGGACGCTGGACGAACTGGTGGCGCGTGGCGACAAGGTTTACCACACCACCTGCGTGGCCTGTCACCAGGCCGAAGGCCAGGGCCTGCCGCCGATGTTCCCGGCGCTCAAAGGCTCGCCGATTGCCATCGGGCCCAAGGAAGATCACCTGCACCGCGTGTACTTCGGCAAGCCCGGCACCGCCATGGCGGCGTTCGGCAAACAGTTGTCGGAAGTCGATATCGCCGCCGTGGTCACCTACGAGCGTAACGCCTGGGGCAACAACAAAGGCGACATGGTCACGCCCAAAGACGTGCTGGCTCTGAAACAGGCGGAAAGCAAATGACGGCCTCAACTGCGTATGCCCTGAACCGCACAGCCCCTTCCTTTGCAGGAGAACGGCCATGAGCACTGTGATCGACCATGGTCATGCCGACCATGCCCACGGCCCCGCCAAAGGCTTGATGCGCTGGGTGCTGACCACCAACCACAAAGACATCGGCACCCTGTACCTTTGGTTCGCCTTCACCATGTTTCTGCTCGGCGGCTCATTCGCCATGGTGATTCGCGCCGAGTTGTTCCAGCCCGGTCTGCAGATTGTGCAGCCGGCGTTCTTCAACCAGATGACCACCATGCACGGCCTGATCATGGTGTTTGGCGCGGTGATGCCGGCGTTTGTCGGCCTGGCCAACTGGATGATCCCGCTGATGATCGGCGCCCCGGACATGGCCTTGCCGCGCATGAACAACTTCAGTTTCTGGCTGTTGCCGGCGGCGTTCCTGCTGCTGGTCTCGACGTTGTTTACGCCGGGCGGCGGGCCGAACTTCGGCTGGACCTTCTACGCCCCGCTCTCCACCACTTACGCGCCGGAAAGCGTGACGTTTTTCATCTTTGCCATTCACCTGATGGGCATCAGCTCGATCATGGGCGCAATCAACGTGGTCGCCACCATCCTCAACCTGCGCGCGCCGGGCATGACCTTGATGAAGATGCCGCTGTTCGTCTGGACCTGGCTGATCACCGCCTTCCTGCTGATCGCGGTGATGCCGGTGCTGGCCGGTTGCGTGACCATGATGTTGATGGACATTCACTTCGGCACCAGCTTCTTCAGTGCCGCCGGTGGCGGTGACCCGGTGTTGTTCCAGCATGTGTTCTGGTTCTTCGGCCACCCTGAGGTGTACATCATGATCCTGCCGGCGTTTGGCGCCGTGAGCTCGATCATCCCGACCTTTTCGCGCAAGCCGCTGTTCGGCTACACCTCGATGGTCTACGCCACGGCGAGCATCGCGTTCCTGTCGTTCATCGTGTGGGCGCACCACATGTTCGTGGTGGGCATTCCCCTGGTGGGCGAGTTGTTCTTCATGTACGCCACGCTGCTGATTGCAGTGCCCACGGGCGTGAAGGTGTTCAACTGGGTCAGCACCATGTGGCAAGGCTCGCTGACCTTTGAGACACCGATGCTGTTTGCGGTGGCCTTCGTGATTCTGTTCACCATCGGCGGTTTCTCCGGGCTGATGCTGGCGATTGCCCCGGCGGACTTCCAGTACCACGACACCTACTTTGTGGTGGCGCACTTCCATTACGTACTGGTGCCCGGCGCGATCTTCGGCATCTTCGCCTCGGCCTACTACTGGCTGCCGAAATGGACCGGCCACATGTACGACGAAACCCTGGGCAAGCTGCACTTCTGGCTGTCTTTCGTGGGCATGAACATGGCGTTCTTCCCGATGCACTTTGTGGGGCTGGCCGGCATGCCGCGCCGGGTGCCGGACTACAACCTGCAGTTCGCTGACTTCAACATGGTTTCCTCGATTGGCGCGTTCATGTTCGGCGCCACGCAGATCTTCTTCCTGTTTATCGTGATCAAGTGCATCCGTGGCGGCCCGCCGGCGCCGGCCAAGCCGTGGGATGGCGCTGAAGGCCTGGAATGGAGCGTCCCCTCGCCTGCGCCGTACCACACGTTTACGACGCCGCCGGAGGTCAAGTGAACGCTTTATCGCGCTGTGAACACCGTCAGTGTGGGACCGCATTCGCCTTGGGTGAGCGCCATGCTTGAGTCCGTCCCCATCAAGCGCCTGGTCACTCGCCTGCTGATTCTGGTCGTGGCCATGTTCGCCTTCGGCTTTGCCCTGGTGCCGATCTACGACGTGATGTGCAAGGCGTTCGGCATCAACGGCAAGACCGCCGGGCAGTACGAAGGTGAGCAGTTGGTGGACCCTACGCGTCAGGTGCGCGTGCAGTTCATGTCCACCAATGCCATCGACATGGTCTGGGAATTCCACTCCAAAGCCGATGAGGTGGTGGTCAACCCCGGCGCCGTCACCGAGATGCTGTTCGTGGCCTACAACCCCACTGACAAACCCATGACTGCCCAGGCTGTACCGAGTATTTCCCCGGCCGAAGCGGCGATGTATTTCCACAAGACCGAATGTTTTTGCTTCACCCAGCAAGTGCTGCAGCCAGGTCAGCGCATTGAAATGCCCGTGCGCTTTATCGTCGATCGCGCCATGCCCAAGGATGTGAAGCATCTGACCCTGGCATACACGCTGTTTGACATCACTGCGCGCCAACCGCCGGTGGCCGTCCGTACCGGCGGCTAGCTACTGTTTGCCCCCTCAATCAGGAGAGCGAATACATGTCGTCTCATGATACGTACTACGTACCAGCGCAAAGCAAATGGCCAATAATTGCTACGTTTGGCATGTTGATCACGGTGTACGGCCTGGCCGTGTGGTTCAACGACCTCAAGGCGGCGCGCCCGGAATCCCACGGCCCGTGGATCTTTTTCGTCGGCGGGCTGTTGCTGGCCTACATGTTGTTCGGCTGGTTCGGCGCGGTGATCAAGGAAAGCCGCGCCGGTTTGTACAGCGCGCAGATGGACCGCTCGTTCCGCTGGGGCATGACCTGGTTCATCTTTTCCGAGGTGATGTTCTTTATCGCGTTCTTCGGCGCACTGTTTTACGTGCGGCATATGTCCGCGCCATGGCTGGCGGGCGAAGGCTCCAAGGGCGTCGCACACATGCTGTGGCCGAACTTCGAATTTGCCTGGCCGCTGCTCAACAACCCTGACCCAAAACTGTACCCGCCGCCCGAAGGCACCATCAGCCCGTGGGGCTTGCCGCTGGTCAATACGATCTTGCTGGTCAGCTCCAGCGTGACCATCACCATCGCCCACCATGCCTTGCGCAAAGGCCATCGCGGCGCGCTGAAAATCTGGCTGGCGCTGACCGTGCTGCTGGGTTGGGCGTTTTTGGGCTTTCAGGCCGAGGAGTACATGCACGCTTACAAAGAGCTGGGCCTGACCCTCGGCTCGGGCGTGTACGGCGCGACGTTCTTCATGCTCACCGGCTTTCACGGCGCCCACGTGACCATTGGCACCCTCATTCTGTTCGTGATGCTGATGCGCATCCTCAAGGGGCACTTCAATGCCGAGCACCAGTTCGGTTTCGAGGCGGCCAGTTGGTATTGGCACTTTGTGGATGTGGTGTGGATCGGCCTGTTTTTCTTCGTTTACGTGCTGTGAGGCGTTTTACCACGGTGCATGAGAGACCAACTGGCCGCTGAAAAAGCCCCAGGCGATCAAGCCCACGGTGATCGCGGCCAGTACAACACGCACGGTCAAGGCAGTGACGAGGCGGTTGGAGTTGCCCTCGTCCTTGACCAGAAAGAACAAGCCACTGAACAGGCTCACGACAGTCGCGATCAGCATCAGGGCAATGGCTGCTTTGAGCATGGTCAGGTTCCATTCGGATGGGCGGGCAATGAAAAGGCGGGCAATGAAAACAAGTATAGCCAGCGCCATAAAAGACTTTCGCCCAGGGCTCGTTCCCACGCTGGTGGTGCTCGTATTACTGCCGTTGATGGTGGGTTTGGGGTTCTGGCAACTGGCTCGCGGGCATGAAAAACAGCGGCTGGTGGACAGCTATGCCGAACGGCGCGTGGCTGAGCCGGTCAGCAGCGTTCAGCTTCAGGGCATGGCTGACCCGGCCTTTCGCCGTGTGCGCCTGCGCGGCCAATTCGACGCCGAACACAGCGTGCTGCTCGACAACCGTATGCGCGACGGCAAGCCCGGTGTTGAGCTCTTGCAGCCCTTTCATGACCAGGCCAGCGGCGAATGGCTGTTACTCAATCGCGGCTGGCTGCCCTGGCCGGATCGGCGCACGCCGCCCGTGTTCACCACGCCTGAACAACCGTTGAATCTGGATGCCTGGGTGTACGTCGCCCCCGGCGAAACCTTCCAACTGCACGCCGACCCCGCCACCACGCAGTGGCCGCGCTTGCTGACTGCGCTGCATCCCGCCGCGCTCTGGGCGGAGTTGGGCCGCAGCGGTTTTGCCTTTGAGCTGCGCGCCGAGCCTGGCCCCGGCACCTACGACACGACCTGGCCGGTGGTCGCCATGGGCCCGGAAAAACACTTGGGCTACGCCGTGCAGTGGTTCGCCATGGCACTGGCGTTGCTGGCGCTTTACCTCTACCTCGGATGGCATAACAAAAAGGAGAAACCCCATGGGAGCGGCCATGAATCCACCCAGCACGTCTGAGGCGCCCGACCGGCGCAAAGGCCGCTGGCAGCTGATTCTGATTTTGATGATGGTGATCGGCCCGATGGCGCTGGCCACCTTTATGTACAAGTTGCAGTTCTGGGTGCCCGACAGCCGCAGCTACCACGGCGAGATGATCGGCAACGGCCAGACCCGCGCCGACATCGGCGTGCAGGCCGATGAAGAGCGTTGGCAACTGCTGGTTACCGCGCCCACCGCCTGCGCCGCCGACTGCCAGCAACTGGTGTACCTGGCGCGCCAGCTGCAAATCAGCCTGGGCCGCGATGCCTCGCGCGCCAGCCATGCACTGGCCGGCGCGCAACCGGTGAGCACGGATTACGACGCCAAGCTCAAGGCCGAATACCCGCAACTGCAGCGCTACCCGCTGGACCTGACCACCTTCAGTAAAAACGCGGCCGCGCCGGGTGAGGCGCAACTGTGGATCGTCGACCCCCACGGCAACCTGGTGCTGCGCTACGACGCCAAGGTCAAGGGCAAGGACTTGCTCAACGACCTGCGCCTGCTGCTGAAACTGTCGAACATCGGATAAGGGCATCGTCATGGCCAAACCTGGATTTCGCCTCGCGTTGTTTGCCACCTTGCTGGCGCTGCTGGTCGTGCTGCTGGGCGCCTATACGCGCCTGACCCACGCCGGCCTTGGCTGCCCGGACTGGCCGGGCTGCTACGGGTTTATCAGCGTGCCGCAAAGCGAAGCCCAGCTGGCGCATGCCGAGCTGCATTTTCCCGATACGCCGGTAGAGGCCGACAAGGGCTGGGCCGAGATGACCCATCGCTACTTTGCCGGCACCTTGGGCTTGCTGATCCTGCTGCTGGCGGCGCGTTCGTGGAGCCATCGGCGTGATCCGGGGCAGCCAGTGAAATTGCCGCTGTTTGTGTTGGCGGTGGTGTTTGCCCAGGCGGCGTTCGGTATGTGGACGGTGACATTGAAGCTGTGGCCGCAAGTGGTCACGGGGCATTTGCTCGGCGGCTTTGCCACATTGAGCCTGTTGTTTTTACTCACCTTGCGACTGTCCGGCGTGTTGCCCGCGCTGATCGTACCCAAGCGCCTGCAATATTGGGCGACAGCTGGGTTGGTGCTGGTGATCGGGCAGATCGCGTTGGGTGGTTGGGTCAGTTCCAACTACGCGGCCGTGGCCTGTGTCGACCTGCCGACGTGCCATGGCGAGTGGTGGCCGGCGGCGGACTTTGCCAACGGGTTTCACCTCACTCAGCATATCGGCCCCAATTACCTCGGCGGCCAGCTCGACAGTGAAGCGCGCACGGCCATCCACCTGACCCATCGCATCGGCGCGGTACTGGTGACGCTGGTGTTGCTGGGCCTGGCCTGGCAATTGCGCGCCGTGGGCATGACGCGGCTGGCAGGCTTGCTGTTGATCGCCCTGGCGGCGCAAATCTGCCTGGGCGTGAGCAATGTGGCGTTCGGCTTGCCACTGCCGGTGGCGGTCGGGCACAACGCCGGTGGGGCGGGTTTATTGCTGACGCTGGTGCTGGTCAATTACCACGCCCGAACCAGCCTGGTGCGGGTGCGCAATCAGCTGCCGTTTGGCTGGCGTTTTATCCCGCGCAAACACGTGTCGGGCCTCATCACCCTTAAAGGAGAGATGCCATGGCGACCTTGATCGGCGCGCGTCACGATCAGGCGATCTGGCGGGATTACCTGGAGCTGACCAAGCCGAAAGTGGTGGTGCTGATGCTCATCACGTCCTTGGTGGGCATGTTCCTCGCGACCCGCGCCGGGGTGCCGTGGACGGTGCTGGTGTTCGGCAATTTGGGTATAGCCCTGTGCGCCGGTGGCGCGGCAGCGGTCAACCATGTGGTGGATCGGCGCATCGACGCGGTAATGGCGCGCACCCATAAACGGCCGTTGGCAGAAGGGCGCGTGTCACCGGTGGCGGCATTGGCCTTTGCATTGTTTCTGGCTGTTGCAGGTTTGGCCTTGTTGCTGGCGTTCACCAACCCGTTGGCGGCCTGGCTCACGTTGGCCTCATTGCTGGGTTACGCGGTGATCTACACCGGCTTTCTCAAGCGCGCCACGCCGCAAAATATCGTCATCGGCGGCCTGGCCGGTGCTGCGCCGCCGCTGCTCGGCTGGGTGGCTGTCACCGGGCATGTCAGCGCCGAGCCGCTGCTGCTGGTGCTGATCATTTTTGCCTGGACCCCGCCGCACTTCTGGGCCCTGGCCATTCACCGCAAAGAGGAATACGCCAAGGCCGATATCCCGATGCTGCCGGTCACCCACGGCGAGCACTACACCAAGGTGCATATCCTGCTCTACACCTTCGCCCTGCTGGCGGTGAGCTTCATGCCCTATGTGATCCATATGAGCGGCCTGCTGTACCTGGCGTGTGCGCTGGTATTGGGCGGGCGCTTTCTGCAATGGGCCTGGGTGCTGTACCGTGGCAGCAAGCCGCACGCGGCGATCAACACCTTCAAGTACTCTATCTGGTACTTGCTGCTGCTGTTTATCGCGCTGCTCGTCGACCACTACCTATTGTTGAACCTATGACTCGAACTCAAAAAACCGTCTTTATCCTGGTGGCCATCGTCGCGTTGATCATGGGCCTGACCGTTAACAAAGTGCTCAGTGGCAAAGGCCAGGGCGACCCTACCGCACTGATCGACGCCGGCATTATCCTGCTGCCGCAAAGCCGCCAGCTGCCGCCGGTGACCATGACCAATCAGGACGGCCAGCCAGTGGTGGTCAATGAGTTGAAAGGCAAGTGGAGCCTGCTGTTCTTTGGTTATACCTTCTGCCCCGATATCTGCCCGACCACCCTCGCGCAACTGCGCCAGATCAAGAGCGAGCTGCCTAAAGAGGCGGTGGATAAGTTGCAGGTGATCCTGGTCAGCGTTGACCCGAACCGCGACACGCCGACCCAGCTCAAGCAGTACCTGGGCTATTTCGACCCGCAGTTCGAAGGCCTGACCGGTACGAATGTGGAGGATGTGCAGAAGGTCTCGAACGCGGTGAGCATTCCGTTTATTCCGGCCGATACCAGCAAGCCCAATTACACCGTGGACCACAGCGGCAACCTGGCGCTGATCGGCCCGGATGGGACGCAGCGTGGGTTTATTCGTGCGCCGCTGAATAATCAAAAGCTGGTGGCGCAGTTGCCGGGTTTGCTACAGCGCAAATGATCGTTCCCACGCTCTGGGTGGGAATGCCTCCTGTGACGCTCTGCGTCGCGACCTCTACAGCGGGACGCAGAGCGTCCCGGGCTGCGTTCCCACGCGGAGCGTGGGAACGATCACTCGCCTCCCTAGCAAACTACACAAATCCCCTGTGGGAGCTGGCTTGCTCGCGAAGGCGGTGGTTCAGTCAATAAATTGGGTGACTGACACTCCGCATTCGCGAGCAAGCCCGCTCCCACAGTGGTTTTTGTGCAAGGGTTGAACAGGGTGTCGTCGGAGATTTCCCACGTGTTGTCGCGCTGTGCGTGAACTTGTTGGACGGTCTTGGGGTGGCTAGTCTTTGGCCTGTCGCTGCAAATTCAGTGACAGGGTGTGGAAGCCCTTATATCGTTAGGCGCACAAAGCGCCACCTAGTGTCAGGCGCTTTTTCTTGTCTGTGTTTTATGGTGGCTGTGCGCGGGGCGCTTTCGAGTGCGCCGGGTGCCTAACGTCCCGGTCTTCCACACCTGCGTACAGCCGCCACCCATTACGTGGAAGTAGTGCTTGGCGGTCCCTTGATACGTTAGGAGCTAGACCGTGCAAACACTTACCCCTGATCCACCGATCACACCCCAAGTCTTCACTCGACACCATCACCAGCTGCATGCCGTGCTGATAGAAGACCAGCCATGGTTCAGCGCCTCCGACATCGGCCACCTGATGGGCCTGCACCTGAACCCTGCGCTACTGCGCAAGCTCGATCCCGACCAGCAACACACCCTGCCCCTGATCACTCATGGCCACTGTGCGCCGACGTTGATGGTCAGTGAGTCTGGCGTCTACGCGCTGCTTATCTACCACTATTACCCGGAGAATCGGTGCCTGCGCCAATGGTTAACCCATGAGGTGATACCGGCCCTGCGCTGACAGTAAAAGCCACACAAAACAAATGTGGGAGCTGGCTTGCCTGCGATAGCGGCGGGTCAGCAGGATGATCGTTCCCACGCTCTGCGTGGGAATGCCTCCTGTGACGCTCTGCGTCACGACCTCAACAGCGGGACGCAGAGCGTCCCGGGCTGCATTCCCACGCGGAGCGTGGGAACGATCAGTCGCCACCCCAACCAACTACACAAATCCCCTGTGGGAGCTGGCTTGCTCGCGAAGGCGGTGGTTCAGTCAATAAATTGGGTGACTGACACTCCGCATTCGCGAGCAAGCCCGCTCCCACATTTTTTGATCTTCGGTGTTGTGACGATCGGGTTTGATCAGAACGCTGGCAGAATCGCGCCTTTGTACTTCTCAAGAATGAACGCTTTCACTTGCGGCGTGTGCAGGGCTGCAACCAGCTTCTTCACCGCGTCCGAATCCTTGTTGTCGTCGCGGGTCACCAGGATGTTCACGTAAGGCGAGTCGTTGCCTTCGATCACCAGGGCGTCCTTGGATGGGTCCAGCTTGGCTTCCAGGGCGTAGTTGGTGTTGATCAGCGCCAGGTCGACCTGGGTCAGCACGCGCGGCAGGGTCGCGGCTTCCAGTTCGCGGAATTTCAGGTTTTTCGGGTTGCCGCTGATGTCCTTGATGGTCGACAGGATGTTGGTCGGGTCCTTCAGGGTGATCAGGTTGTGCTTGGCCAGCAGCAACAGGGCGCGACCGCCGTTGGTGGCGTCATTCGGGATCACGACGTTGGCGCCGCTTGGCAGGTCTTCCAGCTTCTTGTACTTGCTGGAGTAGACGCCCAGAGGCTCCAGGTGTACCGCGGCAACGCTCACCAGGTGTGTGCCCTTGGTTTTGTTGAACTCATCCAGGTACGGCTGGTGCTGGAAGAAGTTGGCGTCCAGGCGCTTTTCAGCCACCTGTACGTTTGGCTGCACGTAGTCGGTGAAGACTTTGACCTGCAAGTCCACGCCTTCTTTAGCCAGTTCAGGCTTCACGAATTCGAGGATTTCCGCGTGGGGCACCGGCGATGCAGCGACTGTAATAGTCTCGGCAGCGTGGGCAGAAAACGCGGCAACGGCGGCGAAAGCAACCAGTAGTTTTTTCATCCAACAAGCTCCTTGTTCGGGCATGTGCCGGCGGGGGCCGACAATGGCCGTTATTTTCGAGAGTAGTGTGTCACCAGCTTATCGCCGATGGTTTGCAGAATCTGTACCAGCACAATCAACATCACCACGGTGACGACCATCACGTCGTCCTGGAAGCGCTGGTAACCATAGCGGATCGCCAGGTCACCCAGCCCGCCAGCACCCACGACGCCGGCCATGGCGGTGTAACCCACCAGGGCAATGGCAGTGACGGTGATTGCCGCAATGATGCCGGGTTTAGCCTCGGGCAGCAGTGCCTTGGTGATGATCTGCCGAGTGGTGGCGCCCATGGCTTGAGTCGCCTCGATGATGCCGCGATCCACCTCGCGCAATGCAGTTTCCACCAGGCGCGCGAAGAACGTCGAAGCGCCCACCACCAAGGGTGGAATCGCGCCGGCCACGCCGAGCGAAGTGCCGGTGATGAAGATCGTCGTAGGGATCATCACAATCAGCAGAATGATAAACGGCAGAGAGCGTATGGCGTTGACGATAAATGCCAGCACGCCATAGGTGGCTTTCTGCTCGAGCAACTGACGCGGGCTGAACAGAAACAGCAGAACGCCCAGCGGCAAGCCAACCAGTACGGTGAAAACCAGCGAGGTGCTGAGCATCAGCATGGTGTCGCCGGTGGCAACCCAGATGTCGGCCCAGTCAACTTTGTCGAAATAATGCAGTAACGCGTCCATTAACGCAGTACCTCCATGTGCACATCGGCTGCGGTAAAGCGGGCGAAGGCCGCTTCCATGTCACCGCCGGTGATGGCCAGGGTCAGTTGCCCGTAGGGGGTGTCTTTGATGTGGTCGATGCGACCGGCGAGGATGCTGTAGTCCACGCCCGTTTCGCGGGCGACGGTCCCCAGCAATGGCGCGTAGGTCGCTTCGCCCTGGAACGTCAGGCGCACGATGCGGCCCGGTACATGGGCAAACACGTCACGCTGCTCGCCTTCATCGACTTGCTCGGCTTCTTGCACAAAGCGCTTGGTGGTCGGGTGCTTGGGGTGCAGGAACACCTCGGCCACCGAGCCTTGCTCGACGATCACACCAGCGTCCATCACGGCCACCTGGTCGCACACGCGGCGTATCACGTCCATTTCATGGGTGATCAGCACGATGGTCAGCTTCAGCTCGCGGTTGATCTCAGCCAACAGTTGCAGCACCGAGGCGGTGGTTTGCGGGTCGAGAGCGCTGGTGGCTTCGTCGCACAGCAGAATTTTTGGCTTGGTCGCCAGGGCGCGGGCGATGCCGACACGCTGCTTCTGGCCGCCGGACAACTGCGCCGGGTACTTCCTGGCATGGTCCGACAGGCCCACGCGGGCGAGCAACTCAGCCACGCGCAGGTCGATGTCTTTACGCGACAATTCGCCGGCCAGGGTCAGTGGCAGCGCCACGTTGTCGGCAACGGTCTTGGACGCCAGCAGGTTGAAGTGCTGGAAGATCATCCCGACTTGCTGGCGAAAACGGCGCAGGCCGTTGGCGTCCAGGGCGGTGACTTCTTCACCATCGACGTTGATCTGACCGCCGCTTGGCTGTTCCAGGCGATTGATCAGGCGCAGCAGGGTACTTTTGCCCGCACCGGAGTGGCCAATCAGGCCGAACACCTGGCCGTTCTCGACGCGCAGGCTGGTGGGGTGCAGTGCGGGGATTTCCTTACCGGCGACGCGGTAGGTTTTATGGACGTTATGAAACTCGATCACGTAGCGAACCTTGTGGGGCGCATGGAAAAGGGATCAGCGGTTAGCCGGGCGCGCATTTTAGCCTGTCCGTATAGCGTTTCTTAGCATTTATTTCGCATTCAACCAGCGATTTGGCAATAACGCGATCAAAGGTCATAAAAAAGGAACGGCTAAAAACCCCATCAGTCACTACTTAAGCAACGCGATTTCCTCAGGTGCCGTGCCTGGGGTTTTGCTCAAACGAGCCGGGGGTCCGCTCTGGCCACTTTGATTAAGGAGTTTTGCCTGATGAGTACCAAGAAGCCAGCCACCCCGCCCAAGAGTGAGCTTGCGGGCACCGATACCGTGGACCGCGGCAACACCAACGCCAAGCTGCAGGCCCTGGAAGAATTTCGCTCCGATGCGACCGGCCAGGCGCTGCGCACCAACCAGGGCGTAAAGATTTCCGATAACCAGAACACCCTTAAAGTCGGCGCCCGTGGCCCCTCGCTGCTGGAAGACTTCATCATGCGTGAGAAAATCACGCACTTTGACCATGAGCGCATCCCGGAGCGCATCGTGCATGCCCGTGGCACCGGCGCCCATGGTTATTTCCAGACGTATCAGAACCATTCGGCGCTGAGCAAGGCCGGGTTCCTGCGCAACCCGGAGCATAAAACCCCGGTGTTCGTGCGTTTCTCTACCGTGCAAGGCCCGCGTGGTTCGGGCGATACCGTGCGTGACGTGCGTGGCTTTGCCGTGAAGTTCTTCACCGACGAAGGCAACTTCGATCTGGTGGGCAACAACATGCCGATCTTCTTCATTCAGGATGCAATCAAGTTTCCTGACTTTGTGCACGCCGTAAAACCTGAGCCGCACAACGAAATTCCTACCGGCGGCTCGGCCCACGACACGTTCTGGGATTTCGTCTCGCTGCAGCCGGAATCGGCGCATATGGTGCTGTGGGCCATGTCCGACCGTGCCATTCCGAAAAGCCTGCGCTCGATGCAGGGGTTTGGCATTCACACCTTCCGGTTGATCAATACCGAAGGTAAGTCCAGCTTCGTTAAATTCCACTGGCACCCGAAAGTCGGCACCTGCTCGCTGGTGTGGGACGAAGCGCAAAAGCTTGCCGGTAAAGACACCGATCACCACCGTCGCGACCTGTGGGAAGCGATCGAGGGCGGCGACTACCCTGAGTGGGAATTGGGCGTGCAAATCGTCGCCGAAGAGGACGAGCACAAGTTCGACTTCGACCTGCTCGACCCGACCAAAATCATCCCCGAAGAGCTGGTGCCGATTACGCCGCTGGGCAAAATGGTGCTCAACCGCAACCCGGACAACTTCTTTGCCGAGGTCGAACAGGTCGCCTTTTGCCCCGGCCATATCGTGCCGGGTATCGACTTCACCAACGACCCACTGCTGCAAGGCCGTCTGTTTTCCTACACCGATACGCAGATCAGCCGACTCGGTGGCCCGAACTTTCATGAGCTGCCGATCAACCGGCCGGTCACGCCTTTCCATAATGGCCAGCGTGATGCCCAGCATCGCACGGTGATCGACAAGGGTCGTGCGTCCTACGAGCCGAACTCGATTGATGGCGGTTGGCCGAAAGAAACGCCACCAGCGGCTCAAGATGGCGGGTTCGAAACGTATTACGAGCGTGTCGACGCCAACAAGGTGCGTGAGCGCAGTGAGTCGTTCGGCGACCATTTCTCCCAAGCCACGCTGTTTTTCCACAGCATGAGCCACCACGAGAAAGAGCACATCATCGCGGCTTACAGCTTCGAGTTGGGCAAGGTGGAGCGTGAGTTTATTCGCGCGCGTCAGGTCAACGAGATCCTCGCCAATATCGACCTGGAACTGGCCAAGCGCGTTGCCCAGAACCTCGGCTTGCCGGCACCGACCAAAGGCACCGTACCGCCACGCAAGACGTCGCTCAAAGAGTCGCCGGCGTTGAGCCAGGTGAACCTGCTGTCGGGCGATATCAAAACGCGCAAAGTCGCGATTCTTGCGGCTAACGGTGTGGATGGCGCGGCGATCGCGGCGCTGAAGACGGCGCTGGCCGCCGAAGGTGCGCATGCCAAGCTGCTGGGGCCGACGTCGGCACCGGTGAAGACTGCGGACGGCAAGAGCCTGCCGGTGGATGCGTCGATGGAAGGCATGCCGTCGGTTGCGTTTGATGCGGTGTTCGTACCGGGCGGTAAAGAGTCGATCAAGGCGCTGAGCGGTGATGGCGTGGCGTTGCACTTCCTGTTGGAGGCGTACAAGCACTTGAAGGCGATTGCGGTTGCCAGTGAGGCCAAGTCGTTGCTGGATCAGCTCAAGCTGGAGGCGGATGCGGGGTTGATCGTTGGCGCGGATGCCAAGGCGTTCAAGGCATTCTTTGCGGCGATTGCGCAGCATCGGGTGTGGGCGCGGGAGCCTAAGGCCAAGGCGATTCCGGCTTAAGCTTTTGGTTGGCTGTTAGACCGCCTTCGCGAGCAAGCCCGCTCCCACCTTTGACCGAGTTCCAAGTTTGGAATGCGGTCAAAGGTGGGAGCGGGCTTGCTCGCGAATGGCTTTATTCGGTTTTGCGCGGAATCAACACAACCTGCGCCGGGATGTGTTTCACAATCTGCCGGTGAATCTTCAGGTCATACGCCGAATCAATGCGCTTCACCCGTTTGGTCAGCAACGTGGCCAGCCACGGGTAATCCTGGGTGCGCGGCGCTTGAATGGTCACATCGCACTGGTAATTCACCACATCGGTGGCGATCGCATCCAACTGATGGCGAAGTTCTTCAATATCGGTGAGGTTCAACGCAACCGTGGTGCTTTGAGCCGCCGGGTCGATGACCTTGGCGGGTGGCTTGGCTTCAGCGGCTTTCAGGGCGGCTTCGGCTTTATCCAGCTCGGCTTTGCGGGCGTGGCTGATGGCGCTGTTGACGCCGCCCGTGAGCGCCGGGGCCTTGGGCATCAAGGCGCGTGCGCGGCTTAACGCCGTAGCGGCGGCATTCACGTCACCTTTTTGCAACACGATCTGGCTGCGCTGCAGGTAGGCTTCGGCCAATTGGCGCTGATAGTTTTCCAGCGCCGGGTCGTTGGGCGATTGGGCTTGCAGCGCGGCCAGTTCGTCTTCGGCGGTGGCCAGTTCACTGCTGGCCAGGTTTTGCTCCAGCTGCGCGATGGCCGCAGCACGCGGGTCCTGCGCCTGAGGGGCGACGGGCGGTGTGCTTTGGCAGGCGCCCAGCAGCAGGGAAAATGCGGCAAGGAGCAGATAACGGGAGTTGAACGGCTTCATTCCTGCGACTCTCTATTTGCGCAAAAAGCGAGCAAGTCTACACCCCTCGACGGGGCAGGACAAAACTCAGCAGAAACAGGGCGGCGGCCGTGACCACAATCGACGGCCCGGCCGGCGTGTCCTTGAACCAGGACAGCGCCAGGCCCCCGCACACGGCGAGCATGCCCAGCAGGCTGGCGCCAATCGCCATCTGCTCGGGTGAGCGGGCATGGCGCTGGGCGGCGGCTGCGGGAATGATCAACAGCGACGTGATCAACAATACGCCGACAATCTTCATTGCGACAGCAATCACCACGGCGATCAACAGCATCAGGGTCATGCGCAGCGCCGGCACGGGCAAACCTTCCACGGTGGCGAGCTCTTCGTGCACGGTAATTGCCAGCAACGGGCGCCACAGGGTGACCAACAGCACCAGCACGGCAGCGCTGCCGCCGAGGATCCAGGCCAAGTCGGTAGGGCTGATCGCCAGCAAGTCGCCGAACAGGTAGGCCATCAGGTCGATGCGCACTTCATGCATAAAGCTCAGCACCACCAGGCCCAGCGACAGCGTGCTTGGCGCGAGGATGCCCAGCAGCGTGTCGGAGGCCAGCGGCTGGCGCTGTTGCAGGGTTACCAGCAGCACTGCCAGCAGCAGGCAGCCTACGGTGACGGCGATGGTCGGGCTCACATCCAGCAAAAACCCCATAGCCACGCCCAGCAGCGCGGCATGCGACAACGTGTCGCCAAAATAGGCCATGCGCCGCCAGACCACGAACGAGCCCAAGGGGCCCGCCACCAGTGCCAAAGCCAAGCCTGCCAGCAGGGCGTAGAGCAGAAAATCAGCCATGCTTGCAGCTATCTCCATGAACGTGGGGTTTAGGCGTAGCGGGATCGTCGACCACGGCGCCATGCAAATCATGGGCGTGGTCGTGATGGTGGTGGTAAATCGCCAGGCTCTGGGCGTTTTTGCCGAACAGCTCGACGAATGCCGGGTCGCCGCTCACCTGTTCCGGGTGGCCGGAGCAGCATACGTGGCGGTTGAGGCACACCACTTGATCCGTGGTGCTCATCACCAGGTGCAAGTCGTGGGAGACCATCAGCACGCCGCAGCCATGGCGGTCGCGCAGGCGGGTGATCAGGCTGTACAGCTCGGCCTGGCCGGCAACATCGACGCCTTGAACGGGCTCATCAAGTACCAGCAGTTCGGGCTCGCGCAACAGGGCGCGGGCCAGCAATACGCGCTGCATCTCGCCGCCGGAGATGCTCTGCACCGGGCTATCGATGACCTGTTCGGCGCCGACTTCCTTGAGCGCCGCCTGGGCGCGCGCGCGGTCGACGCCAGGCACCAGGCGCAGGAAGCGCAGTACCGACAGCGGCAGCGTTGGATCGACGTGTAATTTTTGCGGCATGTAACCGACGCGCAGCTTGGGCTTGCGCCACACGCTGCCAGTGTCGGGCTTGAGCAGGCCAAGCACGGCGCGCACCAGCGTGGTCTTGCCGGCGCCATTGGGGCCGATCAGCGTCACGATCTGCCCAGGCTCCACGCTCAGGGCGATGTTATCCAGCACGTTTTGCCCGGCGAACGTGACCCCAACCTGTTCCAGGCGGATTAACGCGTTGCTCATCAAGCCCCCTGGCAACCGGAGCAGAGCCCCACTACTTCGACCGTTTGCCCTTCGACCTTGAAGCCCACGTCGGCGGAGCTTTTGACGATGGCGTCGCTGATGCTTTTTTGTTCAAGCTCGATGGCGGCATGGCACTCGCGGCAGATCAGAAACTGGCCCTGGTGCGCGTGTTCCGGGTGGCTGCAACCGACAAAAGCGTTGAGCGAGGCGATACGGTGTACCAAGCCATTTTCCAGCAAAAAATCCAGCGCGCGGTACACCGTCGGCGGCGCGGCACGGCGGCCGTCCTGCTCGCTGAGCACGCCAAGAATGTCGTAGGCGCCCAGCGGCTTGTGGCTTTGCCACACCAACTCCAGCACCCGACGACGCAGGGCGGTCAGGCGCAAGCCTTTCTGCGCGCACAGGCTATCGGCCTCTGACAGCGCAGTGTGTACGCAGTGAGAGTGGTCGTGGGGACGGCTGGCAAGCGGTGTTTTAGGCATGAGCGGCGACAGACATTTGATAGAGACGTTATTATGTTACCTGTTCCTACGCCATTGAGTGGTCATCGTGTCCCGACTTTTTCCCGTTTTTGTCGTATTTGTCACCAGTTTGTTCATCGCTGGGGCCGCTCAGGCTGAGGTCAAGGTGCTGACGAGCATCAAACCATTGCAGTTGATTGCCGCCGCCGTGCAGGACGGCGTGGCGATTCCAGAGGTGCTGTTACCGCCCGGTGCATCGCCGCATAACTATGCGTTGCGCCCATCCGACGTACGGCGCGTGCAGTCGGTGGACCTGTTGTATTGGATCGGCCCGGACATGGAAAGCTTCCTGCCGCGCGTGCTCAAGGGGCGTAGCCTGCCGACCGTGGCAGTTCAGGACCTGCCTGGGATGAAATTGCGTCGGTTCGCCGAAGATAGCCACTCCCATGCCGATGATGCCGACGAACACGACCACGATCACCGCCCTGGCAGCCTGGATGCGCACCTGTGGTTGTCGACGGTCAACGCTCGGGTGATTGCTGCGCGTATGGCGTCTGACCTCAGCACTGCCGACCCGGCCAATGCCGCGCGTTATCAGAGCAACGTGAAGGCATTCGATGAGCGCCTGGATGCGTTGGACGCACGCTTGAAGTCGCGTCTGTCCACCGTCGGCGACAAGCCGTACTTCGTGTTCCACGAGGCATTTGACTACTTCGAGGACGCTTACGGGCTCAAGCACACCGGCGTGTTCAGCGTGGCCGCCGAAGTGCAGCCGGGCGCCCAGCATGTGGCGGCGATGCGTACGCGTTTGCAGGAAGTGGGTAAAACCTGTGTATTCAGCGAGCCGCCGTTGCGTCCGCGTTTGGCCGAAACGCTGGTGGCGGGTTTGCCGGTGAAGTTGGCGGAGCTGGATGCGTTGGGCGGTTATACCCCGGCGACGGCGCAGGGTTACGAGCAGGTGCTGGAGAAGCTGGGGAATGACTTGGCCGGGTGCCTGGAGTCGCTCTAACTGCAAATACATAACCCATGTGGGAGCGGGCTTGCTCGCGAATGCGGTGGATCAGTAATAGATGTATTTACTGACACTGCGCATTCGCGAGCAAGCCCGCTCCCACATTTTAAAGTGCGAACGGCAGGTGGACGGTGACCTGCTGACGCTGCACCAGCCGATGCTCGAACTCGGCCGGGTCATGGATCAACACATCTTGCCCGGCAAATGATTCCGCGGCGATCAGGCGTGACAGCCAGAAGCGCACACACGCCACGCGCAGCAGGGTCGGCCACAACTCGGCCTCCTTGGCGGTAAACGGCCGCAGCCCCGCGTAGGCGCCCAGCAAGGCGCGGGCGCGCTGGCCGTCTATCACGCCGTCTGCATCCGAACACCAGTCATTCAGGGCGATGGCCACGTCGTACAGCATCGGGCCTGAGCAGGCGTTGTAGAAGTCGATCAAGCCGGTGAGGTGCGTGCCTTCGAACATCGCGTTGTCGCGGAACAGGTCGGCGTGCACGTTGGCGCGCGGCAGGGCGAGGATGTCGGCCTTGTGGGCTTGGATTTCGCTCAAGGCCGCTTGCAGCAGGCGCTGCTGGGCGTCGTTCAGGTGTGAAATAAGCTGCGCGCCTTCAGTGAGCATCCACTCCAAACCGCGATCGGTCTTGCGCTCCAGCACTTTGTCGCCTTGCGTGGCGAGGTGAAGGTGGCCGAGCAGGTCGCCGACCTGGGCGCAATGCTGCGCGTTGGCGTCCTTGATGTGCTTGCCGGCCAGGCGCGGTTGCAACAGCGCCGGTTTGCCCTTGAGTTCGCGAAGTGCCACGCCGTCGGTGGTACGCAGGGCGTAAGGCACCGGCAGGTCGGCGTCGTGGAGTACATCGAGCAGTTCGATGAAGAACGGCATTTCCGCCACTGGGCCGCGCTCAACCAGGGTCAGGACGAATTCGCCTTGTTCCAGGCTGATAAAGAAGTTGGTGTTTTCGCTACCTGCGGCAATCCCCTGGAAATCAAGCAGGCGGCCGAGCCCGTAAGGGGCGAGAAAGGTTTCCAGCTCGGGCCGAGCCAGGGGGGTGAACACAGACATGTTTAAACTGCCAGTACGGGCGCCGCGGTGTGCGGCGCCGGTTAAAATTAAGAAATCATTTCCATTCGAAGATCTTCCATGACGGGATCAGCATATCCGGCTGGTCAGAGCGGATGAAGTTCGCATCGGTTCCGTCCGAGCGCACCAGGAAATACGGTTTGAAACCCTTCTTGGTTATCTTGATTGCGTACAGGAAGCCGTTTTGGCGATATTCCTGAATGGTCCTGCCGCCTTCCGTGCGAATGGTAACTTCCGGGTCGCCCGACTGTGCAGTATCTGCCGCCGTGGCCACTATCGGAGTGAGTGCAATCAAGCCGGTCAACAACAGGCGATTTACTGTACGCATGATAACCTTGTCCCTTTGTCGTCATTGGTCCGGCTATTCTAGCGCCTGACCCGCCGAAAAGGTTGATCCTGCTCATGAGCCAAGCCCCCCTCGTCCTGGTGGACGGTTCTTCTTATTTGTACCGCGCCTTCCACGCGTTGCCACCGCTGACCACGTCCAAAGGCCTGCCCACCGGTGCGGTCAAGGGCGTGTTGAACATGCTCAAAAGCCTGCGCAAGCAGTACCCGAACAGCCCGTTCGCGGTGGTGTTCGACGCCAAGGGTGGGACTTTTCGCGATGAGATGTTCGCTGAATACAAGGCCAACCGCCCGAGCATGCCCGATGACATGCGCCTGCAAATCGAGCCACTGCACCAGAGTGTGATCGCCCTGGGCTTCCCGTTGCTGTGCGTTGAAGGCGTCGAGGCCGACGATGTGATCGGCACCCTGGCCCGCAGCAGCGCGGCGGCTGACCGTCCGGTGGTGATCTCTACCGGCGACAAGGACATGGCGCAGCTGGTCGACGGGCACATTACCTTGGTCAACACCATGACCGGTAGCTCGATGGACATCGAGGGCGTTAAAGAGAAATTTGGCGTCGCTCCGGAGCAGATCATCGACTATCTGGCGTTGATGGGCGATTCGTCCGACAACATCCCAGGCGTGCCGGGGATTGGTCCGAAGACGGCTTCCGGCTTGCTGGTGGGCGTGAATGGCGGCATCAAAGAGCTGTATGAGCAGTTGGATATCGTGCCGACCTTGCCCATCCGTGGTGCCAAGACGCTGCCGGCCAAGTTGGAAGAGCATAAGGAGATGGCATTCCTGTCCTATCAGTTGGCGACGATCAAGGTCGACGTGCCGCTGGATGTGGGCCTGGATGATTTGCACCTGATCGAGCCGGACCGCGAAAAGCTGCTGGAGCTGTACACGCTGCTGGAGTTCAAGAGCTGGTTTGATGAGATTCAGCGTGATGCCAAGCGCGTTGAGCTCAAGGCTGCGCCTGTTGTTGAAGAGGCCGTCGACGTCGCGGCACCCGCAGAAGCGTCCTACACCACGATCCTCGACCAGGCGACATTCGATGCCTGGCTGAAAAAGCTCAACGCCGCAAAATTGTTCGCGTTCGACACCGAAACCACCGGGATCGATGCGCAGCAGGCGCAACTGGTCGGCGTCTCCTTTGCCGTGCAGCCCCATGAAGCGGCCTACATCCCGCTGACCCATTCCTACATCGGCGCGCCGCAACAACTGGACCGTGACACAGTACTGCTGGCTTTGAAGCCGTTGCTGGAGGACGCGACCAAGCTCAAGGTCGGCCAGCACGCCAAGTTTGATATGAACATCCTGGCCAACTGTGCCATCGGCGGCGATCAGGCCAACGGTATTACCGTGCGCGGGATCGCTTTCGACACCATGCTCGAATCCTACGTGCTGAACTCCACCGCGACCCGGCACGACATGGACAGCCTGGCCAAGAAGTACCTGGACTACGACACCGTGAGTTTCCAGGACATCGCCGGCAGAGGCGCCAAGCAGCTGACGTTTGATCAGATCCCGCTTGAGCAGGCTGGCCCTTACGCGGCCGAAGATGCCGACGTGACGCTGCGCCTGCACCAGGCGTTGCATGCACAGCTTGAAGCCATTCCAAGCCTTGCCAGTGTGCTGACCGACATCGAAATTCCCTTGGTGCCGGTGCTGGCGCGTATCGAGCGCCAGGGCGCACTGGTGGATAAGGCGCTGCTGGGCATCCAGAGTATCGAGCTGGGCAACAAGATGGTGGAGCTGGAGCGCCAGGCGTTTGAGATCGCCGGTGAAACGTTCAACCTGGGCTCGCCCAAGCAACTCGGGGCGATCCTCTACGAAAAACTCGGTTTGCCGGTACTGAAAAAGACCGGCAAAGGCCAGGCATCCACGGCTGAAGAAGTGTTGGCCAAGCTGGCCGAAGATGACTTCCTGCTGCCCAAGGTACTGATGCAGTACCGCAGCATGAGCAAGCTCAAAAGCACCTACACCGATCGCCTGCCGGAGCAGATCAACCCGCGTACCGGGCGTATTCACACGTCTTATCATCAGGCGGTGGCGGCCACCGGGCGTTTGTCGTCCAGTGACCCTAACCTGCAGAACATCCCGGTGCGCACTGCCGAAGGGCGGCGCATTCGCCAGGCGTTTGTCGCGCCCAAAGGCTACAAATTGCTGGCGGCGGACTATTCGCAGATCGAGCTGCGGATCATGGCGCACCTGTCCAAGGACGAGGGGCTGATGAATGCGTTCCGTAATGACCTGGACGTGCACACCGCCACCGCCGCCGAAGTGTTCAAGGTTGAGCTGACAGAGGTCACGTCGAACCAGCGCCGCAGTGCCAAGGCCATTAACTTTGGCTTGATCTACGGCATGGGCGCGCAGAAGCTCGGCAAGGACATTGGCGTCGATACCAAGACCGCCAAGGCCTACATTGATGTGTACTTTGCGCGCTACCCGGGCGTTCGTGAATACATGGAGCGCACCCGCGCCCAGGCGGCCGATCAGGGTTATGTTGAAACCTTCTTCGGGCGGCGGCTGTACCTGCCGGACATCAACTCCAACAAGCCCCAGGAGCGCGCAGCCGCTGAGCGCACGGCGATCAACGCACCGATGCAAGGCACTGCGGCGGATATCATCAAGAAAGCCATGGTGCTGGTGGACAACTGGCTGACCGAGTCGGGCCTGGACGCCAAGGTGATCCTGCAGGTGCACGATGAATTGGTGCTTGAGGTGCGTGAGGATCTGGTGGAGCAAGTCAGCGAGAAGATCCGCGAGCATATGAGCGCGGCGGCCAGGCTGGACGTGCCGTTGGTGGTGGACGTGGGTGTGGGCGATAACTGGGACGAAGCACACTGACAGCGCGGCTCTGCCATTGCCGAGGGTAATGGCAGAGCGCTTTAGATCAGAAAGCGCCTCAGGTTATTTCCAATAGTTTTTTGACCTGCCGGAACTTAACCCGTGAACTGCTACTCAGAGTTACTGAATGGGTGGTGAAGCCCTTCAATGCTCCTATGTTGTGTTAAGTGTTGGCAGATATCTGGACCCCGCCCTAGCGGTCCGGAACTTGGACCCCGAACTTCCCCTCCCCATACGAAGTCCGGGGTTTTTTTTGCCCGCAGAAAAGTTATTCGGCGATTTCCGCGCCCTTGTCTGCCAATTGCATCCAGCCGGCCAGCACGGTGTAAGCGTCTTCCAGGCCCATGCGCTTGGGCGCCGAGAACAACTGGATGGTGATCGCATCGCCCCAACCCTTACGGATTTCAGACTGCACTTTGAGCAAGGTGTTCTTGGCTGCGCCGTAGGTCAGCTTGTCGGCCTTGGTCAAAAGGATATGCATTGGCATACCGCTGGCGACGGCCCAGTCGAGCATCAGCAGGTCGAAATCGGTCATTGGATGACGGATGTCCATCATCAGAATCAAACCCTTCAAACTCTCGCGGCCACCCAAGTAAGCCTCAAGGTGACGCTGCCAGTGCAGCTTCAACGGGATAGGGACTTTTGCATAACCGTAGCCCGGCAGGTCGACCAGACGCCGATCATCGTCTAGCTTGAAGAAATTGAGCAGTTGCGTGCGGCCCGGAGTTTTCGAGGTGCGCGCCAGGCTGGCGTGGGTCAGGGTGTTCAGCGCGCTGGACTTACCGGCGTTGGAACGGCCGGCAAAGGCGACTTCAAAGCCTTCGTCATCGGGGCATTGGTCCACTTTGGCGGCGCTGAGCATGAACGTGGACTGTTGGCACAGGCCGAGGATGGGATTCTTGAGTTGCATGAGATTTCCGATGTGGGCGGTGCCGAGAAAGGGTGCGGCAAGCGGTGTCGTTTCCGTTTCAGTAGCGCCAGTATATAATGCCGCAGATTTTGTGTGTGCTTTGTCCCAGCGAAGGATGAAGTTCACGGGAGCGAAAGACCTTCATTGCGCATTAGAACGCAAAACGCTCTCAAACCCTGAAAAGGTCGATGTATGACCTGATGGTTGCGCGCTTTTGGTGTCCTGATCGCGCTTTTGGGCGCTCAGGCTACACAGGATCCGGAGGCGCTGTACAACCGAGTTTGCATGGCTAAGCTGATGCAACACGTGACTCAGGGTTTCAAGGCAATGCCGCCGCGTGGTTTGTGCATGGACTGCAGTACTGAGGATTACCAGGCCATCAACGAATTGATGGTGAGTAAACCCGGTAGATAACTCTTAAACCCTTAGCCGTAGTTGGATTAGCTGATGAACAAACTGATCGTGAGTCTGCTGTTGACCTTGGGCATCACCGGTGTTGCCCATGCTGCAGGCGACGCTACAGCGGGCCAGGCGAAAGCCGCCGTATGTGGTGCTTGCCATGGACCGGATGGCAACAGCCCGGCGCCGAACTTCCCCAAACTGGCAGGCCAGGGCGAGCGTTACCTGACCAAGCAGATGCACGACATCAAGGACGGCAAGCGTACGGTGCTGGAAATGACCGGCCTGCTGACCAACCTCAGCGATCAGGACCTGGCGGACATCGCGGCGTATTTTGCCAACCAGAAAGGCAGTGTGGGAGCTGCTGATCCGAAGCTCGTTGATAAAGGCCAGGCGTTGTTCCAAGGCGGCAAGCTCGCCGAAGACCAGCCTATTGGTGGCATGCCTGCCTGTAAGGCTTGTCACATTGCAGGTGGCGGTGGGCTGGCCGAGGCGGGTTTCCCTCATCTGAGTGGTCAGCACGCCCAATACACTGCCAAGCAATTGAAGGACTTCCGCGAGAAGGTTCGCTCCATCGATGGCGATGCCAGCAACAAAATGATGACTGACATTGCGGCGAAACTTTCGGATAAAGATATCGAAGCGCTGTCCAGCTATATTCAGGGCCTGCACTGATTGGGCCTGGGACGTTAACGCTCGATTAATCCATCGATGCAAGCATAAAAAGGGTGGCTTAGGCCGCCCTTTTTTGTGGCCGGTGCCGTTACACTAACGAACTCATGCCCGCGTAGACCTGTCACAACTAAAGGTCGCGTGAGGCGACTTTATTTGTCCAGGAGTAAAGCATGCGTAATCTGATCCTCAGCGCCGCTCTCGTCACTGCCAGCCTCTTCGGCATGACCGCACAAGCTGCCGATGTGCCGCTTGAAGCCGGTAAAACCTATGTTGAATTGGCTACCCCGGTGCCGGTTTCGGAGCCAGGCAAGATCGAAGTGGTGGAGCTGTTCTGGTATGGCTGCCCGCATTGCTATGCTTTTGAGCCGACCATCAACCCTTGGGTTGAAAAACTTCCGTCTGATGTGAATTTCCGCCGCATTCCAGCCATGTTCGGCGGCCCATGGGATGCCCACGGCCAACTGTTCCTGACCCTGGAAGCCATGGGTGTTGAGCACAAGGTTCACAACGCTGTATTCAATGCGATTCAGAAAGAAGGCAAGCGCCTGACCAAGCCTGACGAAATGGCTGACTTTGTTGCCACCCAAGGCGTCGACAAGGACAAGTTCCTGGCCACCTTCAACTCCTTCGCTATCCAGGGCCAAATCAAACAGGCCAAGGAGCTCGCGAAGAAGTATGGCGTACAAGGCGTACCAACCATGATCGTCAACGGCAAATACCGTTTCGACCTGGGCACTACCGGCGGTCCTGAGCAAACCCTTAATGTTGCCGACCAACTGATCGCTAAAGAGCGCGCAGCCAAGTAAGGGGGCCATCATGCGCGGCTGGGGTACTGAACGTAGCGTTGGCCTGCATGAAGCGCGGGTCAACGAACACCACCTGGAGTCCACGGGCTTGCCGGCAGACAGCCGTCTGCGGCTGCTCAGCTTCAATATCCAGGTGGGCAACAGTACCGAGAAGTATCGGCACTACCTCACCCGTGGCTGGCAGCATCTGCTGCCGCACAAAGGGCGTACCGGCAATCTGCAGAAAATCGGCGACCTGCTCAACGACTTCGATCTGGTCGCCTTGCAGGAAGCCGACGGCGGCAGCATGCGCTCCGGTTATGTCAATCAGGTGGAGCATCTCGCCCATCTCGGTGCTTTCCCTTATTGGTATCAGCAACTCAACCGCAACCTAGGGCGCCTGGCGCAGCACAGCAATGGCGTGCTCAGCCGCCTGAAGCCGACTGCCATCGAAGATCACCCGTTGCCCGGCCCAAAAGGGCGCGGCGCGATTCTTGTGCGTTTCGGCGAAGGCCCGGAAGCCTTGGTGGTGGTGATGATGCACCTGGCGCTTGGAGCGCGTACACGCAACCTCCAGTTGGCCTACGTGCGTGATCTGATCGGCAACTACAAACACCAGGTGCTGATGGGTGACATGAACACCCATGCCACCGACCTGTTGCAGAATTCGCCGTTGCGCGACCTCGGGTTACTGGCGCCCCAAGTCGAAGCCACGTTCCCCAGCTGGCGCCCGCAACGTTGTCTCGACCATATCCTGCTTAGCCCGAGCCTCACACTGGAAAGTGTGCAGGTGCTGGCGCAGCCCATTTCCGATCACCTGCCGGTCGCGGTAGAGATTCGTCTGCCGGGTTCGCTCACGGCTGATGCATTGCCCGCGTTGAGCCCAGGCCCTCGCGGACCCCTTGCATGAGCGACGACGCCCAGCGCTGGAAAGAGAAATACCTTAAAAGCGTTGAGCAGCAAGACAAGCTCGAACGCCGCTGGGCCGCACGCCTTGACCTGCTGCGCCGAGGTCTGGTGCGCAGCACGCTGGCGGCAGAAGGCACTGACCGTGCGGTTGACCAATGCATGAAGGAGATGCGCGATGTGGTGCGCACCGACGACATGGACGCCGCCCTCGCCGCCTTGCTGCCACGCCTGGAAAAGGCCGTGCTCGACTCGGAGCAGCGCCGCGAAACCCGGGTCGACCAGATCAGTACCGCGCTGACTGCCCTGGTCGCGCAGTTGCAGAAGCTGCCCCTGCCGCGTGAAGTCGCCCGCCCGCTGAAAATCTTCGCCAAGCAGCTTGATGGCCGAGTCGGCCAGGCGCGTGAGATCCCGCTGCTGCTCAGCGAATTGAGCAGCCTGCAAGGGCAGGCGCTGAATAACCTGGAGCCGGAAGGCGAAGCCGCGCGCCCTGGGCCAGGCTTGCTGCAACGCCTGTTTGGTGCAAAGGATGTGTCGAATGAGGCGCCGGTGGTTGAATCTGCCCCGCTCTATGCACCGCAACCGTCGGCGCCGAAACCTGACGCTGCCAAAGCCGCGCCCGAGGCTCTGGAGCCCGCGCAATCCGAAGAGCTGACCCAAGCCTTGCGCGCCTTCGCGCCATTGACGGTAACGCCGGCCGCCGCGCAGCCTGAACCGGCTGAACCGGTCAAAGTGGCTGAAGTCGCTGGCGAAACCTTTGTCTTCGAGGCTCCGGCGCTGGAGCAAGACTCCGTCGCGCCTGCTGAAGTCTCTGAGCCAGAGGTGCCCGAGCCTGCGGTAGAGGAAGCCGCGCCCGAAAGCGCCCTTGCTGCATTTATCGAAGAACCGCAGGTTGAGGTCGACACGCCAGATCAAACGGTCATCGGCAGTCTGTCGCTTCCGCCCGTGCTGGAAACCTGCGAGCCCGACCCCGATGCGCTGCAACCGGACGGCACCTATGCCCTGCCCGACTCCCCCGAGCCGTCCTACAGCTCGGTCGCCAAGCATATCGAAGACACCTTGCTCGGCTTGCTGGAGGATCTGTCCTTACCCGAGCGCCACCGGCCCCAGGCCGAAGCCATGCGCGAGCGCTTGGCCCACGGCTTGAACTGGTACGAATTGCTGCCGATCCTCGATGATCTGGCGGTGCTGATGCTGGCGATCACCGACAGCGGCCAGCATGAGTTCGAGGCCTACCTCAAGCAGCTCAATGAACGCCTTGAAGCTTTTCAGGGCCACTTGCAGGTGGCCAGCGAGGGGCACGCCGACAGTCGCTCGGCCGCGCGGGAGCTGGATACGCAAATCCGTGAACAGGTCGACGGCCTGCAAAGCAGCGTGCAGGAAGCCGCTGACCTGGACAGCCTCAAGCAGGTACTGGAAAGCCACCTTGAAGGCCTGCTCGGCACCATGGACGAACACCAGCAGCAGCGTGACCAGCGCGAGCAGGAAGTCGCGGCGCGGCTCAAAAGCCTGGCCGAGCGGGTGGCGAACATGGAGCAGGAAGCCCAAGGTTATCGCGAGCATTTGGAAGTGCAGCGTCAGAAAGCCTTGATCGACCCGCTCACCGGCCTGCCCAACCGTGCGGCCTGGAGCGAGCGCCTGGACCATGAAGTGAATAGCTGGCATCAGCGCGGCAACAGCCTGTCACTGGCCATGCTCGACCTCGACCACTTCAAGCGCATCAACGATGGCTACGGCCACTTGGCGGGCGACAAGGTGCTGAAGATCATCGCCAATGTGTTGCGCAAGCGCCTGCGCCCCGACGATTTTATCGCGCGATTTGGGGGCGAAGAGTTTGTATTGTTGATGCCGGATTCAGCCCTGGCAGATGCTTTGGACGTGGGTGAGGTGCTGCGTTCAGCCATCGAAGCATGCCCGTTCCACTTCAAAGGGGAGCCGGTGACCATCACGGTGTCCATGGGCGTGGCGCAGTTTCAGCCGGGCGAACGCAGTGACCTGGCGCTCAAGCGTGCCGATGAGGCGTTGTACCGGGCCAAGGCAGCTGGGCGCAACCGGGTGCAGGCGGCGTAAAAGATGTTCCATTTTATGATTTGACCATCGAGCCCCGAACCATCCGTTACACTGTTGCATTATCGTCTTCTGCGTATTGTCTTCCGCCATGAAATCTTTTTGCGTCGCCTTTGTGTTTCTCCTGCTCGCCGGCTGCGCCAGCGGCCCGCGGCTGAACACCAGCCATCCTTCGTCGAACCACGACAACCGGGTGCAGTTCGTCATTGTCCATTACACCTCGGCCAGCCTTGAGCGCTCCCTGGCGCTGCTCACGCACGGCCAGGTCAGCAGCCATTACCTTATCGGCGACGACGCCTCAGGCACTATCTACAAGCTGGTGGACGAGAGCCAGCGCGCCTGGCACGCCGGTGAAAGCGAGTGGGCGGGCCGCACCTGGCTCAACTCCAGCTCCATTGGCATCGAGATCGTGAACCCGGGTTATACGGACTCGCCGACCGGCCGCCTGTGGTACCCGTACTCAGAGGCCCAGGTGCAGTCGTTGGTGGTGTTGCTCAAGGACATCAGCAAGCGCAACGGCATTGACCCCAAGAACATCATCGGCCACAGCGACATTGCGCCATTGCGCAAGCTCGACCCGGGCCCGTTGTTCCCGTGGAAGCGCCTGGCGGCTGAAGGTTTGGGCGTGTGGCCGGATGCACAGGCGGTGGCTCGGCTCCAGCAGCAATATGCCGTCAGCCTGCCGAGTATCACGTGGTTCCAGGAAGAACTGGCGCGCCTGGGCTACCAGACGCCGCAGACAGGTGAGCTGGATGTGGCTACACGACATGTGATCGCGGCGTTCCAGATGCACTTTCGGCCATCACGGTTTGACGGCACGCCGGATGCTGAAAGTGCGGCGATCCTGAGCGCATTGAACCGCCGCTAGGTGTAACACTATTCGAATGTGGGAGCGGGCTTGCTCGCGAAAGCGGTGGATCAGTCGCTATATATGCTGACTGACAGACCGCATTCGCGAGCAAGCCCGCTCCCACATTTTTTGTAGCCAGGCTACAACGGCAACGCCATATAAAACTGCGTACCCTGCCCCGGCCGCGAATACACGCCCATACGGCCGCCGTGCAGCTGTACGATCTCCTTGCACAACGCCAGCCCGAGGCCGGCGCCACCTTTCTTGCGGCCTACCTGTACGAAGGGTTCAAAGATGCGCCCCTGTTGGCCATAAGCAATACCCTCGCCGTTATCTTCGACGCTGATAATTACTCGTTCGCCGTGGCGGCGCGCCTGCAAGCGAATCTGGCCACCATTGGCGGTATGTCGCAAAGCGTTGCCTAGAAGGTTATCGAGTACACGTTCGAGCTGAACCTGGTCGGCATACAGCCTGGGCAACTCGGATTGGGCTTCTACCAGCAGTTCGATGTCCTGTGCGTTCGCCAGCTCCGTGAACCGGCCTCGCGCGTTCTCCAGCAGATCGGTGACATCGCACGGCCCGAGAGTGAGTTTTTGCAGGCCGTTCTGGTAGCGCGAGAAGTTGAGCAAATCGTTGATCAACTGCATCAGGCGCTGCATTTCTTCATTGACCGTATCCAGCAGGTCCGCTTCACGGGACTCGGCGGGAAACTTCGCCCGTTCGCGGAACAGCCCGAAGGCCATGTGCATGCCCGTCACCGGCGTACGCAACTCGTGGGAGGCGCGCAGGACGAACTCACTGCGCACCCGTTCGAACGCGCGTTGTTCGGTGACGTCATGCAGCACCATCACTGCGCCCAGAATATGCCCTTGGGTATGGCTGACCGGCGTCAGGCTGTAGGTCAGCAGGCGCAGTTCGCCTTCGACTTCCACTTCCAGATCGTCCGGCGCGCGCTCCAGGTTGCCGCCGCGCAGCACCAGTTGCAGTTGCTCATCCATTTCAGGGCGACCCAAGGCTTCACCCAAGCCCTGGCCGAGGCGCTCTACGTCCCAGCCCAACTGGCGCTGTGCCACAGGGTTAAGGTGCTCCAGACGGCCTTGGCGGTCAATCATCAGCAAGCCGTCGTCGATGCTGTCGAGCACCGCTTGCAGGCGTTGCTGACCGGCCAGCAACTCATCGATATTGGTTGCCTGATGTTGGCGCAGTGCTTCGGCCATGATGCCGAAGCGGCGGGTCAGTTGATTCATTTCTGCCGCCGATGAGATCGGCAGCGTCACTTCGAAATCGCCTTGCCCGATCTTGTCGGCGGCCTTGGCCAAGGCTTCAATCGGCCCGCCAAAGCGCCGGGCGATGCCATGGGCGGTAACAAAGCCGATGATCAACACCGCCAGGCCGACCAGCCCCAGCAGGCCGGCGATCAACAAGGCGCGGTTGCGCGACTTGTGTTCGCTGTCGTTGATATTTTCCAAAGCTTGTTTGTGCTCGGCGATCAAACCATTGCGCAATGTATTGAAGGTTTCGGTGAGCTTGTCGTTTTTACTGTTGGCCAGTGAGCTTCGCTGAGCCTCGTCGAACGCCTTGAGAAAATTCAGGTAGTCGATGCGAGCCTGGCTGAAGCCACTGGTTCTGCCGTCCTGCTGTTCATGGGCGATGCCTTGGTCCAGCAGGGCAAAATAGTTTTGCTTGGACGTCTGCAGGGCAGCGGGGTCGGGCTGCTCCTCCAGCATCAGGATCAATTGGTCGCCCAAGGTCTGACGCAGCTTGAGGCCCAGGTCCAGGGTGATGAAGTTGCTACGGATCGCCGACTCCTGGCTCTTGGCCATTTGCATGACGCTGACCAGTCCCAGGACCAGTCCCAACAGGGCGACGGTGATCAGCGCTGAGATACTCAGGAACAACCGAGTGCGCAGTTTCATCGCAAGCTTCATAAGGTACAGCTCACAGGTTGTACTGTTTACGTTTGCGGTACAGGGTCGACGCGTCGATGCCCAGCGTGCGGGCCGCTTGATCCAAGGTGTCGCTGGTAGCGAGTACGGCGCCGATATGGGCTTTCTCCAGCTCGTCCAGGCTCAGCGCTGCGCCGATACGCGGGGCATTGTTGGTCGGCTGTTCGGCCATGCCGAGGTGGCTGATTTCAACCTTTTCCTGTGGGCAAATAATGCTGGCCCGCTCCACCACGTTACGCAGTTCGCGGATATTGCCCGGCCAGCGGTAGTTAAGCAGCGCCTCACGGGCGGCATCGCTGAAACCGCGCGCAGGCCGGGCGTATTCCTTGACGAAGCGCGCCAGGAAACGGTCGGCCAGGGTCAGGATGTCTTCACTGCGCTCACGCAGCGGCGGCAGGTGCAAGGTGATGACGTTGAGGCGATAGAGCAAGTCTTCCCGGAAACGGCCGTCGCGCACCATGTCTTCCAGGTTCAGGTTGGTGGCCGCCAGGATGCGCACGTCGGCACGTCGAGTAACCGGGTCGCCTACGCGTTCATACTCCTTGTCTTGAATGAATCGCAGCAGTTTTGGCTGCAAAGTCAGGGGGAAGTCGCCGATCTCGTCGAGAAACAGCGTGCCGCCGTCGGCCTGGTTAACCCGGCCCAGCGTGCTCTCGCTGGCCCCGGTAAAGGCGCCGCGACTGTGGCCGAACAATTCGCTTTCCATCAGTTCCGCCGTCAGTGACGGGCAGTTAATGGTCACGCAGGATTTTTTCGAGCGCTTGCTCCACCCGTGTATGGCCCGGGCCAGCTCGCCTTTACCGGTGCCGGACTCACCGAGGATCAAAATGTTGGCATCGGTGCCTGCCACTTGGCGCGCGGTTTCCAGTACCACCATCATCGCCGGGCTGTGGGAGTCGAGGCCGTCCTTGGGTTGGCGCACTGCGCCTTCAAGCGCTTCCAGGCGTGCCGAGAGCTGGCGCACTTCCAACTGCTTGGCGGTGGCCAGGCGCAGTTGGTCGGGGCTGCACGGCTTGACCAGGTAGTCGGCGGCGCCGGCCTGGATCGCGTCAACGGCGGTGTCCACGGCCGAATGCGCGGTCACAATCACCACGCGCATCCATGGCGCCTGGATGCGCATCTGGGCCAACACATCCAGGCCGTTGTCCTCACCCAGGCGCAGGTCCAGGAAGCACAGGTCGAAGACCTGACGCTGCATCAGGGCATCGGCTTGGGCGGCGCTGTTGGCAGTGGCTACGGTGTAGCCTTCATCTTCCAGGCAGTAACGGAAGGTGCGGAGGATTGCGGATTCGTCATCCACTAAAAGAATGCGGCCTTGAAGTTCCTTGGCTGATTCCATCTGTCCCGCGCTCCTTAACTATAAATGATGGTGTTTAGTCCCGGATTAATCGGGCAAGTTGCATGGTTTATTCTGATTCATAAAAGGCATCTTCGCGCAGGTATCTTCACGTTCTCCCAAAGACGCCGACTGATGGCGTTTTCATGCCTTCCTGCCACTTCGGCAACGCCTCCTGCACTTTCGATCCGTTGACCCGACCACTGACCATCGTGCATTTCGCACGGCCTGCAAAGCGGCATCGTGCAGGATGCTGTTCGCAACAGCCACGGCGTATTCATAACATGCTGATTTTATTGGGTTTTATTTTGTAAAAAAACTGGCATGCACTCTGCAATAGCTCTCCCAACGAATAATCAGAATGCGGGAGAAATGCAGCATGACTCGCCAAAGCCTCAGCCAATTACGTGTCTCGCCACTGCGCATGCAGCAAGGTCTGTTTGCCAGCCTGGCTTTGATGGTCACGTTGATTGCCGGCCAGCAAATGCAGCATTGGCAGCAAAGTCAGCAGCAAACCCCGCAATTCGAACGTCCGTCGATGACCCAAACCCATTTCCGTTCCGTTGGCAGTGCCGGCGCTACTACCGATGTAACCGCCCCGCAATTGAGAGTGGCAGACCAGGGTTCAACCCTGGGTGAATTGCCAGCCCAAGAGCGTTGGGTGTTCTAAGCAAGAAAAGGTCGCTTGTGTTGAGCGGCTGCACGGCACTACCGCTGTTACCTCTAAAAAAGCGTAAGGAGAATCACCATGTTGAGTTGGGCAATCACATTTCTGATCATCGCCATTGTGGCTGCAGTCCTGGGCTTCGGTGGTATCGCGGGCACCGCCACGGGTATCGCAAAAATTCTGTTTGTGGTTTTCCTGGTGATGTTCATCGCTTCGTTCTTCTTTGGTCGTCGCGGCCGAGGCTGAATATGACCCATTTGTCCTTTAAAGCCATGGCTGCCGCCCTGCTCTTGGGCGGTAGCGGCTTGGTAATGGCCGCCAACGACGGCCAATCCCGAGCCAACGAATTGCTCAGTGCGGACAAGCAGTACCGCGAAACCTGGCAAAGCGTGGTGAAGAAAGAACAGCGCCTGCCGGAATGGGTGATGAACCTGTCCGGTACGGCCGAACAAATGAACGCAGTGGAAGAGGATGGCGAAAAGTACTTGGTGGGGCCGCTCTGTGAAACCGCAGATACGTGCCTGAACAAGCGCCTGATCGTTGCCTTCAGCTACGACAAGGAAGATGCCTACGCCATGTTGGTGGAAGTCCCGGCCGGTTTACCGGCAGACAAGTCCCCGACACGGCACGCCGATTACCGTTTTATCGGTAAGCCGAACGAAGGCATGCAGAAGTTGCTGATGGAGCAACTGAAGAAAGATCCGAATTGGTACTAGGTTCCGTCTGACGCGTCTGTCGTCTGCGGAGCCGGCGTCCATAGAAAGAAGCCCTTTGCTTCTTTCTGTCTGCATCACCCGCCAAGGGTGATGCATGACCAGGGGGCCGGGTTGCTCTGATCAATCGAGATCGGCGTGACCTACGGGTACAGGGAGTGCCTGCGCAAGGGCCGGGTCAGGTGAAAAGCTGCGACGCAAGTTCACAAGCCCTCACGCTTGCTGAACTTGCGACGGGCTTGTCACTCTCATGCTCCGCTTCTTATACGGCTCATAGCCGACAATTTCTCTTTTGCGCGCGCCTAACCATTACTTGGTGTTTCGTGGCGACCATCTATCGAGAAAATTTTAGCTGCGCCATAGGACATTTCTGGCGCCAGGTCAGTGAATTCCCGGGCATTTTCGCCAACCTTTATAAGTCGTCCAACATCTCTGAGCGAGCCGGTATTGGCCGGTTAACGGCATATTCACGGGATTTAATGGCGGATTTGAACTGACCGTTCGGACAGTTAATTTCAAAAAAAGTCATGCCGATTCGGCATAGGGTAGGCGTTTACGGCATTAGACGTCGAACCCTTGCATGGGAATAGTTGCGCCTTTTTTCGCCTGCCAGTAAGCCATTTCGGCCATGCTGCGGTGACCTTCCATGGAGGCAAATGCGCACACTTTTTCGCTTGCGAGCGTTGCGAGTGGCGCATTTGCCTTAAGTCCACTTGAAGTAAGGGTAATGACATGAAGAAGGCAAAGCTAAGCCTCGCCTGGCAGATCCTCATCGGTTTGGTACTGGGGATCGCAATCGGTGCAGTGCTCAACCATTTCAGTGCTGAAAAAGCCTGGTGGATCAGCAATGTGTTGCAGCCGGCAGGCGATATCTTTATCCGCCTGATCAAGATGATCGTGATCCCGATTGTGATTTCCTCGCTGATTGTCGGCATCGCCGGCGTAGGTGATGCGAAAAAACTCGGTCGAATCGGCGTCAAAACCATTCTTTACTTCGAAGTGGTCACCACCATCGCCATTGTGGTCGGCCTGCTGTTAGCCAACGTGTTCCACCCGGGCGCCGGCATCGACATGAGTACCCTGGGTACCGTCGACATTTCCAAATACACCGCCACCGCCGCCGAAGTGCAGCATGAGCATGCGTTCATCGAAACCATCCTCAACCTGATCCCGTCGAACATTTTCGCCGCCGTTGCCCGTGGCGACATGCTGCCGATCATCTTCTTCTCGGTGCTGTTCGGCCTGGGCTTGTCGAGCCTCAAGCCTGAGCTGCGCGAGCCGCTGGTGACCATGTTCCAGGGCGTGTCCGAGAGCATGTTCAAAGTGACCCACATGATCATGAAGTACGCCCCGATCGGTGTATTTGCCTTGATCGCGGTAACCGTCGCCAACTTCGGCTTTGCTTCCTTGCTGCCGCTGGCCAAGCTGGTGATCCTGGTTTACGTCGCCATCCTGTTCTTCGCCTTTGCGGTACTGGGCCTGATCGCCCGCCTGTTCGGGTTCTCGATTCTCAAGCTGATGCGCATCTTCAAGGATGAGCTGGTGCTGGCCTACTCCACCGCCAGTTCCGAAACCGTGCTGCCGCGTGTGATCGAGAAGATGGAAGCCTACGGTGCGCCGAAGGCCATCTGCAGCTTCGTAGTGCCAACCGGCTACTCGTTCAACCTCGACGGTTCGACTCTGTACCAGAGCATCGCGGCGATTTTTATCGCCCAGCTGTATGGCATCGACCTGTCGATCGGCCAACAACTGATGCTGGTACTGACCCTGATGGTCACCTCCAAAGGTATTGCCGGCGTGCCGGGCGTGTCCTTCGTGGTGCTGCTGGCCACCCTGGGCAGCGTGGGTATTCCGCTGGAAGGCCTGGCCTTCATCGCCGGTGTCGACCGTGTGATGGACATGGCGCGTACCGCACTGAATGTGATCGGCAACGCCCTGGCCGTTCTGGTTATCTCTCGTTGGGAAGGCATGTACGACGATGCCAAGGGCGAGCGCTACTGGAACTCGCTGCCGCACTGGCGCAGCAAAGAAGCCGTGCCGACCGCACAAGCTACCCGCGGCTGATACCACCGCTGCTCTGAAACAGACCCCGGAAAATTCCGGGGTTTGTCGTTTCTGCCAGCCCCGCTATCATTCGCCCCATCTTTCGGGGGATTCAACTGATGCTCAATGGCCTGTGGCTTGGCTTCTTTGTCGTGGCAATGGTGTCAGCACTGGCGCAATGGCTGGTGGGCGGTAATGCCGGGATTTTTGCGGCGATGGTCGAAAGCATTTTCGCCATGGCCAAACTGTCTGTCGACGTGATGGTGCTGCTGTTCGGCACCCTGACCTTATGGCTGGGCTTTTTGCGCATCGCCGAAAAAGCCGGGATCGTCGACTGGCTGGCCAAGGCCCTAGGCCCGCTGTTTCGCCGTTTGATGCCGGAAGTGCCCGCCGGCCACCCCGCTATCGGCTTGATCACCCTCAACTTCGCCGCCAACGGCCTGGGCCTGGACAACGCCGCCACGCCGATTGGCCTGAAAGCCATGAAGGCGTTGCAGGAACTCAACCCCATCCCCAACACCGCGAGCAACGCGCAGATTCTGTTTCTGGTGCTTAACGCATCCTCGCTGACACTGTTGCCGGTGACGATCTTCATGTACCGCGCCCAGCAAGGCGCCGCCGACCCGACGCTGGTGTTCCTGCCGATCCTGCTGGCCACCAGTGCTTCCACGCTGGTGGGCCTGCTGTCGGTGGCGGTGATGCAGCGCCTGCGCTTGTGGGACCCGGTGGTGCTGGCCTATCTGATTCCCGGCGCGCTGGCACTGGGCGGCTTTATGGCGTTGCTGGCGACCTTGTCCGCCACGGCGCTGGCGGGCCTGTCGTCGATCCTCGGCAACCTGACGCTGTTTGGCTTGATCATGCTGTTTCTGGTGATCGGTGCGTTGCGCAAGGTGAAGGTGTACGAGGCCTTTGTCGAAGGCGCCAAAGAAGGTTTCGACGTTGCCAAGAACCTGCTGCCGTATTTGGTGGCGATGCTTTGCGCCGTGGGCGTATTGCGCGCTTCCGGGGCATTGGACTTCGGCCTGGAAGGCATTCGCCATGTGGTGGCCTGGACCGGCATGGACACACGCTTTGTCGACGCGTTGCCGACGGCGATGGTCAAGCCGTTTTCCGGCAGCGCAGCGCGGGCGCTGTTGATCGAGACCATGCAGGCCAAGGGCGTGGACAGCTTCCCGGCGTTGGTCGCGGCGACGATTCAGGGCAGTACCGAGACCACCTTTTATGTGTTGGCGGTGTACTTTGGTTCGGTGGGCATTCAGCGGGCGCGGCATGCGGTTGGGTGTGCGTTGCTGGCGGAGTTTGCCGGTGTCGTGGCGGCGATTGCGGTGTGCTACTGGTTCTTTGGTTAAGATTTAGATCGCTATCGCAGGCAAGCCAGCTTCCACATTTGACGGTGTTCACAAATCAAAAGGTGGGAGCTGGCTTGCCTGCGAAGAGGCCCTCAGCGTTTCGCAGCAGCATTGCCCTGCTGCACCACCCAATCCACCACCTGCTTGTTCAACTGATCCCCCGCCTGCCCAAACGCCGCCACTACCGCTGGCACCTTTGTATCGCCGACCGGCTGCTTCACCTCAAACCGCCGACTGGCAATAATCCGCTGATCACTGCCACGCACCAACCGCGCATCCAGGCGGATCACCACCTCCACCGCGCTGCCGTGGTACTCACTCTGAAACGCCTGCAACTGCCCGCCCAGCTCGTAATCAGCCTGTAGATTGGTTTCGTCGGTACTCAGCAGCGTCACCCGCCCATCGCGCTGGAAACCGTCCATAAACCGATTGCGCAGCAACACCGGCGTCGGGTCGCTCCAGCGTGAGTTCGCGTAGCTGCTGATCAGGTCGCCGTTTGGCACTACGGCAATACGCGGGCTGTCGAGAAACTCGCTGCTCTGCGGCTTGGACACACGCAACGACCAGCTCACCGGCGTGCCTTGGGTGCTGGTGGGCGCCGACGTCAGGCGGTACACGTCAGACGGGTCCGGCTTGGGCAGGATCGAGCAAGCGCTGATCAGCACCAAGGCCAGCGGGGCGATTAGTTGGTAAGCACGCTTCATGGCGTGAACTCCTTGTTCTTGTCGCTGCCCAGCAGGTAACCGCTGGGGTTGGCTTCGAGGCGACGGGAGATGGCGCGCAGCGAACCGAGGGTTTCGCGCAACTCGCGCACGGCCGGTGCCAGTTCGTTGAGGCCCTGCATGCCGCTGTTCACCGAGTCTTTGTTGTTGGTCAGCAAGGTGTTGATGGTCGTGGTGCTTTGTTCCAGCGACTTCATGGCCTGCTCGGCACTGCCGAAGGCTTGCTTGCCCTGGTCGTTGAGCAAGCCGTTGGCATTGCGCATCAGCGTGGTGGTCTGTTCCAGCGCGGCGCTCGCCTGTTTGCTCACCTGCATCAACTGCTGCATCACCACCTTGATATCACCGCGCTGGTCGGCAATGGCGCCGGTGGTTTGTTGCAAGTTGTCCAGGGTGTTGCTCAGGCGCTCGACGTTCTCCCGTGAGAACATGTGGTTGGCGTTGTGCAGCAGCAGATTGATGCTGGTCATCAGGTCGTTGCTGTTATTGAGCAGACGCGCGATGGGTGACGGCGAGGCGATGATTTCCGGCAGGTTGCCGTCCTTGCCCTTGAGTTCCGGGCTTTGCGGCGTGCCGCCACTGAGCTGGATGATCGAGGTGCCGGTGATGCCGGTCAGTGCCAGTTTGGCCTGGGTGTCTTCCTTGATCGGCGTCTGCCCGGCCAGGCGAATGCGTGCGAGTACCCGGCGCGGGTCTTTCGGGTCCAGACGCAGGCTGGTGACATCGCCCACCTTGATCCCGCTGTATTGCACCGAACTGCCTTGCGACAGGCCGCTGACGGCCTCGTTGAACACCACCTCGTAGTCCTGGAAGGCACTGTCGACGCTGGATTTGGCCAGCCACAGGCCGAACAGCATTGCGCCGACCACCACGATCACGCTGAACAAACCGATCATCACATGATGGGCTCGGGTTTCCATGTCATACCTCGTTAAGCGATTGAGCGGCATCCAATGCCGCGCGGCCACGGGGGCCGTGGAAATATTCGTGAATCCAGGCGTCGTCCGTTTCCGAGACAACATCAATGGCATCGGCCACCAGCACTTTCTTCTGCGCCAGCACCGCCACGCGGTCGGTGATGGTGTACAGCGTGTCGAGGTCGTGGGTGACCAGGAACACGCTCAGGCCCAGCGCATCGCGCAGGGTCAGGATCAGTTGGTCGAATTGCGCCGCGCCAATCGGGTCGAGGCCGGCGGTGGGTTCGTCCAGAAACAGAATGTCCGGGTCCAGTGCCAACGCCCGCGCCAAAGCGGCGCGCTTGATCATGCCGCCGGACAGTGACGCCGGGTATTTATCCGCCGCCGACAACGGCAGCCCCGCCAGGGCAAGCTTGACCGCCGCCAGGTGCTCGGCATCGCGACGGCTGAGGCCGGCGTGTTCGATCAACGGCAGGGCGACGTTTTCGGTGACCGTCAGCGAGGAAAACAGCGCGCCTTTCTGGAACAGCACGCCAAAGCGCCGTTCCACCAGCGAGCGTTCATGCTCGGGCAGGTTGGGCAGGTTCTTGCCGAACACCCGCACCTCACCTTCGCTGGGCCGACGCAGGCCGACGATGCTGCGCAGCAGCACCGACTTGCCGCTGCCGGAGCCGCCGACCACCGCGAGGATCTCGCCTTTGTACAAATCCAGATCGAGGTGCTCGTGCACGCTCTGGCTGCCGAAGCGATTGCACAGGCCGCGCACTTCGATCACCGCCTCAGTGGGCGCACGGTGTAGACGACTCACCAGCCCATCTCCATAAAGAACATCGCGGCAACCGCATCCAGCACGATCACCACGAAAATAGACTGCACCACGCTGGAGGTGGTGTGGGCGCCGACCGACTCGGCGCTGCCGCTGACCTTGAAGCCTTCAAGGCAGCCAATCGCCGCGATCAGGAACGCGAAAATCGGCGCTTTCACCATGCCCACCAAAAAGTGCTGCACGCCAATGTCCGATTGCAGCAGCGAGAGAAACATCGCCGGTGAAATATCCAGGGCCACGGCGCACACCACCCCGCCGCCGACAATCCCCGAGAGCATCGCCAAAAATGTCAGCATCGGCAGCGACACCAGCAGCGCCATCACCCGTGGCAATACCAACAGCTCCATCGGGTCCAGGCCCAGGGTGCGGATCGCGTCGATTTCTTCGTTAGCTTTCATCGAGCCGATTTGTGCGGTAAAGGCACTGGCGGTGCGACCGGCGATCAGGATGGCGGTAAGCAATACGCCGAACTCACGCAGGAAGGAAAACGCCACCAGGTCCACGGTAAAAATCGTCGCGCCGAAGCTCTTGAGCACGGTGGCGCCGAGGAACGCCACCACGGCGCCCACCAGAAAGGTCAGCAACGCGACAATGGGCGCAGCGTCGAGGCCGGTTTGTTCGATATGCGCGACCATCGGCGTGATGCGCCAGCGCTTGGGACGGAACACGCCGCGGGCGAAGGTTTCGAGGATCAGGCCGATAAAGCCCAGCAGTTTCATGCCGTCCTGCCATACCGTGTCGACGGCCCGGCCGATACGTGCCAGCACTTGGATACCGGCGGCTTCTTCCGGCTCTTTGTCGGGTACGCAGAAATCGTTCAGAGAGCGGTAGACGGTTTTGAGCAGTGCCCGGTCGGCGGTAGATAAGCTGCAATCGGTCTGCTCGGCGGAACGCTCGATACGGTCCGGGCCCAGCAACTCGACCAGCAGCGAGGCACCCGCGGTATCCAGGGCGCCGAGGCCATTGAGGTCGATGCGTGCACCGGCGTCGTATTGGCCGTCGAGCTTGTCACTCAGTTTTTTAAGATTGGCGTAGTGGGCAAGCGTCCAGTCCCCCGTAATCCTGAGTAACGGGGGAACGCTGGAGGTGTCGAGGTGGGCTGCGCCGGCCGTGGTACGAGTGGTCATAAGCTCCGAGCTTGTTTGGCTATCCACAATCCGTACGTAATAGCACGATACGGTCTACTTTGGGTTGTCCGTTTGTGCTGGGTCAGTGACTTTGAAGCGCAGCACACCGATGACTTGCCCATCCTCCGTCAGCACCTGCACCTGCCAGCGGCCCACGGCGTCGGCCGGGAAGTTCTGCTTGTGGGTCCAGGCGCGATAGCCTTCCTTGCGCCCGCCATGGATATCCAGGGCGATACGGTCGACCTCCTGGCCGTTGTATTTCCACACATGGAAGATCCGCTCATCCAGCCCGCGTGGCGCGTTGATCGCGGTGTAGGCGTACAGCCCGCCGCTGCGCAGTTGGGCGGCGGTGACTTCCTTGAGATCATCGCCTGGTGTGCGGTCTTGCAACTGGGTGCTGATCGCCACTTCGGTCATCCACAAGGTGGCCGGCGGCACCCAACTGCGCAGGAACCAGCCGGCGCAACCAATGGCGGCCGTCACCCCGAGCAGCATCACCCAGCCCCTGATGCTGCGCAGCGGCAGGCTCACGGCCAGGCTCGGGATCGACAATGCCATGGCCACGCCAAGCGCCAACTTGTAACTCTCGGCGGTGGTGAGGTGCAGGATGATCGGCAGTGCGGTGAGCAGTGCCGCGAACAAGGTCAGGGTGTGCAGCGCCAGGAACAGCGAGCGCTTGGGTGCCAGCCACTTGTAGTACAGCGGGTCGGTGATCGACACCAGCGCCGCCGCGCCGAGCAGGCCGGTGAACACCGACTGGCCGCTGTTCCAGGCAGTGGTGACGAAAAAGAACGGCAATACGAAGAACAGGCTTTCCTGATGGATCATCTGGGTCGCGTAGCGCAGCAGCGGCTCGGGGATTTCGCGCTTGAAGACTTTGGCGAACAGCTGGGTAAAGCTGTTTTCCAGCATCAACCACAGCCAGCTCACCAGCATGATCACCGCAATCCAACTGGCCATGCCCTGCTGGCGATCCACCAGGATGAAGCTGCACACACCCGAGATAAAACCGCCGAGTGCAATCACCCCTGGATAGCGCTTGATCAGTTCGATAATGCGCTGGATAAGGGGCGGTAGATTTGGCATTGGCGGTTCACAATTGGTGTAGGAAAAATCTCAGACAGAATAACGTCTTAGCCCTGTGTTCGGTGCGTCATTACGTGATCCGTTTGCGATAAAGACGCACGCCGATCAACACACTGGCGATCAGCGCGAACAGGCCGGCACCGATCCAGCTCAGGGCGTCATAGCTCAGCAGCGGTTTTTCGACGCGCCAGTAGCCCTTCTGGTTAAACACCTCGCGCATGGCCTGGTTGGTTTGCGCCAGGTTGACGGCCTTGATGCGCTTGGTCGGGTCGCTGATATGGCCATCGGCATAGTCGCCGGCAGCGCTCCAGTAATAGTCGGCCAGCGCGCTGTTGCCCTGCACTGCCCAGGCTTGGCGCGCAATAGCGGCTTGCTGCAAGCGGTTGAAGACCGCCGGGTCGAGGCCGTCCTTGAGCAGTTGCGCCGTGAGGTCCTGCAACACCTGTTCGGCTTCAGGAAGATTGTCGCGCTCAAGGTCGGCATTCAGGCTGAGGAAGCCGACGCCGCCGAGCACTTCGCGCTCACTCCATGGGCCGTAGGACAAACCGTGCTTGAGGCGCAGCTCACGGTACAGCGCCCAGTCGAGGTAGTCCTTGAGCAAATCGTAGGTTTCATCGTGTTGATCGTCCAATACCGGTTCGGGGAACAGCCAGTGCAGTTTGGCGCTGTCACCGACCCAGCCGTGGATAAGGTCGCGATGGCTGGCGGCGGTGTGCTGGATGTCCGGCAGCGGTCGATGCTCGGAGGGTTCGACCGGATCAAGTTGACCGTACGTGCGTTCCAGGTACGCCGGCAGCAGTTTGTCGAGGTCGCCGACGATGATCAGTGTCATGTTGTTGGGGGCGTACCAATGCGTGCGCAGGGTTTGCAACTGGTCGCGGGTCAGCTGGCTGACTTCGGCACGCTCGGCGCATTTTAGCCCCAGTTCGACGGCTAATTGGTTGCTGGCGGTGTGGCCCAGGTCCTGGCGGTCGAGCAAGCGTTGCAGGTGCGAGTAATGGCCGCCGTCTTCGCGCTCGACCACTTTTTTGGCCGCATTGATGTTCGCGTCGGTCAGTTCGGTGCGGGTGAGGATCGCCAGCAACAGGTCCAGCACCTTGCGCTGGTTCTGCGCGGGTGCCTCGATCACAAAGGTGGTGTCGGCATTGCTGGTGTAGGCGTTCCATTCGCCGCCGAGGGCTTGCATGCGGTCTTCAAGGTCGCCTTCACCACCGCCGTCGATGCCGCTGAACAGCAAGTGTTCGAGCAGGTGCGGCAGTTCTTTTTCGTCGCAGGGAAAGTCATCCAGGCCGACGCCCACCACCAGGCGGATCGCCACGTGCCCACGCTCGGTGCCCGGCTTGAGCAGCAATTGCAGGCCGTTGGGCAAGGTGTAGCCTTCGACTTGCAGGCGGTCGAAGGCAAAGGTGTGTGCCGAGCCCATGAGCAGGCAGGCAAGTAACAGGCGACGCATAACAAGCTTCCTGGCGGGTGAGGTCCATTGTTAACTGACTTCACGGGCCATCGTACGTTCAGGGCGAATGAGTGATGTCGGCAATATCTTCGGCGGAGAGCGCGCCGGTGTCTGAAGTTTCCAACACTACATAAGCACTGCTGCAAAACAACGAGTTCAGGCGTTTCATGTCGGCAATCAGCTCCAGGTGCAGGGAACTGGTCTCCAGGCTCTGTACGATTTTGCGCTGCAAACGGCTGACGTGGGCGTGGGCCAGACGACGCTCCTGAGCGCGGAAACGGCGCTTTTCGCGCAGCAGTTGGCGGGCGCTTTCCGGGTCGGCACTGAGGAACACCGACAGGCCCAGACGCAGGTTGGCAATCAACTGGCTGTGCAAACCGGTGAGTTCTTCCAGGCCGACTTCGGAGAACTGCCGGCGCTGTGAGGTTTTTTGCTGCTGGACTTTGCGCAGCATGCGCTCGATCAGGTCGCCGGCCAGCTTGAGGTTGATCGACAGCTCGATGATCTCGGCCCAGCGGCGGCTGTCCTGTTCACTCAGGTCTTCGCGGGGCATTTGCGCCAGGTAAAGCTTGATCGCGCTGTAGAGGGCCTCGACGTCGTCGCTGAGGCTGCGCATTTCCTGGGTGATCGCGGTTTGCTTGCCGCGCAGCACTTCGAGCATGGCGGTGAGCATGTTGTCGATCAGGTCGCCCAGGCGCAGGGTTTCACGGGCCGCGTTGGCCAGCGCCAGGCTTGGGGTGGCGAGCGAGGCCAGGTCCAGGTGACGGGGCCTGGCTTTGCCGTTGGTTTCCTGTTGCTCCGGCAGCAACCAGGCGCACAGGCGCGCCATTGGCCCGATGGTCGGCAGCAGGATCAGGCAGCGCGTGGTGTTGTAGAGCACATGGAAGGTGATGACCATGCCTTGGGCGCTGTAGTCCAAACCATCCATCCAGCGTACGAGCGGGTCCAGCACCGGAATAATCAGCAACAGGCCGATCAGTTTGTACAACAAGCTGCCCAGCGCGACCTGTCGGCCGGCGGCGTTCTGCATGTTGGTGCTGAGGAAGGCCAGCACGCCGCTGCCGATGTTGGCGCCGATCACCAGGCCGATGGCCACGTGCAGGCCGATCACACCGGCGCCGGCCAGGGTGGCGGTCAGCAGTACGGCGGCCAGGCTGGAGTAGGAAATCATCGCAAACAGAGCGCCGACCAAGGCATCCAGCAGAATATCGCCGGTCAGCGAGGCAAAGATAACTTTGACGCCTTGGGCATGTGTAATCGGCCCGGCGGCTTCGACGATCAGTTGCAGGGCCAGAATGATCAGGCCCAGGCCGATACCGACGCGGCCCATCTGCCCTGCCCGCGTTTGTTTGCGCGACAGGAAGAAAATCACCCCAAGAAAAATCAGCAGTGGCGACAGCCAGGACAGGTCGAAGGTCAGTACCCGCGCCATCAATGCCGTACCGACGTCGGCACCGAGCATGGTCGCCAGCGCCGGCGTAAGGCCCATCAAGCCCTGGCCGACAAACGACGTCACCAGCATCGCCGTGGCGTTGCTGCTCTGGACCATGGCCGTCACCAGGATACCGGCGATAAACGCCAGCCAGCGCTTGGACATGTTCTGCCCGATGACTTGGCGCAAGTTGGAACCGTAGACCCGCAAGATGCCGGTACGGACGATGTGCGTGCCCCAGATAAGCAGGGTCACGGCGGAAAGCAGATTGAGCAAGGTCAGCATGCTCGGCCCCCCGTGTGGGTGTGCTCCAGAAAGAGCAAATGAGAATTGCCGCGTGCCGTTCTACGTCTTGTACTTAAGCTGTAGTTGGCGAATGGGCTCTGCGCCAGCATCGCATAGCTAAAGTGGGGATTGAAACAAAACTGTCATGAAGATCGTTCCCACGCTCTGCGTGGGAATGCATCCCGCGACGCTCTGCGTCGCTTTGAGGGCGGACGCGGAGCGTCCTGAGGCGGCATTCCCACGCGGCGCGTGGGAACGATCAACAACGATCATCAGCAGCGGGTCAGGTTTATTGACCCGGAATGTCCTTGCGCAGTTTCACAGGATCCTGCTGTTTCTTCTTTTTCGCGATGGCGGTACGCATCTTGATGTTCACCGCTTCTACTGCCAGCGAGAACGCCATGGCGAAGTAGACGTAGCCTTTTGGCACATGCACGTCGAAGGATTCAGCGATCAGCACCGTACCCACCACCAGCAGGAACGACAGCGCCAGCATCTTCAGCGACGGGTGCTTGTCGATGAATTCACTGATGGTGCCCGCAGCCAGCATCATCACCAGTACGGCTACCACGATCGCAGCGACCATGACTGGCACATGGGAAACCATGCCGACCGCAGTGATCACCGAGTCCAGGGAGAACACGATGTCGATGATCGCGATCTGGATGATGGTGTAGATGAACTTGCCACCCTTGCCGCCCGGCTCGTCGTGGGTTTCGTCTTCACCTTCGAGTGCGTGGTACATCTCCTGGGAGCTTTTCCACAGCAGAAACAGGCCACCGAAGAACAGAATCAGGTCGCGACCGGAAATGCCCTGGCCGAAGACCACGAACAGGTCCGCAGTGAGTTGCATGACCCAGGTGATCGACAGCAGCAACAGGATTCGCGTGACCATGGCCAGGGCCAGGCCGAAGATCCGGGTGCGCGCCTGCATATGCTTGGGCATGCGGCTGACCAGGATCGAAATCATGATGATGTTATCGATGCCCAGGACGATCTCGAGAGCCGTCAGGGTGAAGAAGGCAATCCAGATTTCCGGATTGGTCAGCCATTCCATGTGTATTCCTTTGAGCAAATGTGAAACCGCGCAAGCTGCAGCGCCGCGCGGTCAGGTCGTTACGATTATAGAGTGCTGAACAGCGGAAAAATCCCCATCAGCAAAGCGGCGAACATTATGCACAGGCACACCAGCACTGCCCACTTGAGGGTAAAGCGTTGGTGATCGCCAAATTCGATCCCGGCCAGGGCCACCAGCAGGTAAGTCGATGGTACCAGCGGGCTGAGCAAATGTACGGGTTGGCCAACGATGGACGCACGGGCCATTTCCACGGCGGTGATACCGTAATGGCTGGCCGCTTCGGCGAGCACAGGCAGTACGCCGTAGTAGAACGCGTCGTTGGACATGAAGAAGGTAAACGGCATGCTTACCAGCGCGGTGATCACTGCGAGGTACGGGCCCAGCGCTTCCGGGATAACCGCCAGCAAGCTCTTGGACATTGCATCAACCATGCCGGTACCGGACAGAATGCCGGTGAAGATGCCCGCGGCGAAGATGAGCCCGACGACTGCCAGCACGCTGCCGGCGTGGGCGGCGACGCGGTCTTTCTGCTGTTGCAGGCACGGGTAGTTGACGATCATCGCGATACTGAACGCCACCATGAACAGCACTGGCAGCGGCAACAGGCCGGCAATCAGGGTGCACATCAGCGCGAAGGTCAGTGCGCCGTTGAACCAGATCAGCTTGGGGCGACGGGCGTCCGGGAATTGCGACACGCTGATCTCGCTGTGATCGATCTCGTCGCCCTGCAGGTGCAGTTCACCCAGGCGGGCACGTTCGCGTTTGCCGTACATATAGGCAATCACCAGGATCGCCACTACGCCGACAGCCATGGCCGGGATCATCGGTACGAAAATATCCGAAGGGTCTACATGCAGCGCACTGGCGGCACGGGCCGTCGGGCCGCCCCATGGCGTCATGTTCATCACACCACCGGCGAGGATGATCAGGCCGGCCATGATCCGCGGGCTCATGCCGATGCGCTGGTACAGCGGCAGCATGGCGGCCACGCAGATCATGTAAGTGGTGGCGCCGTCACCGTCCAGAGACACCACCAGGGCCAGCACGGCGGTACCGACCGAAACTTTCAGCGGGTCGCCCTTGACCATCTTGAGGATCTTGCGCACGGCCGGGTCGAACAGGCCGGAGTCGATCATCAGGGCAAAGTAGAGAATGGCGAACATCAGCATCACGCCGGTCGGCGCAAGCTTGGTGATGCCCGCAAGCATCATCGGTCCGATCTCGGGTGCAAAGCCGCCGAACAGGGCGAACAGGATCGGCACAATGATCAAGGCAATCAGCGCGGACAGGCGCTTGGTCATGATCAGGTACATGAACGTGATGACCATGGCAAAGCCAAGGAAAGTCAGCATAGGAATACTCCAGGCGTAGCGCGGCTAGGGAATGGCGAACCGGGTTGGGGTCAGCGCAGTACGAAAGGCACGTGGCGTACGAATGGAGTTGGAGCGAACAGGCGGGTAGTAGCGGACATCAGGGGTCACCATTGTTGTTGTTTACAGCCGGTCTGTTGCCGGCAGTGGGGGCGATCCTAGACGGGGAAGCTTTCAGCCAGCTTTCGCTGTGTAAGTCAGATGATGGAAGGCTTGTAGGAATTTTGATTAAGGTGACTCAGGGCAGCTCCAAACCGCCCGAGGCTTTGTGCAAGGCCCGCAGGTGTTCGCCCATCTGCTTGAGGTTGGCTTCGCAGGCGGCAATCTCGTCGGCGCGTGCAGGGTCCAGCAACGCCCTCACCTCTTTATCCAGATCGCCGGTCAAGGACTGCAGCTGTTTCTGGCGCTCGGCACTTTCCGATTCCAGGCGTTTGGCTTCCGACGGTTGCGGCAGGCCGTAGCCGCCGCTATCGAGCAATTCCGCCGGGCGGCTGAGGAAGCCGCTGTTGGCGAGGATCTGTTGCAGGGTGTTGTTGGCTCTTTCCATGCCGCCGTTTTTCAGCTCACGGGCATTGAGGTAGCGTTGCTTGACTTCGTCCTGGGCCAGCATCAGTTGTTTGCGATAGCTGGCTTGTTCCAGCAGCAGCAGTGCGGCGCTGGTGCGCAGGTCGGCCTGGGTGAACCACTGGCGGCGTTCTGCGGCACTGAGGGCGAGCCAGTCTTCGACTTGGGTCTGCTTGATCGGCAGATGTTTGCGCAGCACGTCGAACATCGCCTGGTAGCGCTCGCGGAACGAGTCGAAGTGATAACCCAGGCGCAAGGCTTCACGCTTGTCATTGAGTACGCTGGTGTCAGCCAGGCCGCGGGCGCTGAGCACCTCGAGCAGGCCGTTGGGGGTGATGTTGTCCAGGCTGGTCAATTGCGGGTTGGCGCTGCCGCTGCGTAATAGCTTGAGGCTCTCCACCGCGCAGTTGTTGGAGATGAAGAAGTAATTACCGTCGTAGCTCCAGTGCATTTCGGCGGCATGTTCGACGGTGTCGTTGATTTCCTGGCGGGTGAGCTTGAGCGGTACCGAGGCCAGGCCGCGCAGTTCAGTCTTGGTGTATTCGTCGATCACCTGCGCCAGCGGCAGCACAAACAAGCGTGATGGATACTTGCCCACCAGTCCATCCCAGCTTGAGAGCTGTACGTCACCGACGAAAGCGCGGTAAGACAACACCAAGTGCTGGTCCAGGTCCAATCGGCAATCCGGGCCACGCGGGCGGCCGGGTGCGCAGATCACCAGGCGCAACATGCTGTGGCCCCAGCGGCTCACCAGGTTCTGGTTGGCTTCGGCCAACAGGTAGTCGATTTCATACACGCGCTCCGGGTCGATCTGGCCCAGCGGCGTTTTGGCGAAGTCATTGCCGGCGTTCAGGAACGCGTAGGTTTTGGCGCAGGTGTCCTGTTCGGGCGGTGCCCAGCCGAAGTGTTCCTTGTAATAACGAAACAGCGCGGGGCGACGGCAGGCGTAGCTCGGGTCGAGGAGGAAATACTCCATATTGACCGCCACAAACTCCAGCGGGCTGGTGGTTTCGTAGATGTCCGGGCTGCGGGCGACCTGGTGGTTGTGTTGCTCGCGCTCGCCGCGACGGCCCACGTATTGGGGCCAGCCGGCAATGTCCAGCAAGCGCGGGTCGTCACTCAAGGTGAAGCGACGGTCGTTCTGGCCACGGCATTGATCGGGCAGGCCGATCAGACCGGTGATGTTGTTCTGGCGGCTGCAGCGTTGGATCAGGCGGCGCTCGTCTGTGGACCACAGGCGCGCACGGTCATAGATGTGGGTCAGTTCATGCAGCACGGTAGCGAGCATTTCGCGGCGCACAGTGCCATGGGGGCGGTTGGTCTTTTGGGTGGCGGCGCTGCCGTCGGTGAGGCTGGCGAGCAGGTTCTGGTTCAGGTCCAGTTCGGACACCAGGGAGGCCTGGCCATAGGCGTTTTCAGGCATCTTGTCGGTCCAGCCGACATCAATGCGCCGATCCAGCTGCTCGATAAAGCGCGGCGGCAAAGCGCGCATCGCTTCATCAAGCAACGCCTGGCTGGCCTGCTGTTCGGCCGGGCTCAAGCCATCGGTCTTGAGCCGCAGTTGCAGGCTGGCCTGGGCTGCGCCTGCACAAAGCAGCACAGTCCCGGCCAGTAGCCAGGCGAACAGGCGCCTCACAGAGCGAGGATAGCTTCGGCGAGGGTCTGGTCACTGGCGTCGCGGGCTTCCGGTACGCGGGTGCGCAGGGTATCGAAGGCTGCTTCCAACTGTGCGCCGCGGATTTCGCCGTTGGAGGCGACGAAGCTGGCAGCGTCATCGTGGGCTTCGCGCACGATTTTGGAGTCGCGGATGGAAGTGGTGGTGTCCGAAGTGAAATCAATGGTACGCGCCGAGGCACGCACGATGATGTTACTGGTGGCTTTCAGGGTTTGCGCGTGGGCGACATCGGCCAACAACAGCAGGCCCAGAGCGGCAGCGATCAGCGGGCTACGCATGGAATGACTCCGAAATACAAAGGTAGAAATATACGATGATTATTGGACGAGAATTGCCTGCGCCAGTTCAAGGTCGCTGACATGAAGTTTTGGCTGGGTTCGGCGCAAGTACTCCAGCGCAGATTCCAGACGAGCTCCCCGCCATTGGCCGTCAGTGGCGATAAAAGCGGCAGCGTCATCCTGGGCGGCCAGTACCAATTTTCTGTCAAAGGGCGCCGACGTCACCTTGCTGGTGGCGTAGGCACTGATGACGGTGCTCTGGATGGACACGTCAAAGGCCGAAGCCAAGGGTGACCAGCAGGCGGAAACCAACACGGGAACAATCAACAGGCGGTATGTAAAAGCCATGGGACTCGACAACTGAAAGCGAGCGCCAAGGCTAGCGCAACGCCCGGGCGAGAGCCAGCGCTGACACATTTGGTAGCGGCTGGCGTGCCCTGGCGTCTACCGGTTTATCAGATGGCCAGAATTGCCTGGGCCAGTTGAGCGTCGGTCGCGGTGTTCAGTTGTGGGGCCTGTTGGCGAATCTGGGCCAGGGCGCTTTCCAGTTTCACGCCACGAATGGCGCCTTCGCTGGCCACAAAGCTGGCGGCGTCGTCACGGGCAGCTTGTACGACTTTGTTGTCACGCAGGGACGACGTGGCGTCGGAGCTGGCATCGGAAGTGGCTTTGAGCGCGCCGACAATCGAGTCGGTGGTCACGATAAAGCTGCTCGCGTTGGCGTTGGCGGCCAGGGCCAACAGGGTGGCAGCACTCAGCAGGCGAAGACGGGACATGGAATAACTCCTGTAGAAGATCAAATAAAGCGGCGCAATGCGGCCACTGTGAAACCGACATTGTTGCGGATTAAGCATCAGACGTCTGTTCTACAAGGTTCGCCACGTAATAAGGGGATCTTAAGCTGCCGCTATCCGTTCGGAAAGCCTCTATCTGTCTAGTCGCGCCAGAAAGGTTTGGACAGCTCGGCAGTACGGTCGCCGTGGCTGATGCCGGCATCGGCCAATTCACGTGGGTCAAGTTGCGCAAGTTGTCGGCGCTCATGGGCCTGCCGCGCCCATCTGCCGAGCGCGCGAGCCATTCGAATGATCAACTGTTTGTGGTGCGAGGTTTGCGTGCTCATGACGACGGCCTTCCATGAAGTCTTGGAACACCATCTTGGGCGGCCAGCTTTTACCAATACAGATACAACAAAGTTAAATTGTACCGATTAACTGTTGTGATATTTAAACTGTACTGGTGTTTGCGTGTGCCCTCTGTTTTAGTCGTGTAAAGTCTGAACTCCGGAAACAACAAAGCCCGCCTCCGGTTTCCCGGGGCGGGCTTTGTTTTGTTAAATCAGGGTGCTGGCGGTGGACCCGGCGGGTCAGGGCCAGCGGGCGCCAATTAGCGCCAGAACGGCTTGCTCAGCTCTTCGTAGCGTTGAGCTTCGCTGATACCGGCGTCAGCCAGCAGACGCGAATCCAGGCGAGCCAGTTGGTGACGGCTGGAGATGCGGCGCTGCCACAACATCAGGTTGGCGAGAACGCGCAAAGGCATGGAAGCCTGGGTGTTTACAGCTTTTTCTTCGAAGAACAGATCGGAACTGAGTGTACGTTCCATGATGACATCCTTCCGCTTGTGGCGGGATTAGGTAGTGGTTTAACTGATGCCAATGATCCTCCTCCGGCGCAAGACTCTCTAGATACAGTTCACCTGTATTGTGAGGGGCCAGTTAACTGTTTATCGCGGCTGTACTGTACGGAATTGGGGCAACTGTACCTGTCTGCACTTAATTAGTGCGAAATAGGTATTTTCGACATGGGGCGTAGGATAATTCGGTAGGAAATGACCGGTACAGCAGTACAGTTTTTTCAAAAAGTGCGGCTGCGGTCACCGAGCTGAGCAAACTGTGTTTGCATCAGCCCGGATCTGTATCAATCAAGCCTTGAGCATATGCCCGGTTTCTTCCAGGTTGATGTGCCAACTCAGTGCTTCGCGCAGGATGTGCGGAGTATGCCCGCCGATCGCGCAGGCAGCGTCGAAGTAACTGTTCAGCGCATCGCGGTAAGCCGGGTGCACGCAGTTGTCGATGATCACCCGTGCCCGCTCACGTGGCGCCAGGCCACGCAGGTCAGCGAGGCCAACCTCTGTCACCAGGATGTCCACGTCATGCTCGGTGTGGTCCACATGGCTGACCATCGGCACTACGCTGGAAATCGCGCCGCCCTTGGCAATCGACTTGGTGACAAAAATCGCCAGGTGCGCATTGCGCGCGAAATCCCCGGAGCCGCCAATCCCGTTCATCATCCGCGTGCCGCAGACGTGGGTGGAGTTGACGTTGCCGTAGATATCGAATTCAAGCGCGGTGTTGATACCGATAATGCCCAGGCGCCGAACCACTTCAGGGTGGTTGGAGATTTCCTGCGGGCGCAGCACCAGCTTGTCCTTGTAGTGTTCCAGGTTGCCGAACACGTCGGCGTTGCGTCGTTCCGACAAGGTAATCGAACTGCCCGAAGCAAAGCTCAGCTTGCCCGCGTCGATCAGGTCGAAGGTCGAGTCCTGCAGCACTTCCGAATACATGGTCAGGTCTTCGAATGGCGACTCGATCAAGCCGCACATCACCGCGTTGGCGATGTTGCCGATCCCGGCCTGCAGCGGGCCGAGCTTGTTGGTCATGCGCCCGGCGTCGACTTCCTGCTTGAGGAAGTTGATCAGATGGTTGGCGATGCCTTGGGTGTCGGCGTCCGGTGGTGTCACGGTTGAGGCGGAGTCGGCCTGATTGGTGATCACGATGGCGACGATTTTCTCCGGCGGGATCGGAATCGCGGTGCTGCCGATGCGATCGTCGACCTTCACCAGCGGGATCGGTGTGCGCGTCGGCCGGTAGGTCGGGATATAGATGTCGTGCAGCCCTTCCAGGTTCGGGTTGTGCGCGAGGTTGATCTCAACAATCACTTGTTTGGCGAAAATCGCGAAGCTGGCCGAGTTGCCCACAGAGGTGGTGGGCACGATGTGTCCTTGTTCGGTGATCGCAACGGCTTCGATCACGGCGATGTCCGGCAACTTGAGTTGGTTGTTGCGCAGTTGCTCGACGGTTTCCGAGAGGTGCTGGTCGATAAACATCACTTGGCCTGCGTTGATCGCCTTGCGCAGGGTGCTGTCGACCTGAAACGGCATACGGCGCGACAACACGCCGGCTTCGGTCAGTTGCTTGTCCAGGTCATTGCCCAGGCTGGCGCCGGTCATCAGGGTGATTTTCAGCGGCGAAGTCTTGGCGCGTTCGGCCAGGGCGTGGGGGACGGCCTTGGCTTCACCGGCACGGGTGAAGCCGCTCATGCCGACGGTCATGCCGTCCTCGATCAGTGCAGCGGCGTCTGCCGCGCTCATGACCTTGTTCAACAACGAAGGCAAGCGGATACGATCACGGTACATGAAGTGTTATCTCAGGCTACGGAAGCAAGGTGGGCAGTGTAGTGATTTCAAAAAATTTCGGCCCGCTACCATGGTCGAATGCCAGGCAGCGATTTAGAGCCTTTGGTCGGGTTTCAGGTGTGTGCAAAGCGGAACGCAGAGCATTCCCGGATGCATTCCCACGCAGAGCTTGGGAACCATAAAAAAACCCCAGCCTACTGGAGGCCAGGGTTTCGGGTATTGCGCTGGCGCAGTGTTATTCGACGGCTTTGACCATGTCTTCGATGACCTTCTTGGCATCACCGAAGACCATCATGGTCTTGTCCAGGTAGAACAACTCGTTATCCAAGCCGGCATAGCCGCTGGCCATCGAGCGCTTGTTGACGATGATGGTCTTGGCCTTGAACGCCTCAAGAATCGGCATACCGGCAATCGGCGAGTTCGGGTCGTTCTTGGCGGCCGGGTTGACCACATCGTTGGCACCCAACACCAGCACCACGTCGGCCTGGCCGAACTCGGAGTTGATGTCTTCCATTTCGAACACTTGGTCGTAAGGCACTTCCGCCTCGGCCAGCAGCACGTTCATGTGCCCAGGCATACGGCCCGCTACCGGGTGGATCGCGTACTTCACGGTCACACCGCGGTGGGTCAGCTTCTCGGTCAGCTCTTTAAGGGCGTGTTGAGCCCGAGCGACTGCCAGGCCGTAGCCTGGAACGATGATCACGGTGTCGGCGTTGGTCAGCAGGAACGTGGCGTCGTCCGCCGAACCGGATTTCACCGGGCGTGCTTCTTTGGAGCCAGCCGCTGCGCCGGCATCTGCTGTGTTGCCGAAACCACCGAGCAATACATTAAAGAAGGAGCGGTTCATCGCCTTGCACATGATGTACGACAGAATCGCGCCGCTGGAGCCCACCAGGGAGCCTGCGATGATCAGCATCGAGTTGTTCAGCGAGAAGCCGATACCCGCCGCTGCCCAGCCGGAGTAGCTGTTGAGCATCGAGACAACCACCGGCATGTCGGCGCCGCCGATCGGGATGATGATCAGCACGCCCAGCACGAAAGCCAGTGCCAGCATCAACGCGAACGCAGTGAGGTTGCCGGTGAACATGAACGCCAGGCCCAGGCCAAGGGTTGCCAGGCCGAGCACCAGGTTGAGTTTGTGCTGACCACCGAACTGTACCGGTGCGCCCTGGAACAGGCGAAACTTGTATTTGCCCGAGAGCTTGCCGAACGCAATCACCGAACCGGAGAAGGTAATTGCACCGATGGCCGCGCCGAGGAACAACTCCAGGCGGTTGCCCGCAGGAATCGAGTCGCCCAGCTGTTTGACGATGCCCAGGGATTGCGGCTCGACCACTGCGGCAATCGCGATAAATACCGCCGCCAGGCCGATCATGCTGTGCATGAAGGCAACCAGCTCCGGCATCTTGGTCATTTCTACGCGCTTGGCCATGATCGAACCGGCGGTTCCGCCGATCAGCAGGCCGACGATCACGTAACCGATACCGGCCGTTGCAAGCTCAGCGCCGAGCTTATAGATGAGGCCCACAGTGGTCAGCACCGCCAGCGCCATGCCGAGCATGCCGAACAGGTTGCCGCGTCGCGATGTGGTTGGGTGTGACAGGCCTTTAAGGGCCTGGATAAAACAGATCGACGCGATCAAGTAGAGCGTCGTAACCAAATTCATGCTCATTACTTTGGCGCCTCTTCTTTTACTTTCGGGGCTTTCTTCTTGAACATCTCCAGCATCCTGCGCGTGACCAGGAACCCGCCGAATACGTTAACCGCCGCCAGGGCCACGGCCAGGGTGCCCATGGTCTTGCCCAGTGGGGTCACGGTGAGGGCTGCGGCCAGCATGGCGCCGACAATCACGATTGCGGAGATGGCGTTGGTGACCGCCATCAGTGGCGTGTGCAGTGCGGGCGTGACGTTCCAGACCACGTGGTAACCGACATAAATCGCCAGCACAAAGATGATCAGGTTGTAGATACCGGGGGAGATAAGCTCTTCCATCGTCTGAATCCCTGCTTAGGCGTTTTTGCGGATGACTTGGCCGTCGCGGCACATCAGGCACGCGGCGACGATGTCGTCTTCGAGGTTGATTTCAAACTGCCCTTCCTTGGTGAAGACCAGCTTCAGGAAGTCCAGCAGGTTGCGCGCATATAAAGCAGAAGCATCGGCGGCGACTGCACCGGCCAGGTTGGTCGGGCCGCAAATGGTCACGCCGTTTTCCACGACGACCTGGTCGGCGACGGTCAGCGGGCAGTTGCCACCCTGGGCGGCAGCGAGGTCGATGACCACCGAACCGGGCTTCATTTGTGCGACGGTTTCGGCACTGAGCAAGGTCGGGGCTTTGCGGCCCGGGATCAGCGCAGTGGTGATGACGATGTCCGCTTGTTTGGCGCGTTCATGCACGGCCAGGGCCTGGCGCTGCATCCAGCTCGATGGCATCGGGCGCGCGTAACCGCCGACACCGACCGCGCATTCACGCTCTTCATCGGTTTCGTAGGGCACGTCGACGAACTTGGCGCCGAGGGACTCGATCTGCTCTTTTACGGCAGGGCGCACGTCCGACGCTTCAATCACGGCACCCAGACGTTTCGCCGTGGCGATGGCTTGCAGGCCTGCGACACCCGCGCCGAGGATCAGCACGCGCGCGGCTTTGACGGTGCCCGCGGCAGTCATCAGCATCGGCATGAAGCGTGGGTAGTGATGGGCTGCCAGCAATACGGCTTTATAGCCGGCAATGTTGGCCTGTGACGACAACACGTCAAGGCTCTGGGCCCGCGAGGTGCGTGGGGCTGCTTCGAGCGCGAAGGCGGTGATGCCGCGTTCGGCCAGCTTGCCAATGGTTTCATTGCTGAACGGGTTGAGCATGCCCACCAACACGGTGCCGCTTTTGATCAGCGCCAGTTCGCTGTCGCTGGGGGCAACCACCTTGAGAATCAGCTCGGCGCCAAACGCTTCGCTGGCGCTGCCAATGGTTGCGCCTGCCGTTTCATAGGCACTGTCGACGATGCTGGCGGTAATGCCTGCGCCGCTTTGTACAGTGACCTTATGGCCCTGGCCGATCAGCTTCTTGATGGTTTCCGGGGTGGCAGCCACCCGCGTTTCACCGGTCTGGGTTTCGAGAGGAACACCAATGTGCACGTCAAATCTCCTGCATGATCTTTTTGCTTTTGATCTTTTTGTAAAAAGGCCAGTGCACCGCGAGTGGCGCAGCTGGGGCGGCCGATCAGCACGATCCCACTGAAATGACAGCGGGGCGCGGCATTTTGCAGGCGAACTTTACGGCCTTCAAGGGATTATGACGGGTGACGAAAAATTAACTACAAGTCACCCTGTGACTGATTGTCGCAACAGGACAAAATAACCTCTTTAAATACAGGTGCTTAAAGGGCTGTAGAGAGTTATAGACGGTTTTCCTATCTTCGGCGTGAATGGTCGGGCATTGGCAGGTGATTGTCGCTACAAGCCTTATTGGTCATGGCGTTAAGCTCATTTTGACGCTGAGAGGTACAGTCTTTCAAAACACGACATATAGTTATATCTGTAGGATCTTAATTTATCTGACTACAAGGTCAACAAAGTGGACTTGTCCTTTAAATGCTGGGGTTGTAGCGCTGTGATTGGTCGATAAGCCAGTCTCTAAAAGCGTGCAGCGACGCAGATTCGACTTTTCTCTCGGGAATCATCAGGTAGTAAGCCTTTGTACTGCTCAACGCTTCGGGGCTCGCGATCACCAGATGCTGCTCTTCCAGCTCGCGCTGGATAAGGAAGGGCGGAATCAGTGCAATGCCCATTTCATGCATGGCCGCTTGCGACAACATCGAGAATAGCTCGTAACGAGGGCCTGTCATGTCGCGAGGTATGTTCAGTTGTTGCGCGCTGAACCACTGGCGCCAGGCGTATGGCCGGGTGGTTTGTTGCAGCAGCGGCAGTTGGGCGATTTCTTCCGGGCTGAAGTGTGCACGACTGCCCAGTAAGCGCGGACTGCACACGGGAACAGGGTTTTCGCCCATCAGCCGGTGGGATTCGGTGCCTGACCAATCGGCATCGCCAAAGTAGACGGCGGCGTCGAACTCGGTGTCGGCAAACAAAAAAGGGCGCGTGCGGTTGGTGAGGTTGACCGTGACTTCCGGGTGTTGCTGCTGGAAGTCCTTGAGCCGTGGGATCAGCCATTGGGTGCCGAACGTTGGCACCACTGCCAGCTCGATGACATTCGCGCCCTGCTGCCCCATGACCGACAAGGTATCGCGCTCTACGGCGTCCAGTTGCATGGCAACGCGACGGCTATAAGACAGCCCCGCTTCCGTCAGCTTGACGCCCCGTCGTGAGCGTCGAAATAGCTCGACACTCAAAAACTCCTCAAGGCTGGCGATCTGTCGACAGATGGCGCCTTGGGTGAGTGAAAGCTCGTGTGCCGCCTTGGTAAAGCTCTCGTGGCGGGCCGCCGCTTCAAAACTGACCAGGGCGGTGGTGCTGGGAATTTTTCTGCGCATGTACGTTGTGCTCACTCATAAAGCGCATTTGTGCGCTCTTCGGTCATTACGAAGTGAGAAATTAGCACAACCCTATGCGTAAACCTCGTTTGCCCTCTGCGGCTGCCCGGCCTAGGCTGCATCCACGACTTCTGTTTTCTTCCCCGAGGACTTATTCATGGCTGGCAAGGCAAGCTTCAACTGGATCGATCCACTGTTGCTGGATCAACAGCTCACCGAAGAAGAGCGCATGGTGCGCGACAGCGCTGAGCAATTCGCCCAGGACAAGCTGGCGCCGCGTGTGCTCGAAGCCTTTCGCCATGAAAAGACCGACCCTGCGATCTTTCGCGAGATGGGTGAAACCGGCCTGCTGGGTGCAATGATCCCTGAGCAGTACGGCGGCAGTGGCTTGAGCTATGTCAGCTACGGGCTGATTGCCCGTGAGGTGGAGCGTGTCGACTCCGGCTATCGCTCGATGATGAGTGTGCAGTCCTCACTGGTGATGGTGCCGATCAACGAATTTGGCACCGAGGCGCAAAAGCAGAAGTACCTGCCAAAGCTGGCATCGGGTGAGTGGATCGGCTGTTTCGGCCTGACCGAGCCTGACCACGGTTCCGACCCGGGCGCGATGATTACCCGTGCCCGTAAGGTTGATGGCGGGTACAGCCTGACCGGCGCCAAGATGTGGATCACCAATAGCCCGATCGCCGATGTGTTTGTGGTGTGGGGCAAGGACGACGCGGGCGATATCCGCGGTTTTGTCCTGGAGAAGGGTTGGAAGGGGCTGAGCGCTCCGGCGATTCACGGCAAGGTTGGCCTGCGGGCTTCGATTACCGGTGAGATCGTCATGGATAACGTATTTGTGCCCGAGGAGAACATCTTCCCGGACGTGCGTGGCCTGAAGGGGCCTTTCACTTGTCTGAATTCTGCACGTTATGGCATTTCCTGGGGGGCGTTGGGGGCTGCGGAGTTTTGCTGGCACACCGCTCGCCAATACACCCTGGACCGTCAGCAGTTCGGGCGACCTTTGGCGGCGACCCAGCTGATCCAGAAGAAGCTGGCGGACATGCAGACCGAAATCACCCTGGCCTTGCAAGGCTGTCTGCGTTTGGGGCGCATGAAGGATGAAGGGACGGCGGCGGTTGAGATAACGTCGATCATGAAGCGTAATTCGTGTGGCAAGTCCCTGGATATTGCGCGCATGGCGCGGGACATGCTGGGCGGTAACGGTATCTCGGATGAGTTCGGGGTGGCGCGTCACCTGGTCAACCTTGAGGTGGTCAATACCTACGAGGGCACCCATGACGTACACGCCTTGATTCTTGGGCGCGCGCAGACCGGCCTTCAAGCGTTCTATTAATAGGAGAACGGCATGGGCGCGCTTTCACATCTGCGGGTACTGGATTTGTCACGAGTGTTGGCGGGCCCGTGGTCCGGGCAGATCCTTGCAGACCTTGGGGCTGAGGTGATCAAGGTTGAGCGACCGGGCAATGGCGATGATACGCGGGCGTGGGGGCCGCCCTTCCTTAAAGACGCCTATGGCGAGAATACCAGTGAGGCGGCGTATTACCTGTCAGCCAACCGTAACAAGGAATCGGTGACCATCGACTTCACGCGTCCGGAGGGTCAGAAGCTGGTGCGCGACCTCGCGGCCAAGTCCGACATCCTCATCGAGAACTTCAAGGTGGGTGGTCTGGCGGCCTATGGCCTGGACTATGAATCGCTCAAGGAGATCAATCCAGAGTTGATCTATTGCTCGATCACGGGTTTCGGCCAGACCGGGCCTTATGCGAAGCGTGCAGGCTACGACTTTATGATCCAGGGGCTGGGTGGGCTTATGAGCCTGACCGGTCGGCCCGAGGGTGATGAAGGGGCTGGGCCGGTAAAGGTAGGCGTGGCGTTGACGGATATCCTGACGGGGCTGTACTCGACCGTGGCGATCCTGGCGGCGCTGGCTCACCGGGATCATGACGGCGGTGGGCAGCATATTGATATGGCGTTGCTGGATGTTCAGGTGGCATGCCTGGCCAATCAGGCGATGAATTACCTGACGACGGGTGTCGCGCCCAGGCGCCTGGGCAATGCTCACCCCAATATTGTGCCTTATCAGGACTTTCCCACGGCTGATGGCGACTTCATCCTGACGGTGGGCAATGACGGACAGTTTCGTAAGTTTGCTGAGGTGGCCGGACAGCCGCAGTGGGCGGATGATCCGCGTTTCGCCACTAATAAGGTGCGGGTGGCTAACCGTGCGGAGCTGATTCCGCTGATCCGCCAGGCCACAGTGTTCAAGACGACGGCTGAGTGGGTGTCACAGCTGGAGCAAGTAGGCGTGCCGTGTGGGCCGATCAATGATCTGGCGCAAGTGTTTGCCGACCCGCAGGTCAAGGCGCGTGGGTTGGCGATGGCGTTGCCGCATGCATTGGCGGGGATGGTGCCTCAGGTCGCCAGTCCGATGCGGTTGTCCAAGACGCCGGTGGAATACCGTAATGCGCCTCCTCTATTGGGCGAGCATACGGTGCAGGTGTTGCAGGGGGTGTTGGGGTTGGATTCGTCGAATGTGGCTGCGCTGAAGGCTGCTGGTGTTATCTGAAGTTGCTCTTCTATATAGGCAGACTCATCAATCAGATCGGATTGGTTGTTTTTTGATCGATTCTAACTTATTGATAGATAAGTTAAATTAAGTGTTGACGGCGGATTCTAGAAGTCTATAATTCGCCCCACTTCCGGCGCAGTCGAAACGGAAAACTCCTTGGTAAACAAAGAGTTATGAGGTTTTCGGCAGCAGGTTGCTTCAGTTCATCGAAGCCAGAAGGAAGTTGAAAAAGAGGTGTTGACAGCAGCGTGTAACGCTGTAGAATTCGCCTCCCGCTAACGAGAGATCGTAAGCGCAAGTGGTTGAAGTTGTTGAAGAATTCTTCGAAAACTTCTGAAAATAATCACTTGACAGCAAATGAGGCTGCTGTAGAATGCGCGCCTCGGTTGAGACGAAAGATCTTAACCAGCCGCTCTTTAACAACTGAATCAAGCAATTCGTGTGGGTGCTTGTGGAGTCAGACTGATAGTCAACAAGATTATCAGCATCACAAGTTACTCCGCGAGAAATCAAAGATGTAACCAACGATTGCTGAGCCAAGTTTAGGGTTTCTTAAAAACCCAAAGATGTTTGAACTGAAGAGTTTGATCATGGCTCAGATTGAACGCTGGCGGCAGGCCTAACACATGCAAGTCGAGCGGTAGAGAGAAGCTTGCTTCTCTTGAGAGCGGCGGACGGGTGAGTAAAGCCTAGGAATCTGCCTGGTAGTGGGGGATAACGTTCGGAAACGGACGCTAATACCGCATACGTCCTACGGGAGAAAGCAGGGGACCTTCGGGCCTTGCGCTATCAGATGAGCCTAGGTCGGATTAGCTAGTTGGTGAGGTAATGGCTCACCAAGGCGACGATCCGTAACTGGTCTGAGAGGATGATCAGTCACACTGGAACTGAGACACGGTCCAGACTCCTACGGGAGGCAGCAGTGGGGAATATTGGACAATGGGCGAAAGCCTGATCCAGCCATGCCGCGTGTGTGAAGAAGGTCTTCGGATTGTAAAGCACTTTAAGTTGGGAGGAAGGGCATTAACCTAATACGTTAGTGTTTTGACGTTACCGACAGAATAAGCACCGGCTAACTCTGTGCCAGCAGCCGCGGTAATACAGAGGGTGCAAGCGTTAATCGGAATTACTGGGCGTAAAGCGCGCGTAGGTGGTTTGTTAAGTTGGATGTGAAATCCCCGGGCTCAACCTGGGAACTGCATTCAAAACTGACTGACTAGAGT
>NZ_CVTT01000067.1:0-10289 GCF_900006605.1 Pseudomonas sp. 58 R 3 | reverse complement strand
CAGCAAGCGGCTATCAGCGACATTATCGTTTTTGCCTTACGCTCACTGCACGTTGCCTACCTCGTCGGCGCTGAGTCCATTTTTAGCTTGCTGAAACGTTTCATCAAGTTTATAAAAATGGCACAACTCCAAGAAAGGCTGTCACCATGACCCCGCTCAAACTCTTCGTTGCCCTCAGCGCACTGTCCGCTGCCTCCCACGCCATGGCCTGGGATTACGTTCTGCTCGACACCGACAAAGCCGCCCAGAGCTGGCAGATCAACAGCCAGCAACTTGGAGTAAAAACCGACAAGCCCTTCAGCGTTAGCCTGCGTACCTTGCACGGCGGTCGCCAGGAGGGCGTCAGCATCGTCGATATCGATAACGGCACCATGAAACTCTCGGTAGTGCCGACTCGCGGCATGAACGTCTTGCAGGCCTCGGTCGGCAGTGTGCGCATGGGCTGGGATTCTCCGGTCAAGGAAGTGGTCAATCCGTCATTCATCGAACTCAATGGCCGTGGTGGTCTGGGTTGGTTGGAAGGTTTCAATGAACTGGTCGCCCGCTGCTGATACGAATGGGTCGGCCACCCCAGCGTCGACAACGGCGAACTGCTGACCCTGCACGGTCGGGCCGCCAACATTCCTGCGAACAAAGTCACCCTGCATATCGATGAAAAACCACCGTACGCCATCACCCTGCGCGGTGAATTGAAAGAGCAGGCGTTCAAGAAGGTCGACTTCTCGGTCGCGACCGAACTGGTCACCGAACCCGGCAGCGTCGTGTTCGCCCTCAATGACACCCTTACCAACAATGGCGACTATCCGAAGGAATACCAGGCGCTGTATCACAGCAACTTCAGCACCCCGTTCCTGGAGCAAGGCGCTCGTTTCGCCGCGCCGGTGAAACAGGTGTCGCCGTTCAACGACAAGGCCAAGGGCGATCTGCCCGACTGGCAAACCTACCGCGCACCGACCAAGGACTACGACGAAACGGTGTACAACGTGGTGCCGTATGCCGATGCCAAGGGCGATACGTTGACCGTGTTGCATAACAAGGCCGGCAGCCTGGGCGTTTCGGTCGGCTTCAATACCCAGACACTGCCGGTGTTTTCCCTGTGGAAAAACACCGATACCCAAGGCCAGGGCTATGTCACGGGGCTGGAGCCAGGGACAAGTTTTTCCTACAACCGCCGTTACCAGCGGCCACTGAACCTGGTTCCGACAATTGGGCCCAAGGAACACAAGCAGTTCCGCATCAGCTACAGCTTGTTAGCGGATAAGGCCGCGGTGGATAAGGCCTTGAAGCAGGTGAGCGAGATTCAGGATGGGCGGGAGACTGAAGTGCGGCAGACGCCGTTGGTTGATCTGAGCAAGGAATGACACCGGCTGGGGCATTGTCGGCCGATATTGCAGCTCCTCGGCCAAGTGTTCGCGTCTGATCCCATCGGCTTGTTCAAGGGCCGCCAGCGAGCGTGTGACCTTGGGCAGTTGATGGGCTGCTCGCAACGATTTGGGCACTGCCGGCCTTAGGCCCAAAACGGCCTCTCGCGACATACAATCATCGGCACGCATCGGATGGCGAAGCTGAGCCCCCAAAATTACGCCAAACCGGTGACGAGCACACACCAAACTGTGGGAGCTCTCGAGCCCCAGCGAGGCAGCGAGGGCGGCGGCACAGCCACCAACAAGGCTGGATCAACCCCCCATTTCCAGCCCCACAAAAACCAGAAAACCCGCCAAAGCGGGTTTCCTCACAGCTCACATCACATCAACTCACAGCAGGCACATCAAACCCGCGTCGCTCCATCACCGTAAACACATCCGACACGTCCTGGATCATGATCCGCGCGGTGTTGGCGACGGTATTCACGTCATGCTCGGCATAGTCGGACACATTGGAACAGGCCATCAGATGCAGGTAGGCGAGGGCAGCATTAAGACGCTCGCTGGCGCAGGCGTGGAGCTCGCTGAGCGGGGCGTCGCTGTCGATGAGCAGGACAGGGTATTCGGTTGCGGTTTGAGACATGGGGGTGAAGCGGCGGGGCGGGTGTTGAGTAGTCATAAGGTTCGATTCTATTTTGGGTAAAAAGAACTGCCACCTTGCTGCTGCGAAACAGCCTGGGTGGCAACTGTGCGCGGGTTCGCAGACCAGGAAGAATCACCCCCGGCAGACCCGAAGGTCTCCCACGCACAGCCGCCATAAACAAGACGCAGGCGGGCTCCGCCTGAGGGTCTGATGACTGTGCAGGTTGATTCTATTTTGGTAGGGCTGCGAAACCCGGTCGCTGACCGAGGTCGGCGACGGGGCGAACTATAAGGTGTGGTTAGCCAGGGTGCAACTGAGAGGATGTATCAACCTCAGTCATTAACTTTCCTACCCCTAGGTTCGGAAGATTTGGCTGGTTTCACAGGCCTGAACGGCCATGCGCATTCGGCCTGCTCAGTCGTTTGCGGCGGTAGCTTCTGTAGGTCTGTGTGCATAATTGGCAGAAATCTGTCGGCAGGCGACTGGCGTAACTGGGTGAAAAGACCTGTCTGATACCTGCTCTTAAAGACGGTAACCCGATTTAAAGTTTTATCAGCCCCCTATCTATCAACACGCGATTGCCAACACTATTTTTTTGCACCCCAAAATTTATATGCTCTCTAAGCGCTGACTTTTACAGTATGGATGGTTTAAATGTCATGCTTCTCATCAAATAACTTGCTCATAAAGCTTTCAGTGTTGGAAAAGTAACTCTTCATGATGAGATAATTCTCAGTCTCTGTATAATGCTTTTCTACTAATCCACTCTCGGTAAACTCCCAAATTCTTGCGCCGGGATAAGCAATTAAAATCGGTGAATGCGTTGCAATGATAAACTGAGATTGCTGTTTTGCGAGTTCAGCTATACGGACGAGCAGAGATAGTTGACGCTGGGGAGATAGCGCAGATTCAGGCTCGTCTAGCAAATACAATCCGTTTCCTCTGAATCGATGTATAATCAGATCCATAAAAGCCTCGCCATGAGACCTCGTATGAAGATCGCTACCCCCGTATGAGTTCTTAATGGGTGGCCCGCCGGGCCCGCAATCCAACTTGTTCATCTCGGTAATTACATTATAGAAACTTTCTGCGCGATAAAAATAGCCATCTCGAGGTCGCTTCGCTGTGCGTGACAAACGCAATGCCTTAGACAGTAAAGAGTTTTCATCGCTGGAAGAAAATCTAAAATTCTTACTGCCTCCCTCATGATTGAAGCCACATGACAATGCAATAGCCTCAAGCAACGTTGACTTACCACTACCGTTTTCGCCAACGAAAAAATTTATTGTGGGGTGGAGCTCGATCTTGCTAATTGATTGAATTGAAGGCAAATAGAATGGAAAGCTATTTTCTTCTCTATAACTCTCCAGGATTTCAATATTTTTAATATAAGGCATTAATATCCTGGCTGTAGCTTTCTTATGTAAGGATTACACTTATATAAGTGATGGGTGAGGCTATCATAAATAGCCTTTATTTAGGGCGGGCATTTTTGACTAGTGCCACATATCTCCAGCACTCTGCGCTCGGGTCAATTATAAAGTCAGGTGCGCACTAATGCGTTCGGCTAGCATGATCGTAGTAAGATTTGTCGCCACCGACGGGATATCCGGGATGATAGAGGCATCCACAACACGCAGTGCCGCGATACCTCGCACCGCGCCCCAATTGTTGACTACGGCGGCCTTGTCACCGTCCGCGCCCATCGGCACGCTCGAGGTGGGGTGCTGATAGCCGGCGACATTGTTTACGATGTTTTGTCGCAAAGCCTTGCCTTCAAGTACGCTGCTACCCGGTGTCATTTCATGGTCAACCAAGTCAGCAAACGGTGCACTGCGGCCAATCTTGCGAGACAGTTCTACTGCTTCGACCATGCGATCCAAGTCATTTTCCTGTTCAAAAAAGTTGTACCGAATGTTCGGCGCAACTCGGGGGTCACGGCTGGTCAAGCGTACGCTACCGTTGGATTTAGGTAATGTGACGGCGCATGCCAACACTATCGCACCGCCGGTAGGGCTTGCCTTTGGGTCGATCAGGTGTGTACCGGAGATATGTAAGTCCAGATCGTCCGGTGCGGCGTGTTGCGAGCGAGTCCAGGCGATAGCGCCGCCGGCTGGGGTCATAGCAATTGCGGAGGTCTTCAGCGCGTAGACGTTGAAGAAAAACGGATGTTCTTGCAACCGTTCACCTACCGGTAGATCAGCGACGGTGGCGATTCCCATCTCGCGAAGATGGCCTTGTGGGCCGATACCGGAGCGCAGCAGGATAGCGGGGCTGCCTATGGCACCGGCCGACAGGATCACTTCGCCGGCTGGAACTATCTCGCCGTCTACTAGCAATACACCTATGGCGCGTTCTCGTTCTATCAGGACGCGGTCGGCTTCAGCGTGGCCGCGGATAGTGAGGTTGGCGCGAGCCCGCACGTCTGCACTCAGGTAAGCCATGCCGGTATTGATTCGGGTGCCGTTGATGACATTCAACGGGTAGGGACCTACGCCGTGCTGGCGTGCGCCGTTGAAGTCATCCACGTGCGGCAGTCCAACTGACTCGGCAGCCGCCACGAAAGCACGCATTGAGACAGTATTCTGCGCAGCAGTGCGCTGACGCACTGGAAATGGGCCGGTACGGCCATGCCATGCATCTTCGCCAGTGGGCGTGTTTTCCATCGCTCGGTAGGCGGACAGCACTTCCGGCCAAGCCCAACCTTCGATTCCGCGTCCGGCCCAGCGCGCAAAATCGGCAGGGCGCGCACGCATCGCCACAGCAGCATTGACCGCGGAGCTACCACCGATCACTCGGCCGCGTGGGATGGCTATGTCGTGACCTATCCGAGCTGAGTCGTCACTATGGTAATGCCAGTCGTATTCGGGAGAAGCGGCAACTAGGTCGGCGTTCGTCAGCACTGCTGGATACCGGTCGGGCGCAAAGTCGGGACCTGCGTCGAGCAGCAGCACACTGCGCAGCGGGTCGGCACTGAGACGTGCTGCAAGGACGGCACCGGCAGATCCACCACCGACGATCACCACATCAAACTGCTTGCCAGTCCGAGGCGTCTCTTTAGTTTTACTGGAGCTGCGCGTTGCACCAGAGGCAAACGTAGCAGCGCCTGCCGTCATTGCAACCAGCACTGCCTGTGCTCCCAAAGCTATCGCGCCGCGTCGTGTGATTGTCAAAGTCATAGATTCCAGATCAGGTATCGTTAGTGCCGTCGAGGATGAGAGGCAAGAAACCATGGTAGGAACGCGTACCTGACCCAGCAAGACGGGGTTTCTGGAATCTGTGTCCGGTGGAATGGACGTCGAGAACTCACCCTATCTTCGGCGCCTACCCGCTCGGTAGTGCCGCCTTAGTTGCTGTATTCGGTAAAAAAATGTGCTGTATTCATGGAGAAGCCGCTGAAACGATCTGCCCAGCGTATTAAGGATGGCTTTACAGCAAGAGGATCTTGGGAAACTCCGAAGCCAAGTGATCCAGGAAAACACGTACTGACGGCAGCAATCCTTTGCGGGAAGGTACCAGTGCAGTGATCCTGGCATCGCCAGCTATCCATTCGGGCAGAACTCGATGAAGCTCACCACGCGCAACGGCCGCCCGCGCGATGTAACTCGGCAGGGCCACAATCCCAAGCCCGCTGATGGCTGCATGTTGCAGGCTGAGCATGTCCTCGCTTTGCAGCCGCGGCATGATGGGCACAGCAATTTCTTCGATCGATAGAGTGACATGGCGCAACCGCCAGTTCATGGGGGCATTAGCTCGCGCAAAGAAAATCGAGGCGTGGTTGCTTAGCTCCGCTGGCGTGGCCGGTGCGCCATGTTCGGCCAGATAGCTTGATCCGGCGAACAGAAACCAGGGCGCGACCCCGAGCATGCGCTGGACAAGATCGGAGTCCGGCAATGGAGCCTCATGCGCCCGGATGGCGACGTCGTAATTTTCGCCAACAATATCGATGGTTCGATCGGCCGCATGAGCGACCATATTGATCTTGGGATAGACACGAAGGAAGTCAGCGATCATGCCCGCCATGGCGAAATTCATGGTCGCGACTCCAGCGGTACACCGGATGGTCCCGACGGGCTCCAACAACCGCTGACGCACTGACATTTCTGCCATCTCTGCTTCTCGCAGCGCGGCCAGCGCGTGCTGGTAAAACTCTTCTCCTGCCTCGGTCATACCGAAGCGACGCGACGTTCGGCTGAGCAAACGCACACCTAATTCGCCCTCCAATTGTTGCATGCGGTGGCTAAGCGTTGACTTGGGCATACCGGTACTTGCAACTGCGGCAGTAAACCCACCGCGATCGACCACATTGACAAAAATAAACAGATCGTTCAGGTCCAGCCGATTCACGTATGGCCCAATCATAGGAAGGCAATTTTTAATCTTGAAGAGTTCCAAGGGTACCGTCTAGAACTATGTGGTTATTTGGCAATGTTTCGCTGGGAAGGAGCGTCCAATGAGCGGGAAGTTGCATCTGGCCAAACCGGCTTGTTGGGGGGAGGCCCAATACCTAACATCCGGTAAATAGCCAAACCCCGGAGCAGAGAATGAAATCAATAAATGGCAAAGTCGTCCTCGTTACTGGTGCCTCATCGGGATTGGGGCGCGAGTTAGTGCATCAACTGCTGGAAAAAGGTGCGCTGGTCGCAGCCACCTTTCGCAAGCAAGAAGAAGTGGATTTCTATAACGGTAAACATGCCGCGCAGGGCATGGGCGTTTTGGTAGACGTGACAGACGATATGGCGGTCAAAACGGGTGTGGCCCAGGTGCTGGCTCACTTTGGCCGTATCGACATTGTCGCTAACTGTGCGGGCGCTGGCACAGTGGGTGCGGTTGAAGAAATGACGGATCGAGAAGCGCGGCGTGTATTCGATCTGAATTTCTTTGGCGGCCTGAACATCATTCGCGCTGTGACCCCTGCGATGCGCAAGCAGCGCAGCGGGCACATCATTCAATTCTCCGCAATCGGTGGCTTCATTGGCTACCCGGGCATGGGCGTGTACTCGGCCGCGAAGGGCGCTACTGACATCCTGGGTGAAGCACTGGCAGGTGAACTTGCACCCTTTAACATCGCCACGACTGTGTTGACCATCGGTGTATTCGAGACCCAATTTGCGGGGCGCTCACTGGCTTACGTCGAGCAAAAAATCGATGACTATGAAGGCACACCCGTCGGTAAGTTCCGTGTAGCTATAGGTGGTCTGCAAGGTAAGCAGCCGAATGTTCCAGGAAAAGGGGCTTTGGCGATTATCAACCTGATGGAGGCGGATAATCCACCCGTACACGCGGCCTTGGGTGCCGATGCGATGGGCGGAATGCGTGCAAAAATGGCCAAAGTTGAGCAGGAACTTGTCCAGTGGCAGGGCAACGCAACCTCTACAGAACGCAGCATCAACGGAATCTGATCATGCGAATGACCAACAAAGTTGTACTGATTACCGGCGCATCGCGCGGGCTCGGATTATCCCTGGCACGTCGTTTTGCCAGAGAGGGGGCTTGCGTTGCGTTGACGTACAACACTGACGCTGCCGCAGCCGACCGAAATGTCGAGGCGCTCGTTGCTGAGGGCGCTCAAGCAATGGCCATTGGGGGAGACATCAGCGACCCGGACGCTGTCAAAGCCATATTCGCAGCAGTGCTGGCTCGATTTGGGCGCATCGATATTGTCGTGGCCAATGCCGGACGGGAGCTTATCGACACACCGATCACGGAAATCGATAACGCGATGTTCGAGGCTGTCACCAAAACCAATGTGTTTGGCACCTTCTATACGCTTCGCGAAAGTGCGCGCCTTGTTACCGATGGTGGGCGCATCATCGTGATTTCGTCCACGACGACGATCGTACCAAACGCAGGCTTCACCGCGTATGCCGGAAGCAAAGCCGCTGGCCGGCTTTACGTTGAATGTCTCGCGCAGGAAATGGGCAAGCGTAACGTCACGGTGAACGGTGTGGTACCGGGGCCGCTACGCGACGCAGGTGTCATCGCTAACCTTCAGGAAAATGACTATCAGGCATTGGCACAGTTGTCGCCATTTGCGCGCTTGGGCTCTGTCGCCGATGTCGAAGGCGCCGTGCTTTTCCTGGCAAGTGACGATGCAGCTTGGATTTCCGGTCATCACCTGGTTGTCAATGGCGCCGCCAAAGTATAGGGCAGACCCGCATGACCAGGCGGTGGGGCAGTCCTCATCCTTCGGCCACCGTTCAACGTCCGTTTACGTGTTCTTTTCAAATTGATTACCCCTTTAAAGCCACTTAAATCAAGGTCCCATCATGTCGCCTAAAAAGATTGCCGTCATTGTCGGCAGCCTGCGCAAAGAATCGTTGAACCGTCTATTTGCTCAAGAAGTAATAGCACTTGCGCCACCCAGCCTTTTATTAGAAATAGTCGAGATCAATGAACTGAATCTGTTTAACCAAGACTTGGAAGAAAACGGTGAGAGTGCCCCTGAAGCCTGGACTCGTTTTCGCCAGAACATGGCGTCGAAAGATGGAGTACTGTTTTTCACTCCCGAATACAACAGGTCAGTTCCTGGTGTATTGAAGAATGCCATTGACATTGGCTCTCGCCCCTATGGAGAGTCTATATGGGCGGGCAAGCCAGCGGCTATCGTAAGCGTATCGCCGGGCGCCAGCGGCGGCTTCGGTGCTAACCACCATTTGCGTCAATCCATGGTGTTTTTGGACATGCCACTTTTGCAGCAGCCGGAAGCATATATCGGCGGTGCGACAAAGCTTCTGGGAGAGGACGGGAATTTGAATGATGACGGAACTACTCAGTTCTTAAAGAAATTCATCCACGCCTTTGCCGCGTGGGTCGAAATCAATACCACCAAGTCAACGGGTTTAATTTAGGGCGGTAGAAAGTCTCTGCTTTGGATGATCAAGGGCGTTGATGAGTCGCCTCAGGTTTCACATACAGTCTTGGTGTCCGCTAATGGCTGCTTGCTGACTGCAACTAAAGTCAGCAAGCGGCTATCAGCGACATTATCGTTTTTGCCTTACGCTCACTGCACGTTGCCTACCTCGTCGGCGCTGAGTCCATTTTTAGCTTGCTGAAACGTTTCATCAAGTTTATAAAAATGGCACAACTCCAAGAAAGGCTGTCACCATGACCCCGCTCAAACTCTTCGTTGCCCTCAGCGCACTGTCCGCTGCCTCCCACGCCATGGCCTGGGATTACGTTCTGCTCGACACCGACAAAGCCGCCCAGAGCTGGCAGATCAACAGCCAGCAACTTGGAGTAAAAACCGACAAGCCCTTCAGCGTTAGCCTGCGTACCTTGCACGGCGGTCGCCAGGAGGGCGTCAGCATCGTCGATATCGATAACGGCACCATGAAACTCTCGGTAGTGCCGACTCGCGGCATGAACGTCTTGCAGGCCTCGGTCGGCAGTGTGCGCATGGGCTGGGATTCTCCGGTCAAGGAAGTGGTCAATCCGTCATTCATCGAACTCAATGGCCGTGGTGGTCTGGGTTGGTTGGAAGGTTTCAATGAACTGGTCGCCCGCTGCTGATACGAATGGGTCGGCCACCCCAGCGTCGACAACGGCGAACTGCTGACCCTGCACGGTCGGGCCGCCAACATTCCTGCGAACAAAGTCACCCTGCATATCGATGAAAAACCACCGTACGCCATCACCCTGCGCGGTGAATTGAAAGAGCAGGCGTTCAAGAAGGTCGACTTCTCGGTCGCGACCGAACTGGTCACCGAACCCGGCAGCGTCGTGTTCGCCCTCAATGACACCCTTACCAACAATGGCGACTATCCGAAGGAATACCAGGCGCTGTATCACAGCAACTTCAGCACCCCGTTCCTGGAGCAAGGCGCTCGTTTCGCCGCGCCGGTGAAACAGGTGTCGCCGTTCAACGACAAGGCCAAGGGCGATCTGCCCGACTGGCAAACCTACCGCGCACCGACCAAGGACTACGACGAAACGGTGTACAACGTGGTGCCGTATGCCGATGCCAAGGGCGATACGTTGACCGTGTTGCATAACAAGGCCGGCAGCCTGGGCGTTTCGGTCGGCTTCAATACCCAGACACTGCCGGTGTTTTCCCTGTGGAAAAACACCGATACCCAAGGCCAGGGCTATGTCACGGGGCTGGAGCCAGGGACAAGTTTTTCCTACAACCGCCGTTACCAGCGGCCACTGAACCTGGTTCCGACAATTGGGCCCAAGGAACACAAGCAGTTCCGCATCAGCTACAGCTTGTTAGCGGATAAGGCCGCGGTGGATAAGGCCTTGAAGCAGGTGAGCGAGATTCAGGATGGGCGGGAGACTGA
>NZ_CVTT01000068.1:0-70924 GCF_900006605.1 Pseudomonas sp. 58 R 3 | reverse complement strand
CCGCTGGACATCGAATACCCGCGTGACCGCCTGCTGTACATGATGCAAGACAGCCGCGCCAGGTTGCTGCTCAGCCACACCAGCGCCTTGCCGCAATTGCCGCTCGCCGAAGGGCTGGAAGCCCTGGCCATTGACCGCACCGAAGACTGGACGGGCCACAGCGACACGGCACCAAGCGTCAATCTGGACGGCGACAACCTCGCCTACGTGATCTACACCTCCGGCTCCACCGGCATGCCCAAAGGCGTGGCGGTTTCCCACGGCCCGCTGGTGGCGCACATCATCGCCACGGGCGAGCGCTACGAAACCGGCCCGGCCGACTGCGAATTGCACTTCATGTCCTTCGCCTTCGATGGTTCCCACGAAGGCTGGATGCACCCGCTGATCAACGGCGCCAGCGTGCTGATCCGCGATGACAGCCTGTGGCTGCCGGAGTACACCTACGCGCAAATGCACCGTCACAACGTAACCATGGCCGTGTTCCCACCGGTGTACCTGCAACAACTGGCCGAGCATGCCGAACGCGACGGCAACCCGCCTAAAGTGCGCGTGTACTGCTTCGGTGGCGATGCCGTGGCACAGGCCAGCTACGACCTGGCCTGGCGCGCACTGAAACCGACGTATCTGTTCAACGGCTACGGCCCGACCGAAACCGTGGTCACACCGCTGCTGTGGAAAGCCCGTCGCGGCGACCCCTGCGGCGCGGTCTATGCGCCGATCGGCACGCTGTTGGGCAACCGCAGCGGCTACGTACTGGACGCGCAACTCAACCTGCAACCCATCGGCGTGGCCGGTGAGCTGTACCTGGGCGGCGAAGGCGTGGCGCGTGGTTATCTGGAGCGCCCGGCACTGACCGCCGAACGCTTTGTGCCGGACCCGTTCGGCAAACCCGGCAGCCGCGTGTACCGCAGCGGCGACCTGACCCGTGGCCGCGCAGATGGGGTGGTGGATTACCTCGGGCGTGTCGATCACCAAGTGAAAATCCGTGGTTTCCGTATCGAACTGGGTGAAATCGAGGCGCGTCTGCGTGAGCAGGACAGCGTTGGCGAAACCGTTGTCGTGGCCCAGGACAGCCCAAGCGGCAAGCAGTTGGTGGCCTACGTGGTGCCCGCTGAGCCCGCGACCGACCCAGTCGCATTTCGCGAAGCCTTGCGTCGCGCCCTGAAAACCCGCCTGCCCGACTATATGGTGCCTGCGCACTTCATGTTCCTGGACCAGATGCCGCTGACGCCCAACGGCAAGCTCGACCGTAAGGGCCTGCCACAGCCGGACGCGGCGCAGTCGCAAGGCGAGTGGGTTGAACCGGTTACGCCATTGCAACAACAGGTCGCGGCGATTTGGGCTCAGGTGCTGGGCGCTGCACGCATTGGCCTGACGGACCACTTCTTCGAGTTGGGCGGCCACTCATTGCTGGCCATGCAGGTGATTTCCCGTGTGCGTCAGTTGCTTGAACGCGAGGTGCCGCTGCGCACCTTGTTTGAGCAGCCGCAACTGCAGGGTTTTGTGCTGGCACTGCACGCCGCTGAAGAGGACTTGGCGCCGCCGATGGTGGCGATAGGGCGCGATCAGCCGTTAGTGCTGTCCTTTGCCCAGGAGCGCCAATGGTTTCTTTGGCAGCTGGATCCGCAAAGCGCCGCCTACCACATTCCGAGCATTCTGCGCCTGAGTGGTCGCCTTGATCAGCACGCCTTGCAGTGCAGTTTTGACCGCCTGGTGGCGCGACATGAAAGCTTGCGCACCCGCATCGATCAGCAGGATGAGCGCGCAGTGCAGGTGGTTTTGCCCGCCGAACCGTTGTCAATCACGCGAGGCGATGCCACTGAGAAAACGTTGCAGCAACAGGTAGAAGCCGAAATCGCCAAGCCCTTTAACCTGCAGCAAGGTCCGCTGCTGCGCGTCACCTTGTTACGCCTGGCCGAAGATGAGCACGTCCTGGTGCTGGTGCAGCACCATATCGTTTCCGATGGTTGGTCGATGCAGGTGATGGTCGACGAACTGGTGCAGTTGTATAGCGCCTACAGCCAGGGCGAAGTCGCGCAGTTACCGGCGCCGGCGTTGCAGTATGCCGATTACGCACACTGGCAACGCGAGTGGATGGCGGCGGGTGAGCGCGAGCGTCAGTTGGCTTACTGGAGCGAGCTGCTCGGCGGTGAACAACCGGTGTTGGAACTGCCCACCGCGCACGCGCGCCCGGCGCTGCAAAGCTACCGGGGGGCCAGCCTGGAACTGGAGTTGCCGACGCAACTGGCCGAGGGGCTCAACGCATTGGCGCAGCGTGAGGGCGTGACGCTGTTCATGCTGTTGCTGGCGTCCTTTCAGGGCTTGTTGTACCGCTACAGTGGCCAGCATGACATTCGTGTCGGGGTGCCGATCGCCAACCGCAACCGGGTTGAAGTCGAGCGGTTGGTCGGCTTCTTTGTCAACACCCAGGTGCTCAAGGCTGACCTGGACGAGCAGATCACCGTGACCCAGCTGTTGCAGCAGGCCAAACGCCGCAGCCTGGATGCGCAGAGCCATCAGGACCTGCCCTTCGAACAACTGGTCGAGGCCCTGCAACCGGAACGCAGCCTGAGCCATAACCCGTTGTTCCAGGTGTTGTTCAACCATCAGAGCGATGCGGGGTTGGCTACCCGTGGCCGTCAGTTGCCCGACTTGCGCGTGGAGGGCCTGGATTGGGGCAGCCAGACCGCGCAGTTCGACCTGAGCCTGGACACCCAGGCTACTGCGCAGGGGATCTGGGCCACCTTGACCTATGCGACCGACCTGTTCGAGCCGGCCATGCTCACGCGCATGCTGGCGCACTGGCAAAATCTGTTGCAAGGCATGCTCGACGACCCGCAGCAGCGCGTCAGCCAGTTGCCGTTGTTGTGTGACACTGAGCAACGTATCGCGCTGCAAGACTGGAACGCCACTGCGCGTGACTACCCGCAGCAGCCTGTGCATCAGTTGATCGAAGCACAGGTGGAACTCACGCCGGATGCCGAGGCGCTGGTGTTTGCCGGGCAGCGCTTGACCTACGCCCAGCTTAATCGGCGGGCCAACCGCCTGGCCCATCGCCTGATGGATGCCGGTGTCGGCCCCGATGTGTTGGTGGGGCTGGCCGTGGAGCGTTCGATAGAAATGGTCGTCAGCCTGTTGGCAGTACTCAAGGCCGGTGGCGCGTATGTACCGCTCGACCCGGAATACCCCCGCGAGCGACTGGCTTACATGCTGGAAGACAGCGGCGTGAAGTGGCTGCTGACTCAGGCGCATCTGCTCGAACAGTTGCCGATCCCGGAAGGTCTGGAAACCCTGGTGCTGGGTGAAGCCGGTTTTGACGGCTACAGCGAAGCGAACCCCGGTATTGTGCTGGCGGACGAAAACCTCGCCTACGTGATCTACACCTCCGGCTCCACCGGCCAGCCCAAAGGCGCGGGCAACCGCCACTGCGCGCTGACCAACCGCCTGTGCTGGATGCAGGAAGCCTACGGGTTGAATGCCCGTGACACGGTGCTGCAAAAGACCCCGTTCAGCTTTGACGTGTCGGTGTGGGAGTTCTTCTGGCCGCTGATGACGGGTGCACGCCTGGTAGTGGCTGCGCCGGGTGATCACCGCGACCCGGCCAGGCTTGTAGAACTGATCAACACCGAAAACGTCACCACGCTGCACTTTGTGCCGTCGATGCTGCAGGCGTTCCTGCAAGACCCGGCCGTTGCTTCCTGCCACTCCTTGCAACGCATTGTGTGCAGCGGCGAAGCGCTGCCGGTGGATGCGCAACAGCAGGTCTTGCGCAAGCTGCCGCAAACCGCGTTGTACAACCTGTATGGCCCGACCGAAGCCGCCATCGATGTGACCCACTGGACCTGCGTCGACGAAGGGCAAGACACGGTGCCTATCGGCCAGCCGATCGCCAACCTGTGCACCTATGTGCTGGACGCTCAGTTGCAAGTGACCGCCGTGGGGGTGGCCGGTGAGTTGTACCTGGGCGGTATCGGCTTGGCACGCGGTTATCACCGACGCCCGGGGCTCACCGCCGAACGGTTTGTCGCTTCGCCGTTCGCGCCGGGAGCGCGCCTGTACCGTACCGGCGACCGCGTACGTCAGCGTGCCGACGGGGTTATCGAATACCTTGGGCGCCTGGATCATCAGGTCAAATTGCGTGGCCTGCGCATTGAATTAGGTGAGATTGAAGCGCGGGTTCTTGAACATCCCCAGGTACAGGAAGCCTCCGTCCAGGTGGTCGATGGCAAGCATCTGGTGGGCTATCTGGTGTTGCAGGCGCCGAGCGAAACCTGGCGTGAGTCCCTGGGCGCACACCTGTTGGCGCACTTGCCGGACTATATGGTCCCGGCACAATGGGTGCTGCTGGCGCACATGCCCCTGAGCCCGAATGGCAAGCTGGACCGCAAGGCGCTGCCCAAGGCTGATGCGCACTTGCAGGAGCGCGTCTATCAGGCGCCGCAGACCGAATTGGAGCAGCGCCTCGCAGCAATTTGGAGCGAAGTGCTTGAGGTTGAACGCGTCGGCTTGAATGACAATTTCTTTGAACTGGGTGGCCATTCGCTGTTGGTGTTGATGCTCAAGGAGCGCATCCGCAAGGCGACCGGCACAGCGCTGTCGGTCAGCCAATTGATGCTTAACCCGACCATTGCCGGGCAGGTGGCTTGCCTGGGCGGCGAGACCCGCCACTCGCTGATCGTCAAACTCAACAGCCAGACCCAAGGCACGCCACTGATCCTGTTTCACCCAAGCTTTGGTTCGGTGCATTGCTACAAGGCCATTGGTCTGGCGCTGCGTGAACAACGGCCGGTGCTGGGGGTGATCAGTCGGGCGTTGGTCGCGGAGGGCAGTGCAGTGCCCAGCTGGCAATCAATGGTCGACGACTACACCGCGCAACTGCTCGATGCCGTGCCCGAAGGCCCTTATCGCCTGGCCGGTTGGTCCCTGGGGGGTAACCTGGCCATGGAAGTCGCGTATGCGTTGGAACAGGCGGGGCGTGTGGTCGAGGTTGTCGGTTGGATCGATGCGTCGCCGCCGTACTGGCTCAAGGACTATTGGGACACGGCGGTGACGACCGATGACAGTGAGGTGTCGGTCAATCAACGGCGCGTTGAGTTGTTGCAGGTGATGTTTGCGCAGTCGAGCGCGTTGATCCAGGCCGCGTGGCTGCAAAGCGAGGCGCTCTCTGACGACGAGGTGCAGCAATGGCAGGCATTCAGCACGTGGGCCGAAGGCGCACTCGGTGAGACCTATCTGGAGGTCAAGGCCAGCTTGCTTGAGGGCGACGAAGCGCAGATCTCCTGGGAACTCGACCGAGCCCTCGGCCAGTCTCTAAAGGACGCCGACTTCAAGCCCATCCAGGCACCGATCCGTTGCTGGTGGGCCGCTGCGAGCCGCGCAGGGCAGCATCGTCAGTTGATTGAGGCAAGCATGGCGCAGGTTATCGGCCGGCCGTGTATTGAGCAGTCAGTAGTGATCGACTCTACCCATGATCGAATCATCGATAACGCCGCGTTCGTACAGAGCTTTGCGGATGCGATGAAGTAACACCCGGTGTAAAAGTAACGCCCCTGGACCGATGGCCAGGGGCGTTTTTTTATCTGTGTTATTCGGCAAGAGTAACGATTTAGCAGGCAGCAAAAAGCCCCTGGCCATCAGCGATGACCAGGGGCTTGGGCTGGATCAGAAGTTCCAGCGGGTGCTGAGCATGACGTTACGCGGGTCGCCGTAGTAAGCCGAGTTGTAGAAGCCGATGTTGGTGTAGTACTTCTTGTCGAAGATGTTGTTGACGTTGAGGGTCGCCGAGACGTTCTCGGTCACCTGGTAGCGGGCCATCGCGTCGACGATCCAGAGTGGGTCCTGGGAGAAGTTTTCCTCGGTGCCTTTGGCGTAGTTGTTCAGCAGCTTCCAGCCGGTACCTTGCCAGCGCACGCCGGTGCCCAGGGTCAGCTTGTCGAGTGGGCCGGTCAGCTTGTAACTGGTGTAGATATTGACCTGATCTTCCGGTTCCCAGGTGGAAAGCTTCTCACCCTGTTTGTCGCGCATGATCTTGTGGGTATAGCCTGCCTGCAACTGCCAGCCTGGCGCCAGCTCGCCGGAAATTTCCGCTTCGTAGCCTTTGGTCTTGGCTTCGGTGCCCCTGGAGGCGTAATCCAGCCCTGGGTGGCTGTTGGGGATGTAATCGGTGTCGTCGACGGCGCGGTTTTTCTCGTGCACCTCGAAGTAGGCCAGGCTCGAGTTCAGGCGGCCATCGAAGAATTCGCCTTTAAGGCCGATCTCGTAGTTCTTGCCTTCATCCGGTTCCAGCGGTTTGTCGTTGCGGTCGCGATAGTCGTCCTGTGGCAGGTAGATTTCGGTGAAGCTGGCGTAGGCCGAGAAGTTGTCATTGAGGTCATAGGTGATGCCGGCGTACGGCACTACCTTGCCGGTGTCCTTGACCTGGCTGGTGCCGCTGACTTCGTAGTTGTTGACCCGAGTGCCGAGGATCAGGTGCAAGTCATCGGCCAGGCTGAAGCGCCCGGTGATGTAGCTGGCGCTCTGGCGGGTCAGCTCGTCGTTCTTTTTGGTTCGAGGACCACGGTCCGGCTTGGGGGCGTCGCCGTCCCAGTTGAAGTAGTCGTGGCTGTTGTCATAGTTGGTGGCGTTGGTGTAATCGCTGCCCAGCCAGTGCGAGCGCGATACCGAGGTGCCGACCACCAGCTCATGCTCACGACCGAACAGGCTGAACGGGCCAGTGGCGTAGAGATCACCCGTGTCGCTGGTGGTTTCACCATTGTAGGTTCGGGTCAGCAGCGGTGCCTTGCCCGTTTCGGCATTGGGTGACAGCAGGGCCGACAACGGGGCTTTGTAGCCATTGATCTGGTGGTTGTACTGCGCCTTGCCGACCCAGCCATTGTCGAACGTGTGTTCCAGGGTCGCGAAGGCGGTGCGGGTGTACTGCTTCCACTTGCTGTACTTGGCGCCGTTGTTGAAGGAGCGCGGGGTGCTGATATGGTTACCGGCAGAGTCAAACAGCGAGGCCGCACCGGACCAGCTGGAGCCCTGCGGGTCGCTGTCCTGATAGTCGCCACCGATGGTCAGCAACGTGTCCGGGGCCAGGTCGAACTCGAGAATGCCGTAGTAGACGTTGGTCTGGCGTTGGTAGTGATCGAGGAACGTATGTTTGTCCTGGTAGGCCGCAACGGCACGGCCACGCACGTTGCCGGTCTCGGTCAGCGGGCCGCTGACGTCGATTTCCGAGCGGTAGTTGTCCCAGGAGCCCGCGCCCAGGTCGACATAGCCTTTGAATTCCGAGGTGGGTTTTTTACGCACCATGTTGATGGTGCCGCCCGGGCCGCCGGCGCCGGTCAGCAGGCCGGTGGCGCCCTTGAGAATCTCGACGCGGTCGTAGATGACGGTATCGGTCAAGGTGTGGCCCGACGAATACTGGGCGTCCTGCAGGATCGGAATGCCGTCGTACTGGAAGTTCTGAATGGCGAAACCACGAGAGTAGTAGCTGGTGCGCTCGCTGTCGTAGGTGGCGACGGTGATGCCCGGTGTGTGGCGCATCACGTCGTCGATCGACTTGAGGTTGAAGTCGTCCATGGCCTGGCGGGTTACCACGGAAATCGATTGTGGCGTCTCGCGTGGGCTCAGCACCAGGCGGGTTGCGGTGGCAATGGTGCCGGGAGTGTAGGAGCCGGAGCCTTCGGTGATGGTCCCCAACTGGTTGGCGGTCACCTGGGTTGCGCCCAGTTCCAGTGCCGACGTTTTCGCCGCGCTGATGGTGAAGGAGCTGCCTTGCAGGTCATAGCTGATGCCCGTCCCGGTCAGCAAGGTGGTCATGGCCTGGCCAGGTTGCAGTTTGCCTTTGATCGCGTGGCTGCGTTTGCCTTCAACATCGGTCGGGCTGTAGAGCACCTGCAAGTTGGTCTGGCGACCGAACTCCTGAAGCGCGCTCCCCAGCGGCTGTGCAGGCACATTCAGTTCGACCTCCTGCGCCTGCACATAACCTGCGACCGGCAGTGCCAGTGCCAGGGCAATCGCGCTTGGCAGCAGAGGGGTATTCAAGAGGCGGCGCATGGAGAGTGCCTTGCTCAAGGGACTCAGACCGAACGTTGCTGGCATGGATGCATTCTCTTCTATGTTTTAAGTGGGCAATACTTAGTGTTTATTGAGGTCAATTCTCATTACCACTAGTGAGACGTTCCTATCCGCAAAAACCGGAAAAAAAACTTCAGGCCGGTTCCATCTCGTGCACCACCTTGCCCGCTCTCAGGCGCACCAGTTGGTCGGCGATGTCGAAATAGCGGTCGTCGTGGCTGATCACGATGATGGTTTTGCCCAGGCGCTTGAGGTCGGGCAGCAGCTCGGTGTAGAACACGCGGCGGAAGGCCGGGTCCTGGTCGGCGGCCCATTCGTCGAACACCAGCACCGGGCGTTCTTCGAGCCAGGCATTGACCAGCGCCAGGCGCTTGCGCTGCCCGGTGGAGAGGTCGGTGGTGCTGAACACGCCGTCCTTGACGCTGACTTTGTGCGCGATTTCCAGGCGCTCCAGGTACTTGGCGGCACTGTCCAGCGATTGCGTGGCGCTGCCCTGGACCAAGTCGTCGAACAGGTAATAGTCGGCGAACACCGTTGTGAACAATTGGCGGTAGTCATCGCGCACCGGGTCGGTCACGGTTTCGCCGTTGAGGCGGATTTCCCCGGCGTCGGGTTGATACAGGCCCAGCAACAGTTTGATCAGCGTGGTCTTGCCGCAGCCGTTCTCGCCGACGATAAACACGATATCGCCCTGCTTGATGCTCAGGTTGATCGGCCCCAGGTGAAATGGCTCGCTGCCCTCCACCGGCGGTGGGCTGTAGGTGATGCCGCGCAATTCAAGGCTGTTGACGACCGGCGACGGTGCTTCGCTGCCGTCCATCAACAAATGCGGCTCGGGGGACGAGAAGCGATCCGACAGCTCGGTGATGCGCGCAAAGGCAATGCGCGCCTTGCCGATGATCGGCAGGTAACCGATCACGTGTTCGAGCGGGCCTTTCATGTACAGCAGCACCAATACGAAACCGGTGATCACCGCCGGGTCCGGGTTGGGGCTGTAGGCCTGCATGGCCAGGGCCAGGCCGATGACCACAAAGAACAGCATCGAGCCAAAGGTTTTGGCCACGATGTAAATATTCACCGAGCGCACCTGGATGTCGCTGATCCGGTCGGCGGTTTCCTGGATGCGGTGGGTGTTCATCCGGTAGCGCCGTGGCCGGTGGATGCGCAGCTCCTTGGCGCCCGAGGCAATCGCCGAATAGTAGCGCTGCAGTTCGTCTTCCAGGTCACGGGCTGCGTCGAAGCCGCGAATGCCTTTGTGGCCGGCGATGAATTGCACGCTGCTGCCGATCACAATGGCCACGATCATCATCAGGAACATCGGCACCGACAGGTAGGCCAGGTAACCCAGGCAGCCCAGGGTCACCGTGCTGGCGATGGCCAACGGGGTAAACGCGAAGGAGAAATCGCTGATGGTGTCGACGTCGTGAGTGAGTACCGGGATCAGGCGGTGCGAGCGGTAGCGTTCGATCTGCCCGATGGGCGCCGATAGCACTTTCTCGCCGAGATCCTTGCGCAAGGCGGCAATGATCCGTTGGCCCACATAGTTGGTGCCGATATCCGAGACGATCGAACTGGTCAGCGCCAACAGGCACAGCGCCGCAAAGGTCAGGACCACGCCCTGGGTCATGCCGGTGGCAGAGTGCAGGGCGTTATTGATGGTCGCCAGCAGCAATGTGATGGCCAGGCCGCCGGCCATGCCCAGCGCGACAGAGACGCTCACGATGGTGCGAAAAGGCCTGAGCAATGCGAGCAAACCGTTAAAGGCGCCGCGCTTGGGGTCGGTCATAAATACTTCCCGGAAAGTGAAAAGAGGGGGCTGGGCACACAGACCCTTACCCATGACAAACGAAGTGCCGGGGCGACTATTTAGCGCGGCATGCCGGGCGGTGGAGCGGGTCGATAAATTGCCGACAGGCTGGTTCGTTCTTGTTGTGTAGGCGCACGCGTATTGGCGCGTGCCTGATCTATCCAGCGAGAGCGAAACAATGACGAAAAAGAATCTGGTGTATGTCTGGTCCCTGAGAAACGCTGCCGCCGACAAGGCCGGCCAGCCAGTGGCCTACAAGGACCACGAGCGCTATATGAAGTCGGTGCTGGAGTTTCTGGTGGGGTCGCTGAACGACACGCCGTTGGGCCAGGCCTACAACCTGGTCGGCGTGGTGTACGACGATGACGAGCACAACCCACGAGACCAGCAGCTGGTGGCCGACTATGGCTTTGCCTACCAGCCGGGCCGCCAGTGGCTCTACCCGGCGGACCTGCGGGTGCAGGGCAAGCTGGTCAATGACTTGTTGCTGAGCGTGCCGTCCACCTACCGCCGCCTGCCCCGTGGCAGCGCGGAACACATCGCCGGCAAACAGGATTTCGAACGTCGCCTGCACGACACCCTGGTGGAGTTGAAGGCCGACATCGTGGTGCTGGACGGCCTGCTGGTGATCCTCGATGAGCTGGTGCGGCCCGGCGCGCCGTTTGCGCGGCGGATCATGAACATCCACCCAGGCATTACCCGTATTGAATCGCCTTACGAGCGCCGTGGCGCCTATGCCACCTGGAATGCCTTGTACGGCGCGCGCGGGCAGACCGTTGTGGATTGGGCGACCAAAGAAACCAAGGCCAGCGAACCGCTGTACCTCACCGGCGCTTCGTTCCATTACGTGGACAACGGCATTGATTCGGGCGAAGTGTTCCACGACGTGCTGAAAACCGAGATTTCGCCCGAGGACACCATCCTCGAACTGCGCTGGAACAACTTTAATAACAGCCTGTTCCCGGCGTTGCATGAAGGGTTGGAGTTGTTGGCCCAGAAGGCCTGATGCAAAACTAAATGTGGGAGCGGGCTTGCTCGCGAATGTTGTGGGTCAGTCAATTCATCTGTCTCTGACCCACCGCATTCGCGAGCAAGCCCGCTCCCACAGTTGACCGCATGCAGTTTTGAATATGAGGTCGACTGCGGATTTGCATGCACTGAAGAGCTGCTTTTCTGTGGGAGCTGCTTAAAGGTCGCGCACTACCCGAAACCCGATCCAGTCCCCGCGCGTTTGCGGGTAGATGGTGTTGCGGTTGCCGGAGCGTGAGAATACCGGCGCTTCGCCCCAGTCATTGCCGCGAATCTGGTAGCCCTCGCAGTGGGGCTCCAGCCAGGCGCTGCCGTCGGTAGGAGCGCCGATGTAGTTGGGGTGCTCACAGTCGGCCACCCGCTCATACACATTGCCGTGCATGTCGTACATGCCAAATGCATTCGGCGGGTAGCTGCCCACCGGCGAGGAATAACTGTAGCCATCTGCCGGGCCGTAGGTGTTGGCGTGCTGGGCGATGCTGTAGCCCTTGCCCTCGTCGAACGGGAAGGGGAACGGCCCGGTGGAGCCGGCGCGGGCGGCGTATTCGCGTTGGGCTTCGCTGACCATGTGGTACTTCTGCCCGGTTTTCTTCGACAGCCAGGCGATGTAATTTTTGATGTCGTCCATGTCCATGCACACCGCCGGCTGGCGTGGCCCTTGCGGGTAGCGCGGCTTGCTGGCGATGCATTCGCGGCCGGGGCGGGTGTCACCGTCGGTGATCTCGACGCCGGTCTGGCGGATATAGCTGTCCCATTCGCCGGCGGTGATGTGGAAGCGGCTCATGGCAAAGGGTTTGGCGAAGGTCACGTCGTGCATCGGGCCTTCATCGGGCTCGCGGCCGACTTCGTCTTCCGGCGTGCCCATGGTGAAAGTGCCGGCGGGCAGCACCACCATTTCCGGGCAGTCCTTGCAGTCCTTGAACACTTTGCCGGGTTGTGGCGTGGCGGCTTGCGCCAGGTTGGGCAGCCATGCCGCGCACAGGGCCGTCAGCGTCAGGGCGGTCAGGGGTTTGAGTCGGGATGGATTCATGTGGGCATCTCGTTCAAAGGGAAAAAGTGGGCATCACAGGCGTTGGCTCAACAGGGCCATGAACTGCTGGATTTCGTCCGAGCTGTTGAGCAGGCCGGGGGAGGTGCGGATCACCGGGCCGACATCGCGGTCGACGGCATCGATCACTACGCGATTTTTCAGCATATGGGCGACGACCGCTTCGCTGTCCTGGTCCTTGACCCGAAAGAAGGTAAAGCCGGCCGACAGGTCGGCGCTGCGCGGTGTCACCAGTTCGACCTGCGGATGCGCCAGCAACTGGGTTTTGAGTTCGCTGTTAAGTGCGTGGATGCGCGCCTCAACCTGGGCCTTGCCCAGTTGCAGGTGCAGCTTGAAGGCCTCGTCCGCCGCCCAGCGATGCTCAAAGGCGTGGTAGCCGCCGGGCGTCATGGTGGTAGCAAAATTGGTGTCTTCGGAGAAGGTCGGCACCATGGGCGTGACGTATTTGTTTTCGGCATCGCGGGCGCAGACCAGCCCGGTGCCGCGTGGGCCGAACATCCATTTATGCGTGCCGGCGATAAAGAAGTCGCAGCGCATGGCCGGGAAGTCGAGGTTTTCCACGCCAAAACCATGCACGCCATCGACCACATACAGGATGCGGTCGTTGTCGTCGCGGTTGCGATTGAGTTCCTCCACCAGCTTGCCGATTTCGCCGATCGGCAGCTTCACACCGCTGCCGGACTGCACCCAGGTCATGCCCAGCACGCGAGTGGTGGGGCGAATGGCGCGCTTGATGTTGCCCAGCACTTCGTCGCTGGAAACCTGGCTGGCCCGCTCGAACAAGCGTATGCGCCGCACCTGCGTGCCCTGGCGGGCGACGCGAAAATCCAGCACGTTCTGGGTGGCGTAATGCTCGTGTTCGGTGGTGAGAATCTCTTGGTCGGGGCGCAGCTTGATTCCGCCGTAGATCATCGCAAGGCCTTCCGACGTGCTGCCGGTCAGCGCGATCTGCGCCGGCTGGGCGTTCAGGTAACGACCGGCCCATTCGCGCACCTGACCTTCACGTATCCAGGTTTCTTCCAGGCCCCAGTCCATGGCCAGGCCGGGGTTGCGGTCGATCTGCTGGCGGTAGCGCTCAATGGCGTCGCGCACGGGGCGTGGGTGGGAGGTCACCAGGAAGTTGGAAAAGTGCAGGTAGTTCGGGTCTTGGGTGAACAGTTGCTTGAAACCCGTCCATGGGTCATTTGTAGCAGGCGCCTGGGTGGCTGCCTGGGCGTGCGCGAACACTGCGCTGCCCAATGGCAAGCTGGCGGCGAGTACCCCAGCCTGCTTGAGGAATGTACGGCGGTCGGTCATGGACTGGCTTCTGAGTAATTAGCGGTTGGCCAACGGCTTGGCGGCTTTTTGCACCTGGTCCCACACCCGCAGGAAGTTGCCTCCCCACAGCTTGGCGATGTCGGCCTCGGAGTAGCCGCGCTGGATCAGTTCGGCGGTGACATTGCGCACCTCGCCGACGTTCTCCCAACCCTGGATGCCGCCGCCGTCGTTGAAGTCCGAGGCGATGCCGACGTGGTCGATGCCGATCTTGCGCACGGTGTAGTCAATGGCATCGCCCCAGTCCTTGAGGGTGGCCTTGGGTTCTTCCTCAAGAATGGCGTACAGCCCTTGGGCGTACTGGCCGAACTTCTGCTCGGACCAGGCGGCGATGATGGCGTCGCCGGGCATCAGGGCCATGGCCAGGTTGGGCAGCGGCGGCAAATCGAAGCGCGCACGCAGGGTGTTGAGCTTGTCCTGGGTGGGTTGGCTCAATGGGCGCAAATAGGCCGGGAAGCCCACCACCTGCACCACGCCGCCGCTGTTTTTGATCAGTTGCAGTTCTTTGTCGCTGAGGTTGCGCGGGATGTCCACCGAGGCACGCGGCGCTGAGTGCGAGGCAATCATCGGGGTGCGGCTCAATTGCGCGACTTGTTCCAGCGCCTTGGTCGACATCTGCGACACATCGATGATCACGCCCAGGTCATTGAGGCGGTGCACGGCTTGTTGGCCGATGGGTGACAGCCCTTCAAGTGCGTCGGTGGTGTCATTGAAAAACGGCAGCGGGCGTGACGAGTCGGACCAGGCGTTATTGCCGATATAGCTGAAGCCGAACATGCGCATGCCGCGTGCGGCCCACAGGTCCAGCTGGTTGAGGTCGTCGCCCAGCGGGTAGGCGTTGAGCATGCTGATAAAGATCGCAAACTTGCCTTCGCCATGCAGGCGCCGCATATCGTCCGGGGTGTAGGCGATGCCGACCTGGTTGGGGAAGTCGCGCACCATGCCGGAGATGATCTTGTAGCGCACTTCCTGCTCGTGACGGGCCTCCTCGACAAAGCCGTCGGTGGGTTTGTGTGGTGCGTTGGGGCCATTCCAGATTTCCGGCCAGCCGAAAATCGTCAGGGCCGCGCCCGACAAGCGCCCGCGTGCCGCCTTGGCGAGGTCAAACTGGCCGCTGCCATCCTTGTCGGCTTCGTTGCCGGCCGTGCCGAAATCCATGGGCACGGTGATATGGCTGTCGAACGACAACAAGCGGTCCTGCATTTCATTGGCCTGCTTGATCACCTCCAGCGGGTAGCCGGCATTGCCTTTGAACCAGTGATCCCAGACCAGGAAACCGGCCCCGGCGCCGATGGCCAGTGCCAGCGGCAGGCCGATATACAGCGCCTTTTTCGAACGTGGTTTTGTCATTGCCATCTCAGTCAGTTGAGGCCTTTGCTATCAGGGAAGAACGAGCCATGGCCGGGGAAATTTAGGCCTGGGCGCGGCACCGCTAAATTTCTCGCGGCCGTCAACGTTCTAGCTCTGATCAAGCTGTTTCCTAAGGTAGACAATGACCCTCTCTCGACGTGGCTTCATCGCCGGCCTGGCGCTGACCGGCGCTGCCGTGCCCGCGGCCCTTTATGCCCACCGCGAGCTGACGCGTGAAGCATTCCCGATCACGCCGGGCGAGGCCACGGTGGACCTGGCCGACACCGCCGGCCAACACCTGGCCAATACCCTGCGCGGTGTGTGGAGCCTGCGCCTGGAGGGCCGCGATGCAGGCCTTAAAGGCTTGCCGCTGCAAGGCCTGGAGCTGTTGCTCGACATCGCCCCGCGCGGCCGTGGCTTGCGTGGCTATCTGGACACCGCTGCAAACCTGCGTGCCGAGGGCGAGCCGCGTTACCGCGTGCTCGGTGATCTGCTGACGGGCGAGGGCGCCGTGCTCTACTGGCGCCTGATCGACCGCGACGCCGCGGATGGCGCACCGGCCTATGAGTTCAAGATGACCCTCGACGAAGTCTGGGCCGACTTCGCCAATGCCGGCAGCAGCACCCTGAGCGGGCAGGTTCTCGACCTTGAGCGCCCCCTTGCCCTGACCGAGCGCGACAACCGCTTTATCGCCCACAAGCAGCTGTTCCCCGAAGCGCGCCAGCGTATCGGCCTTGACCCGACCCTGCTGGCGTGGCTGATCGCCCCCGAACACCGGCTGTTTCATCAGCTGTGGCATGCCACCCGCGACCAATGGCACAAGCTGTCCGAGGAAAAACGTGATGCCCTGCGCGGTATCGGCTGGCAACCAGGCCCACGCGGCCAGGAGCGCGACGCACGGGGCAAACGCAAAGACCGCAACGGTTCGGGTATCGACTTCTTTTTCATGCACCGGCATATGCTCGGCACTGCGCGCTCCCTGCAAGAGCTGCCATCCTGGCCGCAATTCCCGGAGCCACAGCCGGCGCTGGAGCGCGACCGCCTGGGGTTTTTGCGTTATTTCGACAACCACGACGGCTTTGCGCTGCCGCCCTGTTGGTCGGCACCCGATGACAGCGACTACACCCAATGGGTCAGCGATATCAAGGCAGCCGAGACCTACCACAGCAACTTCCAGGTGTGGGAGTCGCAGTACCGTGACCCGCGTTACCTGGCCAAGCTGACCTTGGGCCAGTTGGGCTCCGAGATGGAGCTGGGCCTGCACGACTGGTTGCACATGCGCTGGGCATCGGTGCCCCGCGACCCGTCCAACGGCGCGCCGGTGCCGTTCGCCCGTGACCCGGCGGACTTTGCCGCGCGTTGGTACGCGCCGGAGAACGACTTCCTAGGCGACCCGTTCTCATCCCATGTAAACCCGGTGTTCTGGCACTTTCACGGCTGGATCGATGATCGCATCGAGGACTGGTTTCGCGCCCATGAGCGGTTCAATCCAGGCGAGGTCAGCCGGCTGCAGGTCAACGGGGTCAACTGGTTTGCCCAGGGCCGCTGGGTGGAAGTCGCTGACCCGTGGCTGGGGCCGGACACCCACGGTTGCAGCACCACGCCGGGCCTGCAGATGGGGCGGTCGATGGAGATGGACCCGGAGACCATGAAGCTGGCGCTGCGCATCACCTTCGCCGAAGACGAAGGATTGCAGGCCTTGTTCAAGCGCGTGCCGAAACGGCCCTGGTATGCACGCCACTTGAAGCTCAAGTAATGCCCGGGACGTTTGGCCACAGGTCTGCAACGAGGAACAAACGTTCGGCTTCTTCCCAGTCTTCTCCCGTCTGCACCAGTCGCACCAGCAACTGGGCCGGTGCCATCGGGTCCAGGTCTGCCAGCCAGGCTTGCATCTGGTCCGCGCGCCACACTTGATCCGCCGGGTAATGCGCCGGCGCCAGCCAGGCATGCCGAGGCAGGGGTTGCCAGCGCCCCGGCGGGCTCTGGCTGACGAAATCGCGCCAGTCACGCTGATGCAGCCAGCGCCCGCGCAGGTGCTGTGGGTCGACGCCCAGCGGGGATTCGGCGGTGCCGGGCCATGGATAGAGCAAATACCCGCCCAGCCACAAATGTGCATCGAACTGCACAATATCCAGCGCCGCCAGGGCTTCGCGGCTTTCCGGGCGGGCCGAAATCGGCAATTGATGCTGGGCCAGGTGCGCGAGCTTGCGGTCCAGCCGGTCATGGCAGCCGGGGCCGAGCCATTGCGCGGCGTCCTGGCCGTTGCCGTCCTGCGGCCCCAGATACAGTTTGATCGCCAGTTCCAGGTGGTGCACGCCATCGCGGTCGCGTATCAGCATATCCAGCTCACCCAGCGTATGCCCGGCGCGGCGGATCGGCAGGTTGGCGGCCAGCAGCTCCACACCCGGCGCATGCTGCACCGCAAATTGCCACAGGCGTTCGTAGTACAGCCCCAGGCGCCGCGTGCGCGACAGGCTGAGCCAGTGCTGCAAGGCGCTGCTGTCCTGGTCGAGGGTGCGTAACCACTGTTCGAGCCGGTGCGGCGCCTGCACCCAGTCGCTGCCGGCCAGCGGATGGCGCTGGGGCCAGGGCGTTTGCGCAAGCATCGGCGGGGCGAGCATCACCCACGCCAGGTCGCGCACCTCGGGGTGCCGTAATTGGCGGGGCAGGTTGAGCAGGGCGGGGAACACAGTCATGGTCCGAGCATAGCCTTTTAGAGTGCCTACGGGTGGCTGAGAACCATTGTCATCAAGGCCTTGAGGCGACAAAGGGTTTTGCCTGACGCGGCCTTTCGCCCATAATCGTTCTTTTTGCCAGACCCCACATCCCGCAGGAGCCCCATGGAGCAATTTCGCAATATCGGCATTATCGGTCGCCTGGGCAGTACTCAGGTGCTGGACACCGTCCGCCGACTGAAAAAGTTCCTGCTGGAACGCCACCTGCATGTGATCCTCGAAGACACCATCGCCGAAATCCTCCCCGGCCACGGCCTGCAAACTTCCTCGCGCAAGATGCTCGGCGAAGTTTGTGACATGGTGATTGTGGTCGGCGGCGACGGCAGCCTGCTGGGCGCCGCCCGTGCTCTGGCGCGGCACAACGTGCCGGTGCTGGGGATCAACCGTGGCAGTTTGGGGTTCCTCACGGATATCCGTCCGGATGACCTGGAAGTCGAAGTCGCCAAGGTGCTCGACGGCCATTACCTGGTGGAAAACCGCTTCCTGCTGCAAGCCGAAGTGCGCCGCCATGGCGAGGCCATCGGCCAGGGCGACGCGCTCAATGACGTGGTGCTGCACCCCGGCAAATCCACGCGGATGATCGAGTTCGAGTTGTATATCGACGGCCAGTTTGTGTGCAGCCAGAAGGCCGACGGGCTGATCGTGGCCACGCCGACCGGCTCCACTGCGTACGCGCTGTCGGCCGGCGGCCCGATCATGCACCCCAAGCTCGACGCCATTGTGATCGTGCCGATGTACCCCCATATGTTGTCCAGCCGGCCTATTGTGGTCGATGGCAACAGTGAGCTGAAAATTGTGGTGTCCAAAGATATGCAGATCTACCCGCAAGTCTCCTGCGACGGGCAGAACCATTTCACCTGCGCCCCCGGTGACACCATCACCGTGAGCAAAAAGGCACAGAAGTTGCGGTTGATCCACCCGCTGGACCACAACTACTACGAAGTGTGCCGCACCAAGCTGGGCTGGGGCAGCCGCTTGGGGGGTGGAGGCGACTGATGCTCGATCCCGCGCGTAGCTATGACCTGATCGGTGACGTGCACGGTTGCGCTCATACCCTTGAGCACTTGCTCGACCGGCTGGGCTACCAAAAACAGGCTGGAACCTGGCGCCATCCGACGCGTATGGCGGTGTTCCTCGGCGATATCATCGACCGTGGGCCGCGCATCCGCGAAGCGCTGCATATCGTCCACGATATGACCGAGGCCGGCCAGGCGCTGTGCATCATGGGCAACCACGAGTTCAATGCGCTGGGCTGGACCACACCGGCGCCGCCGGGCAGTGGCAAGCAGTTCGTGCGCGAGCACAACCCACGCCATGCGCGGTTGATCCACGAAACCCTGACCCAGTTCGAGCACCATCCGGCTGACTGGCACGACTTCCTCGGCTGGTTCTACGACATGCCGCTGTTTGTCGACGCCGGGCGGTTTCGCGTGGTGCATGCGTGCTGGGACGAAGGCTTTATCCAGCCGCTGCGCGCAACGTTCCCGGATGGCTGCATCGACCAGCACTTTTTGCAGGCGGCCGCCGTGCCGGGCAGCTTTGCCTGTAACGCCTTCGACCGCCTGCTGCGCGGCACCGACATGCGCCTGCCGGACGGCCTGACGCTGACCGGTGGCGATGGCCTGACGCGCTCATTTTTCCGCACCAAGTTCTGGGAAGACGACCCGAAAACCTACGGCGATATCGTGTTTCAACCCGATGCACTGCCGGAGCCGGTGGCGCGCACGCCGTTGTCGTCGACCGAAAAAAATGCCCTGCTGCGTTATGGCGTCGACGAACCGTTGCTGTTCGTCGGCCATTACTGGCGCAGCGGCAAACCGGCGCCGATCCGTGACAACCTGGCCTGCCTGGACTACAGCGCGGTGCTGTACGGCAAGCTGGTGGCGTACCGACTGGACCAGGAAACACGCCTGGATCCGCGTAAATTTGTATGGGTCGACGTTGAGCGGCCTGAGGTGATTGCATGAGTTCCGTAGCTGTATTGCGCTTGCCGCTGAGTGTCGACCTGGGCGGTTTCGTCAAACTGCTGCAACGCATGCAAGTGCCCCATCGCGTCAGTGAAGAAGCAGGCGAGCAAGTATTGTGGGTGCCCGAGAACATCAGTGCCGACGTACAAGTGTTGTATCAACGCTTTCCCGCCGGTGATCCGGACCAGCAACTGGATATTCCCGAGCAGGCGCCGGTTAAGCGGCCAAGCTTTGTTCAGCAAGTGCGTTTCAGCCCGGTGACGGCGCTGGTGCTGCTGGCGAGCATGATTGTCGGCGCAGTGACCTTGCTGGGTGAAAACCTGCAGACCATGAGCTGGCTGACCTTCCTGCCGTTTCACGTGATGGGCGACTACATCCAGTTCACCCCGTTTGCCGAGACCATGGCGTCGGGGCAGTGGTGGCGGCTGGTCACGCCGATGCTGATCCACTTCGGCATCCTGCACCTGGCCATGAACGGCATGTGGTACTGGGAGCTGGGGCGGCGCATTGAAGTGCGCCAGGGCAGTATCAACCTGCTGGGCCTGACCCTGTTGTTCAGCCTGGTGTCCAATTATGCGCAATACGCCTATGGCGGCCCGAGCCTGTTTGGCGGCCTGTCCGGCGTGTTGTATGGCTTGCTCGGACATTGCTGGATCTTCCAATTGTTGTCGCCCAACCCGGCTTATCGCCTGCCGCGCGGCGTGCTGGCGATGATGCTGATATGGCTGGTGCTGTGCATGTCGGGGCTGATCTCGATGATCGGTTTCGGCGAAATCGCCAACGCGGCTCACGTGAGTGGCTTGGTCATCGGTTGCCTGACGGGTTTGCTGGGTGGGTTGTACAACCGCCGCAAAGCCTCTATTTGATAAGGAAGAGCCTTATGTCCTCTTTTGCTGAAATGATCGAAAACATCACCCCGGACATCTACGAGAGCCTCAAGCTGGCCGTGGAAATCGGCAAGTGGTCCGATGGCCGCAAGCTCACCGCCGAACAGCGTGAGCTGTCCTTGCAAGCGGTGATCGCCTGGGAAATCCAGAATCTGCCCGAAGAGCAGCGTACCGGCTACATGGGCCCGCAGGAATGCGCGTCGAAGTCGGCGCCGGTGCCGAACATTCTGTTCAAGTCGGATGCGATCCATTGATTGAAATTGGTCGCGGTGCAGTCAGCAAAATGTCGGCGCAACTCGGTGAGCCGACTGTTCAATATGCGTTTCGCCTGGGCGACACCGAGGTGCCGGTCAACCCGTTGATCGGTACCCACGTGCGCCTGGAGTATCTCGGTGCCATCCATTGCAGCCATTGCGGCCGCAAGACCAAGACCAGTTTCAGCCAGGGTTATTGCTACCCGTGCATGACCAAACTGGCCCAGTGTGACCTGTGCATCATGAGCCCCGAGCGTTGCCATTACGACGCCGGCACCTGCCGTGATCCGGGCTGGGGCGAACAATTCTGCATGACCGACCACGTGGTGTATCTGGCCAATTCGTCGGGCATCAAGGTCGGCATCACCCGCGCTACCCAGTTGCCGACCCGCTGGCTCGACCAGGGCGCCAGCCAGGCGCTGCCGATCATGCGCGTGGCGACCCGTCAGCAATCCGGTTTCGTTGAAGACCTGTTTCGCAGCCAAGTGGCCGATAAAACCAACTGGCGTGCTTTACTCAAGGGCGATGCGCAATCGGTGGACCTCAAGCAGGTACGCGATGAGCTGTTCGCCAGCTGCGCCGACGGCCTGCTGGGGTTGCAGGAACGCTTTGGCTTGCAGGCCATCCAACCGGTAACCGACATCGAGCCGATCGAAATCCGTTACCCGGTCGAGCAATACCCGGCCAAGATCGTCAGCTTCAACCTGGACAAGAACCCGATTGCCGAAGGCACGTTGCTGGGGATCAAGGGCCAATACCTGATCTTCGACACCGGCGTTATCAACATTCGTAAGTACACGGCCTACCAGCTCGCCGTGCATCAGTAAAAAGGATGCTATCCATGCGCACCGAACAACCGAAGATGATCTACCTGAAGGACTATCAGGCGCCGGACTACCTGATCGAAGAGACGCACCTGACCTTCGAGTTGTTCGAGGACCACAGCCTGGTCCATGCGCAGCTGGTGATGCGCCGCAACCCTGAGCGCGGGCCCGGCCTGCCGCCGCTGGTGCTCGATGGCCAGCAGTTGGAGCTGCTGACGGTCAACCTGGGTGACAAGGAGCTGACCGAGGCCGACTACCAGTTGACCGACAGCCACCTGACCCTGCACCCGACCCGCGAAACCTTCACGGTCGACACCAGCGTGCGTATCCACCCGGAAACCAACACGGCCCTGGAAGGCCTGTACAAATCCGGCGGCATGTTCTGCACCCAGTGCGAGGCCGAAGGTTTCCGCAAGATCACGTACTACCTCGACCGCCCGGACGTGATGAGCACCTTCACCACCACGGTGATCGCCGAGCAACACCGCTACCCGGTGCTGCTGTCCAACGGCAACCCGATTGCCAGCGGCCCTGGTGAAGACGGCCGCCACTGGGCGACCTGGGAAGACCCGTTCAAGAAACCGGCCTATCTGTTCGCGTTGGTGGCCGGCGATTTGTGGTGCGTTGAAGACAGCTTCACCACCATGACCAACCGCGAAGTGGCACTGCGCATCTACGTCGAGCCGGAAAACATCGACAAGTGCCAGCACGCCATGACCAGCCTGAAAAAATCCATGCGCTGGGACGAAGAAACCTACGGCCGCGAGTATGACCTCGATATCTTCATGATCGTCGCCGTGAATGACTTCAACATGGGCGCCATGGAGAACAAGGGCCTCAATATCTTCAACTCCAGCGCCGTGCTGGCCCGCGCCGAAACCGCCACCGACGCCGCGCACCAGCGCGTCGAGGCGATTGTTGCCCACGAATATTTCCACAACTGGTCGGGCAACCGCGTGACCTGCCGCGACTGGTTCCAGCTGTCGCTCAAGGAAGGCTTCACCGTGTTCCGTGACTCGGGCTTCTCCGCCGACATGAACTCGGCCACGGTCAAGCGCATCCAGGATGTGGCGTACCTGCGCACCCATCAGTTCGCCGAAGACGCCGGCCCGATGGCCCACGCGGTACGCCCGGAAAGCTTTATCGAAATCTCCAACTTCTACACCCTGACCGTGTACGAAAAGGGCTCGGAAGTGGTCGGCATGATCCACACCTTGCTCGGCGCTGAAGGCTTCCGTAAAGGCAGCGACCTGTACTTCGAGCGCCATGACGGCCAGGCCGTGACCTGCGACGACTTCATCAAGGCCATGGAAGACGCCAATGGCGCCGACCTCAGCCAGTTCAAACGCTGGTACAGCCAGGCCGGTACGCCGCGTCTGGCGGTGAGCGAGTCGTTTGATGCCGCCGCCAAGACCTACAGCCTGACGTTCCGTCAAAGCTGCCCGGAAACGCCGGACAAGGTTGAGAAACTGCCGTTCGTGATTCCGGTGGAGTTGGGCTTGTTGGACGGGCAGGGCGCCGCTGTCGCCTTGCGCCTGGCCGGTGAAGCGGCAGCTGGCGGCACGTCACGGGTGATTTCGGTGACAGAGGCCGAGCAGACTTTCACCTTCGTCGATATCGCCGAAAAGCCGTTGCCTTCGCTGCTGCGTGGCTTCTCCGCGCCGGTGAAACTGAGCTTCCCGTACAACCGCGACCAACTGATGTTCCTGATGCAGCACGACAGCGATGGTTTCAATCGCTGGGATGCCGGCCAGCAATTGTCGGTGCAAGTGTTGCAGGAGCTGATCGCCCAGCACCAGGCGGGGCAGGCGTTGAAGCTCGACCAGCGCCTGATCGACGCACTGCGCACGGTCTTGAGCGATGAAAGCCTGGACCAGGCCATGGTCGCCGAAATGCTCTCGCTGCCAAGCGAAGCCTACCTCACGGAAATCAGCGAAGTGGCGGATGTGGAGGCTATCCACGCCGCCCGTGAGTACGCCCGCAAGCAACTGGCCGACAACCTGTTCGAAGCGCTGTGGCTGCGTTACCAGGCCAATCGCGAGCTATCCAAGCAGACGCCTTATGTGGCGGCGGCCGAGCACTTTGCCCGGCGCGCCTTGCAGAACATTGCGCTGTCGTACCTGATGCTCAGCGGCAAACCCGAAGTGTTGGCCGCCACCCTGGATCAGTTCGACACCAGCGACAACATGACCGAGCGCCTCACGGCATTGGCGGTGTTGGTGAACTCGCCGTTCGAAGCGGAAAAAGCCCAGGCGTTGGCGGTGTTTGCCGAGAACTTCAAGGATAACCCGCTGGTGATGGACCAGTGGTTCAGCGTGCAGGCGGGCAGCACGTTGCCGGGCGGGTTGGCGCGGGTCAAGGCGCTGATGGAGCATTCGGCGTTCAACATCAAGAACCCGAACAAGGTGCGTGCACTGGTGGGTGCCTTTGCCGGGCAGAACCTGATCAACTTCCATGCGGCGGACGGCTCGGGTTATCGCTTCCTGGCGGACCTGGTGATCCAGCTCAATGGCTTCAACCCGCAGATCGCTTCGCGCCAGTTGGCGCCGTTGACCCGCTGGCGTAAATACGACAGCGCCCGTCAGGCGCTGATGAAGGCGGAGCTGGAGCGCATTCGCGCCTCCGGCGAGCTGTCGAGCGATGTGTTCGAGGTGGTCAGCAAGAGCCTTGCATAAAAGTTGGGCGCATAAAAAAAACGGCCTGTTCAGGCCGTTTTTTTTGTCTCAAATAACCGGTGGTCGCGGTATGTCTGCGCCTTGGTCGAGTGCGAAGCGCTCCGAGATAAATACTGCTGACGTTTTCTGACAGGAGGCTCTGCTAAGCTGCGGCACTTTTGGCTGTTTCAGCGGGGTCCACGTGTCGCGCACTACTCGTTTACTGACCTTGTTGCAGGCCCTGCGGGGCAAGAAGCGCCCGGTAACCGCGGCCGTACTGGCTGAGCAACTGGAAGTGTCCGAGCGCACGCTGTATCGCGATATCGCTGAGTTGACGGCCCTCGGCGCGCCGATTTTTGGTGAGGCCGGGGTGGGCTATGTGTTGCGCAGTGGGCTGTTCCTGCCGCCATTGATGCTCAACGCTGAGGAAACCGAAGCCATCGTGCTGGGCTTGCGTTATGTGGACCAGCGCGGCGATGACGTGCTCAGCCGTGCGGCGGCCAATGCCTTGGCAAAAATTGCCGATGTGCTCGACCCGGCGGCGCAGGAAGCCTTGCGTAACCCCACGCTGCTGCCAGGGCCGCCGGGGTTTGGCTACCCGGAAAACCGCGTGCCGCTGAATGTGTTTCGTGAGGCGATTCGCAACCAGGCCAAGCTGCATATCGATTATGCCGACGCCAGCCAAACCCAGAGCCAGCGGCTGATCTGGCCGCTGGCATTGGGGTTTCTCAATGAGGTGCGTGTGATCGTGGCCTGGTGCGAGTTGCGTGGTGCCTATCGTACGTTTCGCACCGACCGGGTGGCCGCAGCTGACGCCCACGGTGAGCGTTACCCTGGCCGGCGCAGCGACCTGCTGCGCGGCTGGCGCAAGTTGATGGAACACAACGATTCAGGACCCTTTACTCCTGACAAAAACTGACACAGGGCTGGCTTAGCATGGCGCCATACATCACTAAAAAGGAGCTGTGCCATGTCTTTTCCAGCGTTGGCCCCTGCCATTGCAGCCTACATAACCGCGACCAATACCGGCGACATCTCAGCGATTGCCCAGTGTTTTGCCGACGATGCCAACGTGTTCGATGAGGGTCAACATCAGGTCGGCCCTGCAGCCATCGCTCGCTGGATGGAAGACACCGGGCGGCGTTATCAGCCGCGCGTCGAAGTGATCAACGTGCAGCAGCGCACCGGCAAGGTATTGGTCAGCAATAGGGTCTCCGGCAATTTCCCCGCAAGCCCGCTGGAGCTGCGCTATACCTTTCGCCTGAACGAGCAGGGCAAGATTTCACGGCTGGATATCTCGCTGTAAGTCATACTGGCAGGCATGACTTTCGACTCGCCGCTCGCCGCTTACCAACACGCCATCGCCCAGCAAGGCTTCGTGCCCGACGACGCCCAGCGCCGCGCGGTACAAGCCCTGCAAACCTGCTTTGAGGCCCTGCACCAAGGCCGCTCGCCGATTCCCGGGGTATACCTGTGGGGGCCGGTGGGCCGGGGCAAGACCTGGCTGATGGACCAGTTTTATCAGAGCCTGCGCGTTCCCGCGCGGCGCCAGCATTTTCATCACTTCATGGGCTGGGTGCATCAGCGGTCTTTCCAGCTCAGCGGCATCCAGGATCCCTTGCAGGCTTTGGCGCGGGAACTCAGCCGGGAGGTGCGCGTGCTGTGTTTCGACGAGCTGTTCGTCAACGACATTGGTGATGCGATCATTCTCGGTCGACTGTTCCAGGTGATGTTCGAGGAAGGCGTGGTCATGGTCTGCACCTCCAACCAACCGCCGGACGAGCTGTACGCGGGCGGCTTCAACCGCGAGCGATTCGTGCCGGGCATCGAGGCTATCAAGCGGCATATGCACGTGGTGGCGGTAGACGGCGGTGAAGATCACCGTTTGCACCCTGGTGTGGGGTTGCAGCGCTATTGGGTGAATCAACCGGAGGCACTCGCTTCGGTGTTCAAGCAATTGAGTCAAGGGCAGGTGGTCAGCAGCGGGGCGGTCGCCGTCGGTTTTCGCTCGATCACGGCGGTACAGTCCTGCGATTCGGTACTCTGGTGTCGTTACGCCGATCTGTGCGAGCAGCCTTTGGCGGCGATGGACTTTATGCTGCTGTGCGATCGCTACAAGGCGATCCTGCTGGGCGAGGTGCCCAACCTGAGCGCACAAAAACGCCCGGCGCGGATTGCCCGTGGCACCGAGGATGCGGCTCAACGTGTGGTGGCGGGGGATCGAGAGCTGCCTGAATTGTCGGTACACGATGACAGTGTGCGACGCTTCATCGCACTGGTCGATGAATGCTATGACCGCAAGGTGCCGTTGTTTATCGAGGCCCAGGTGCCGTTGGCAAGCCTTTACACCGAGGGTTATCTGGAGTTTGCGTTCCGGCGCACCCTGAGCCGTTTACAAGAAATGCAACTGCAGCGGTTCGGCGCCTAGGAAATATCCCAGGCCAGAAGCGCTTGTTGGGCGGCACAAGCCTCGTCATTTCCGTCAGGTATTTGTAGCTAATCTCCTTCATCTGCGACTGGCTCCCCGCTTACAATCATCCTCTCAAAGGGAACAGACTCCCTTGTTGTCGTGATTGAGGAAGGAAATGGATACCCCAGACATCCTGGTGCTGCAAGCCAGCTACACCAACCCTGTGCACGCTGACGCCATTGGCTTGGTGCTCAACCATTACGCTGAAGACCCAATGGGCGGCGGCCACGCGCTGCCGGCCGATCTGTTGCTGCAACTGCCAGCCGAACTGGCCAAGCGCCCCCACGCATTCAGCGTATTGGCGTTTGTCGGCGGGGAGCCGGCGGGTCTGGTCAATTGCTTCGAAGGGTTCTCGACGTTTGCCTGCCGCCCGTTGATCAACGTGCACGATGTAGCGGTGATGAATCAGTTTCGTGGCCTGGGGCTTAGCCAGAAAATGCTGCTCAAGGTCGAGGAGATCGCCCGTCAGCGCGGTTGCTGCAAGATCACCCTGGAGGTGCTCGAAGGCAATGACGTGGCGCAAGCGGCCTATCGCAAGTTCGGTTTCGATGATTCGATTTTTGATCCCGCCCATGGTCGCATGCTGTTTTGGAGCAAAGCGCTTTAATCACGGCGATTAATATCGGCGGCATAAAAAAAGGCGCCATTAACTGGCGCCAAATTAACCTTTGCCAAAGGAGCGGATTGGCACAGGGGCATGCGGATTAACTAAAGATTAAATCAGCTGTTAGGTTGTTGCTCCGCGCGGGACTGTTCGGTCTTAACACTCTTGCCGTCGGCCAGTGCGGTTTTATCCGTGGTCCCGTGAATTTGCTGCTGGGTGAAGGCGAAGTTGTTATAAAACTCCTTGGAGCGCTCTGAACCGCCCTCTGCGAAGGCCGCTACGGAGGTCAGGCTCATCAGGCCGGCAAGCATCAAGGTCGAAAGTTTCATGGCAGTATTCCCATTAAGAGTGATTGGTGTCTGATCGCTCCGTGATCCGATTCATGGCGCGACTATGCCGCCATCTTATTAAGTGGGAATTAACATGGAACTGCCCCGAAGTTAACGTTTTTGTTAACTTCGGGGTTGCAGTTTATAGCTGCCAATCCAGTGCCAGTGTGATGGAGCGTGGGTCTCCCCAATACACGCCATTATAAAAACCGACGCGCTCGTAATATTTTTTATCAAATAGATTATTGACGTTAACTGACGCGGAAACATGCTCGTCGAATTGATAGCGCGACATCAGGTTGACCACGGTGTAGGCCTGCTGGGTGATCCTGGCTCGTGTGGTGATCAGGTTGCCCTTGTCGTCCCGGGCGCCCGTCGGCCGATTGCTGAGGCCGTAGAAATCGCTCTGCCAGTTCACCGCACCACCCACGGTAAGGTTGCGCCATTCGCCTGGCAGCCGGTAGGCGCTGGAGACTTTCAGCAGGTTGAGGGGCTGTTCGGTATTGTTGCGTTTGCCCGTGCCGTACGTTGAGTGGGTGTAGGTGTAGCCGGCCGTCACATTCCAATCGGGCATGATTTCACCGGCGGCCTCCAGTTCGAAGCCCTTGACCTTGTTACCTTTTCCACCGGTTTTGTAGTACTCCTCACCCGTGACTGGATTGGGTGGCACCGAGTCGTCCAGCTCTGCGACATTGTCCTGACTGCTCCAGAAATACGCCGCCGCCAGGTTCAAGCGTTCGTCCAGCACGCTGCCTTTGAGTCCCACCTCATAGTTGCTGCCCACCACAGGCTCGAGGTATTTCTTGTTGGCATCCCGGTTGCTTTGTGGCTTGAATATATCCGTGTAGCTGGCGTAGACCGTGTAGTGCGGCGTCAGGTCATAAAGCAGCCCGGCGTAGGGGGTCCACATATCATTGTGGGTCTGGCGGGTTTTGTTGGCAGCAGTCAGTTGATCATTGGCGTTGTAGGCCGGTTCTGCGCTTTCCAGCGACCAGCTGCCGTAGCGGCTGCCGAGTACGGCGTGCAAACGATCTGTCAGGCTCAGGCGCGTGGCCAGGTAGCCAGCTTTCTGTTCCTTACTGCTGTGCTCACCCTTGAGGCCCGTGACGGTGTCGGGAAATTTGCCGATTCCGCCCATGTATTTCCAATCTGGAATAGTTTCGTAACCCGCAGGGTTTTGGCCTCTACGCAGAAAGGGTGATACATCGCGTTGGGCGGCTTCGCCATACCCCACCATCAGCGCGTGTTCGCGGCCCAATAGCGTGTAGCTGCCGGCGAGATTGAGGTCGATGGCTTCCATGGTTGATTTGCCGAGCATATGGCTGGACCAGGAATACATGCCGCTGCGATCTTCATTCGGGAAGCCCGCACCGCCGTAGTAGACCTTGCCGTCAGTGTCGCTTTGCCGATGGGTGTAGGCCGCCTTCAAATGCCAGTCACCGGCCAACCGATGGTCCAGTGTCGCGAAGGCGGTTTTGTCCGTCAGCGGCCACGAACTCCAGTCTGCCGCCATGTTGGTTGAGCGCGAGAGACCGGCCTTGCCGCCCTGGCTGTTCCAGTAGGGCACAGTGCCCCAGGAGGTGCCTTGCACATGCTTGTCCTGGTAATCAAACCCTACAGCCAGCACGGTATCGTCTGAAAGGTCGCCTTCCAGAATGCCGTAGCCCACCGACCGTTGCAGCCCGTAGTTGTCTCGGAACGATTTGCTGTCGCGGTAAGCCAGTACGGTGCGTCCGCGCAATCGCCCGTCAAATGCCAGCGGCCCGCCGACATCCACGTAGCTGTAATAGTTGTCATGGCTGCCGCCACTCACGCCGGTTCGCGCCTGCCATTGGGCGGTGGGGCGCTTGCGCACCATATTGACGGTGGCCGAAGGGTCGCCTGCACCCGTGGTCAACCCCGTGGCGCCGCGTACCACTTCAATGTGGTCGTAAATGATGGTGTCCGAATCCGACTTCATGTAGCCGAAGGTATTGAGCATCCCGTCAATCTGGTAGTTATTGATGCCGTAGCCACGGGCGGAATAGTAGACACGGTCGGAATCATAATGCTGGACGTTGACACCTGTGGTCTGGCGCAGCACTTCGGTGAGGGTATTGAGGTTGAAGTCATCCATCTGCTGACGGGTAATCACCGAAACCGACTGCGGGGTTTCCTTGATGGACAGGTTCAGCTTGGTGGCCGTGTTCATCGAGCCGGTGGTGTAGGCGCCAGTGTGTTCGGTGGTCGCGCCCAGGCCTTCGGCGGTGATGCTGGTGGCACCCAGCTCAAGGGCGCGTGGCGGGGCACGCTCGGGGTCGGTTTCAGCCAGCAGGTCCGGGCTCAGCGCGACGCTGAACAGGCCAAGGGTGAGGGTCATGGAACGGGTAAAGGGCGCGAACATCGCAGCAGACTCCTTGTCGTCTTTGCGGCCTTCCAAAAGGGAAGGCCATGGCTCAAAGACGAAAGGAGGCGCGGGACTTTAGGCTTAAACGAGAATGATTGTTATCTTTCTGTTACAAGGCTCAGTCTATTTGGCAACCACTTCGGCGGTGTCCGACTTCTTCGGTTTGATCAGGCTGAAATCAATCAAACCCTTTTTCTGGCCGATGTAAGGGTCACCAATCAGTAACGGGCGCGGCTTGAAGCTGTCGTTGACCAGGCTCTTGCTGCGGTCCCATTCATCGAAGCTCAGCCCGGCCAGGTCGGCCCAGGTGTGGATCAACTGCGAACTGCTGTAAGGCCGTTGCAGGTCGCCGGCAAAGCTCCAGTCGTGGGTTTGACGCCACTTCGGCGAGGCGTAGGCCATGAACGGGATGGTGTACATCGGCGCCGTCGGCTTGCCTTCGTTACGGCCCAAGGTACTGTGGCCGGCCGAGTCGAACACATCTTCGCCGTGGTCCGAGAGGTACAGCAAAAAGCCGTTCGGGTCGGTCTTGGCGTAATCCTTGATCAGGCTCGACACCACGAAATCGTTGTACAGCACCGCATTGTCGTAGCTGTTGTAGGTCGGCAACTGATCATCGCTGATGCCGGCCGGTACGCCCTGGCGATCGGTGAATTTGTCGAAGGTCGGCGGGTAACGGTACTGGTAGCTCATGTGAGTGCCCAGCAGGTGCACCACGATGAACTTGCGCTCGGCGGGCTCGGCCAGGGCCTTGGCGAACGGCGCCAGCACATCACCGTCGTATTGGCGGGCGTTCTGGTTGCGGTTGTTGTTGAGGTACACCTGCTCGTCAGCCTGCTCGGAAAAGGTCGTGAGCATGGTGTTGCGCTTGGTCATGGTCTGCTGGTTGGTGATCCAGTAGGTCTTGTAGCCGGCCTGTTTCATCACGCTGACGATCGACGGCGTCTTCAAGTACAGGTCCGGGTTTTCTTCGTCGGCAAACGTCAGCACCTGTTGCAGCGCTTCGATGGTGTAGGGGCGCGGGGTGATGACGTTGTCGAACACCGCCAACTGGTCGCGCAGCTTGTCCAGTTCCGGCGTGGTGTTACGCGGGTAGCCGTAGAGGCTCATGCGCTGACGGTTGGTGGATTCGCCGATCACCAGCACCAGGGTCGACGGCTGGTCGACCATGGTGTCCTTGAGGTTCTTCAAGGGCGGAATTTTGCTGGCGCTGGTGAGCATGCCCTGCATGCTGTTGAGCTGTTCGGTGTAGCGGCGGTAGGCAACGATCATCTGCCATGGCACGGCCGGTTCGACGCGGCTTTCGAAGCCGTCGATGGCCAGTTCCATGGTCGGGTTGGTCGCAATCTGCTTGACCAGCGGGTAACCGACCACCGCCAGCACAATCGCGGTGGCTGCCAGCAGCGCCTGGCCACGCGGCAGGTAAACCGGGCGCAGGCGGGTCCACAGGAAAATGGCCACGGCGGTATGGGCGATGAACGCCAGCACGATCCACCACGCGAAGTACTGGGTCGCGTATTCGCCCGCTTCAGAGATGTTCGACTCGAACATAATGAAGATGACGCTTTGTGAAAATTCCTGCTGGTAGATAAAGAAATAACCCAGGCTGGCCATCGAGCAGGCCCATAGCACCACGCCGATCAAGCCCGCGAGCAAGCGTGTACGCTTTGGGAACAGCAGCATCGGCGCGAGCCAGAACGCACTCAGGAAGAAGGCTTGGCGAAAGCCACTGAAGCCGGAGGTGCCGGTCAGTTGGATCAGGAGTTGGGTAATACCCGAGAAATACCAGAAAAACAGGAACAACCAGCCAAGACCGGCCCAATCAAAGCCTTTCGCAGACTTGGTGCTGCGTTTGAACATCGCCATCCAGTACTCCAACCCGATAATTGCTCAGTCGCTGCGCAGGAATGCACGCGACAGTGGGCCGCCGCGTGTGCGTGGCCCTATTCGGCGGGAGTATCGGGAGGAGGATGTGAAAACTTTGTGAGTTATTTCTGAAGGCTTCGTTCAGCTCAGGTTCAGCAAAGCGCAGGATGGGTGCCGGATGCCTGATTGACCTGCGCTTGAAGGTGTGCGCGCAGACGCAGAACCTCCTGCTGCAGTTGATCGCGTTCTTCTTTTAATTGGCGCAACTCATCGCGACGGACGCTGACGTAGAGGGTCTGTGGCGGTCGGGTCATCTGTGCTGTGCTCATTGCTTACCTCGCAAATAGCCGGTAGATCGCGGTGCCGGAACGCGTCAATCGAAGTTCGCGGCAACAGTCGGAAGCAATTCTGAATTCTTTTTAAGGTCAATGGAACTTTTTTATTTTTGGTGGTCGCTGTGACTTTTTCGGCGGTGATGCTGAAACGATGGCATTTTTTTGTCATGAAACTACACGGATCCGCTCTGGACTAACCCTCATTAGCCTCATTGCGCTATAAACTATGTCACACATTTATTTAGTAGTTAGGAGCATCAGCACATGCAACTGGGGATTATCGGACTAGGCCGCATGGGCGGTAACATTGCGCGGCGCCTGATGCTCAATGGGCATACCACCGTTGTATACGACCGTAACGAAGCATTCGTCAAAGGCCTGAGCGAGGAGGGCGCCACCGGCGTCGCCGACCTTAAGGCCCTGGTAGCCGGCCTGCAAAAGCCGCGCGCTGTTTGGGTGATGTTGCCGGCTGGCGCGCCCACCGAAGACACCATCAATACACTCAGTGAGTTGCTCGAAGACGGTGACGTGATCATCGACGGCGGCAACACCATGTATAAAGATGACATCCGTCGTGCCAAGGCTCTGTCGGAAAAAGGCCTGCACTACGTCGACGTCGGCACCTCCGGCGGCGTCTGGGGCCTGGAGCGCGGCTACTGCATGATGATCGGCGGCGACGTCGAGACCGTGCAGCGCCTCGACCCGATTTTCGCCAGCCTGGCACCGGGCCTGGGCAGCATCCCGCGCACCAAGGACCGTTCGGCCTCTGCCGACAGCCGCGCCGAACACGGTTACATCCATGCAGGCCCAGCCGGTTCCGGGCACTTTGTGAAGATGATCCACAACGGCATCGAGTACGGAATGATGCAGGCCTTTGCTGAAGGCTTCGACATCCTCAAGACCAAAAACTCGGAGAACCTGCCGGAGCACGAGCGCTTCGATCTCAATGTTGCCGATATTGCCGAAGTCTGGCGCCGTGGCAGCGTGGTCTCGTCCTGGTTGCTGGACCTGACCGCCGACGCATTGGCCACCGACCCGAAACTGGACGGTTACTCCGGCTCCGTGGCCGACAGTGGCGAAGGCCGCTGGACCATCGAAGCCGCCATGGAGCAGGCCGTGCCGGTACCGGTGCTGTCCACCTCGTTGTTCGCCCGCTTCCGTTCCCGTCAGCAGAGCACCTACGGTGACAAAATGCTGTCTGCCATGCGCTTCGGCTTTGGTGGCCATGTGGAGACTTCCAAAAAATGACCGCTAACGGCAAGAAACCCAAGGCCGAACCCGCTCCACCCACTACCTTGTTTCTGTTTGGCGCCCATGGCGACTTGGTCAAGCGCCTGCTCATGCCGGCGCTGTACAACCTGAGTCGTGACGGGCTGCTGGGCGACGGCCTGCGTATTGTCGGCGTTGACCACAACGCCATCAGTGATGCCGATTTCGCCAAGAAACTTGAGGACTTCATCCGCACCGAGGCCGCCAGCAAAGTCCGGGGCAATGCCGAAAACGCCCTGGACCCCGAGCTGTGGGCGCAGTTGGCCAAAGGCATCAGCTACGTAGAGGGTGATTTCCTCGACGAAAGCACCTACGCCGACATCGGCAAGAAGATCGCCGACAGCGGCACCGGTAACGCGGTGTTCTATCTGGCCACGGCACCGCGCTTCTTCGGTGAAGTGGCGCAGCGCCTGGGCAGTGCCGGTTTGCTTAACGAAACCGATGACGGTTTCCGTCGTGTGGTGATCGAGAAACCGTTCGGGTCGGACCTTGCCACCGCCGAAGCGCTGAACGCGTGCCTGCTCAAGGTGATGAGCGAGAAGCAGATCTATCGCATCGACCATTACCTGGGCAAGGAGACGGTGCAGAACATCCTGATCAGCCGTTTCTCCAACGTGCTGTTCGAAGCGTTCTGGAACAACCATTACATCGACCACGTGCAAATCACTGCGGCGGAAACCGTCGGTGTCGAGACGCGGGGTAATTTCTTCGAGAAAACCGGCACCCTGCGCGACATGGTCCCCAACCACCTGTTCCAGCTCCTGGCGATGGTAGCCATGGAGCCGCCGGCGGCGTTTGGCGCTGATGCGGTGCGCGGTGAAAAGGCCAAGGTCGTGGGGGCTATCCGCCCGTGGTCGTTGGAAGATGCGCGCGCCAACTCGGTACGCGGCCAGTACAGCGCTGGCGAAATCGGCGGCAAGTCGTTGCCCGGTTATCGTGAAGAAGCCAACGTTGCGCCCGACAGCAGCACCGAGACGTTTGTCGCCCTCAAGGTGATGATCGACAACTGGCGTTGGGTCGGCGTGCCGTTCTACCTGCGTACTGGCAAGCGCATGAGCATTCGCGACACCGAAATCGTGATCTGCTTCAAGCACGCGCCGTATGCGCAGTTTCGCGACACGGACGTGGATGAGCTCAAGCCTACTTACCTTAAAATCCAGATCCAGCCGAACGAAGGCATGTGGTTCGACCTGTTGGCCAAAAAGCCCGGGCCGGCCCTGGAAATGGCCAATATCGAATTGGGTTTCGACTACAAGGACTTCTTCGAAATGCAGCCGTCGACCGGGTATGAAACCCTGATCTACGACTGCATGACCGGTGACCAGACCTTGTTCCAGCGCGCCGACAACATTGAAAACGGCTGGCGTGCGGTGCAGCCGTTCCTGGATGCCTGGAAGCAGGATGACGCGATCCAGACCTACAAGGCCGGTGAAGACGGCCCGGCGGCCGCCGACGAATTGCTGGCCCGCGATGGCCGCAGCTGGCATAGCCTCGGATGAGTGATGCAGCGATTCATCCCATCCAGTTGGTGCTCAGTGATGTAGACGGGACCTTGTTGCATCCTGACCACAGTCTTAGTCAGCGCACCGCCGATACGGTCCGGGCGTTGCGTGACGCCGGGGTGTTTTTCAGCCTGGCCAGCGGGCGCCCGCCCAAAGCCATGCTGCACCTTATCGAAACGTTCGGTATTGATGTGCCGGTCGCAGGTTTTAATGGCGGTACGTTGATCAACCCGGATGGCAGCATCCTGGTTGCTCATCACCTGCCGGCAGAAGCCGCGCTGGTGGCCCTGGCGCTGTTTTCGGCCGAGCCGGACGTGGAAGTCTGGGTGTTCGCCGATGGCGATTGGCTGCGCCGTGACCCGCCTGGGCCGATGATGCAGCGCGAAGCCGATGGCCTGGGCTACGGGCCAGTGGTGGTGGAGAGTTTTGAGCCGTACCTGGACCGGGTCGACAAGATTGTCGCGGCGAGCAACAACACGCAGTTGTTGATCGAGCTGGAAGCGCAGTTGCAGCCCAAGGTGCAAGGGCTCGCACAGGTATCGCGGTCGCAGCCGGTGTACCTGGACGTCACGGCCATGCTCGCCAACAAGGGCGAGGCCTTGAAAACCCTGGCTGCGCACCTCGGCGTGCCGATGCAGCAAACGGCGGCTATCGGTGATGGCGGCAATGATCCGGCGATGTTTGCCGTGGCGGGTTTGTCGATCGCGATGGGGCAGGCGGAAGAAACCGTCAAGCGCCAAGCCAGTGTGGTCACCGGCAGCAATGTCGAGGACGGCGCAGCCGAAGCGATCGAGCGCTTTATTCTTGCGCCGCGATAAGTCGCTTAAGTTGTGATGCTCAACTTCCGATCATTGTCAGGCAATGATCGGAAGTTACTGCCGCGTTTTACTTGGGCATGGCCCACGACAACAACTGATGGCCATCTTTGTCGAGTTCGGCGCGCGCCTGCAACAACAAATCTTCCAGTTGAGCCGGATCGGTGTAGGTACTCGAAGACAGCTGTTTGCTGCCGATACGGGTGTTGGTACGGTCGATGACGCTCAGGCTCAGGGCGCCATTGCCATCGTGCCAGGCCACGCACTGAAAGGGCTGGAAGGCACGGTCTGCAATCAAAAGAGCTTCGTTGATGCGCAGCGGGGCGTTCATGTGGGTCTTCTCTCTAAATGCCCAGTCAGTTAAGTCCCGTCGGTTGGGCGAGCCAGACGGTGAGTTACTTGTACTGATGCACGATGGCAGGGTACGGGTCACATCTTAGAGCAAGAAATTTCAACTTTTGGTGATTGGCGTCATGTAAGCGGCTGTTTTGAAAGCGCATTGAGTGTGCGGGTGGTTGCGGATTTTTTTGTCCGCAGCGACGCCGAGGTGGCTTTGTGCCCAGACTTATAGCGAAACGATACAAAGGCTGCGTCAATAACTTGCTAGTGTGAGCGACAGGCTGCACAAACCGTTGTTTATAAATAACTTTAATAATTTGGCGCCAAGGAATAGTCATGGTTGTTACACCTGTCCAACGACGCTTGCTCGTAGTCGACCCGTGCGACGACTGCCACCAGCTATTGCCTGGGCTGCACGGTGCAGGGTGGGAAGTGGACAGCTGCGCGCTCGGCGCCGTGGGCGACAGATCGTGTGATGTGGGCTTGTTGCGCCTGCAGCCTTATCATCTGGAGCGCCCCGAGGCGGTGAAGGAGTTGATCAGCCGCAGCGGCACCGAATGGATTGCCGTGCTCAGCCAGGACGTTTTACGCCTGCAAAATGTCGGTGATTTTGTCTGCGAATGGTTTTTTGACTTCCACACGTTGCCGTTTGATGTGGCTCGCGTGCAGGTAACCCTGGGCCGTGCATTCGGCATGGCGCGTTTGCGCGGCAAAGGCCATGCGCTGATCGACGCGCAGGAACATGAACTGCTGGGCGACAGCCGGCCCATTCGTGAACTGCGTAAATTGCTCGCCAAGCTGGCCCCTACAGAGTCGCCGGTGCTGATTCGCGGCGACAGCGGCACCGGCAAAGAGCTGGTGGCCAAGACCCTGCATCGCCAATCCCAGCGTCATGCCAAGCCCTTTGTCGCGATCAACTGTGGCGCCATTCCCGAGCACCTGATCCAGTCCGAGCTGTTCGGCCATGAAAAAGGCGCCTTCACCGGCGCTCACCAGCGCAAGGTCGGGCGTATCGAGGCGGCCCACGGTGGCACGCTGTTTCTCGATGAGATTGGCGATCTGCCGATGGAACTGCAAGCCAACTTGCTGCGCTTCCTGCAGGAAAAGCAGATCGAGCGCGTCGGTGGTAGCCAGCCCATCCCGGTGGATGTGCGGGTGCTGGCGGCGACACACGTTGACCTTGAAGCGGCGGTTGAGAAGGGCACGTTTCGCGAAGACTTGTATTACCGGCTGAATGTCCTGCAGGTGATCACCGCGCCACTGCGCGAGCGGCATGGCGACGTGGCGATGCTGGCCAACCATTTCTCGCGCTTCTACAGCCAGGAAACCGGGCGCAGGCCGCGCAGCTTCAGCGAGGATGCACTGGTTGCCCTGGGCCAACACCCGTGGCCGGGCAATGTGCGCGAATTGGCGAACCGCGTGCGACGAGGCCTGGTGCTGGCAGAAGGGCGCCAGATCGAAGCCGGTGACCTGGGGTTGCAGGGGCAGCAGGCAATTGCGCCGCCAATGGCTACACTGGAAGATTACAAGCACCGCGCCGAACGCCAGGCGTTGTGCGATGTGCTCAACCGGCACAGCGATAACCTGAGTATCGCGGCCCGCGTGCTGGGCGTGTCCCGGCCGACCTTCTACCGGTTGCTGCACAAACACCAGATCCGCTAGGGCGGGTAAACCGAAAAGCCCCGCAACGACCCTTATCGTTGCGGGGCTGATCGTTCCCACGCTCCGCGTGGTAATGCCTCCAGGGACGCTCCGCGTCCCCATACCACTAAAAGTAATACGGGAATTTCAAGCTGAACGTAAAGTCCGGCGCATCATCCGTCATCCCAATCGACAGGTTCGGCACGATCGTCAGGTTATCCGACGCCGCAATCGTCATACCCACGTTGAAATACCCGGCGTTGGCATCGCTGGATACCACCGATTGCCAGTCCTGGCCGCTCTGCTTGACCTTGCTTTTGCGTTGCACCAGATCGGACACCGAGAACGACATACTCATCTTCTCGTTGAGCGCGAAGGCCACCCCGACACCAAGCTGGAAGCTGTCACCCAGGCTGACTTTGCCAGGGATCTTCTGATTGAGGTTGGGGCTGATATCGCTGAACGAGTCTTCGAAGTTGTGGGTGTAGGAGAGCGAGCCGAACAGCACCGCCGGGTCGAAGGTCTTGACCAGGGAAATACCTGGCGTTACCGACCACACCCCATTACCGGTCGGCAGGCTTTCCGGCACGGCGAGGTTGTTGTTGCTGGCTTGCTCGATCAGCTTGATGCCGTAGGGTTCCTTGCCGGTGGGTGCCTTGACCCGCAGCGACACCACCGCATCCGGCAGGCTGGCGCTCTCATCGAGGAACTTGTAGGCGATGCCGAAGTTGACATCACCAATGGTCGGGTCGCGGCTGACGGAGGCTTCCGACGTATTCTTGGCATCGCCGCCGGCACCACCGGATTGGTACGTTGCTTCGCGATACACCACCGGCACGTTCAGGTCGAACTGCCAACGGTTGTCCAGGTTGTAGCGGCCGGTGAGGTCCAGGGTCCAGCTGTCCGACTTGATCCGGTCCAGGTTGATATTGCCGAGGAAGATCGAGTCCAGCGCCAGAAAGCCGTTGAGGGACAATTGCCGCGCGTCGTAGCGGGCATAGGTGAGCCCGGTTTCAAAGCTGAACTTGCCATTGCCAAAAAAGCCACTGGCCTCGTTGTACAAGTTGCTCACACTTTGTGCTGGGGCGGAATCGTCCTTCAGGCTTTGCCCGTAGGAACTGCTGCCCGCCGCGCCACCGGATGCAGCTGCTGCGCCCACGCCGGCCACCGCCGTACCGCCTTTTTGGAAGTCGGCAGGGGATTTGGCCAGGCGTTTGGGCGTTGGTGTTGCGGGCTGATCTTCGACTTGCCTTACACGTTGCTCCAAGACGGCCAGTGCTTTTTGCTGCACTTCATAACGTTGCTTGAGCTCCAGCAGTTCCTGTTTCAGTGTTTCGATATCGGCATCCGGCGCGGCGTACAGCACCGACGCGGGCAGGAGTGTACTCAAACAAATCACGGCACGTAACGATAAAGATCGATGCATGAAATAAGCCGTCCCTTTCTAATGCGTAAGTGTCGAGGCTCAGCGTAGTTCAATAACCGGAGGGGCGTAGGCCTTTGAGTTGATCCAGGTTGAGGTTCTGCGTGATGTTGTTCAAACCGTTGTTGCCCATGACCACATTAAGTTGGGTCATGTTGTTCACGAAGTTGCTGTTGCCTTGAATAACCGTGCCTTGCAGCACATTGCCGGCACCGATTTGCTGCACCACATTGCCTTGATTGTTATTGGCCTGGAGGGCCATTTGCAGTCCGCCGTTTTTAGCCGTGACCGTGACCTGGCCGGCGGCAGTACCACCCGTGATCGGCTGGCCGGCAATCAGTGCCTGGCCCGACTGCACGTAATTGGCCGGTGCCAGGCCGTTTTTCGTCACGTTGATATCCACGCCGTTGTTGGCCGTGTTGCCATCGCCCGCTGCGCGCACGCTTTGCGTCACACCCTGGCCAGTGCCGAGGCCGGCGCCGCCGACGACGGTGCCCTTGCCGTCAGGCTGTTTGATCACCCCGGTGCCGTCGTTACCGGTGATTTGCACGTAAAACTGTGGCGTGACGGTGGAGGCGTTGACTTGCATGTTGGCGCTGCCGGTCACGCTCGCACCGGCGGCATTGGTCCAGGTGCTGCTCATCACAATGCCAAAGCTGATAATCCGCCCGGGCATCACATAGCGCCCGCGCAACTCGGCCATTTCCGCGTCCTTGAGCTCGATCGGCTTGAATGCCGAAGAAGCATAGGCAGGTGCTGCGGCTGCCAGGCATATCACCGTCAGCCAGCGTCGAGTGTTCATCGTTTGCTCCTGGAGCGTCCTGCTCCTTATTGCGCTTCTAGAAGAAGTCGCTCTGGATAAAACCGAAGTCCATCAATTCACTGTCGCGTACCGGGCTGAACTCGTTGAACTGGTTCTTGGCCGTCAGCGGCGCGCGGGGTGTGAGCAAGGCGTTGGCCTTGTCGTAACCCTCACCAATCACCGCGAACACGATGCCGTTCCAGCCCTTGACGAAATCGTCCTTGGCATAGCGCTTGTTGCCCAGTACGGGGTCGCCGATATACACCCAGTCGTTGTCGGCCCGTTGCAGCACCACGAAGTGCTTGTAGCCGCGAATGTCCAGCAGCACCACCACCGGCACTTTCACGGTGACCAGCACTTCAGGCGTAATCCGGTAGCCCTTGGCGCGCATGTGGATGCTTTCCAGGTAGCGCTTCATGTCGAGCATCGAGAAGCCTTGGGTGCGCACCAGGTCCTGGTTGGCGTTGACCAGCATGCCCTTGATCACGTGGTCTTCATCCACGTCCATCCAATAGGCTTGGCGCAGGATGGTCGCCAGCGCGGCGGCGCCGCAGCTGAAATCGGTTTTCTGTTCCACCAGGTTGGCGAATTTGCGCTCGCGGATGCTTTCGACCTTCTTGTAGACCACTGCACCGTTAGGCATGACAACGGCCATTTGCGCCGCCCAGGTTGGGCCGGTGAGTGCGAACAAGAGGAGGGCAGCTGTGAGGCGCATGATCGTATGACCTGCTGGACTCTGGAAATAAAAAGGGCCTTGTTGCCAAGGCCCGATCTGGATCAGAAGCGAGTGATTGCTACGTTGTTCTGACCCTGGTTGTTGCTGCCCGACAGAACGTTGGAGTTCGAGACCCCGGAGCTGTAGTTCATCGAGTTGTTCACGCTGGCGTTGTTGACCACCGGTTTGGTGCTGCCCCAGCCGTGGCCGCTGGCCAGGTTGAGGGTCAGGTTGCCCGACACATCCTGCACGCCAGTGACGGCAGCAGCACCGCTGTCGCCATTCCCCGAAGCAATTGCAACGCTGTTGCTGCCTTGGTTGGAGGTGCCCGATGCGGCGTTCAACTGAATCACGCCTGAAGCGTGGTTGCCGCTGTCGTTAAGGGACGCGTTGTTTTTAGTGCCGCTGTTGGCCACAAAGTTACCGGTGTTCGATTGAGCGGTGCCGGTGGTGGCGAACACGAAATCCGCATCCCCGGAAACGATGGCAACGTCGTTTTTGCCTTGGTTGTTGTCGCCGCTCAGCACGTTGCCGTTGGCCACGCCACTGATGTTGTTGTAGGAGTCATTAGCCGAGGCGTTGTTTTTGGTTTTGTCATTGAGCACCACGTTGCCATGGTTGCTTTGACCGTCCAGTGTGGTCGCGGCAGCTGTGGTAGGCGCGTGATAACCGCCCGCTTGAGCAGCAACAGCCATGAGCGCAGCCAGAGCAAAAGCCAGTGGTTTAAGAGCCATTGAAGTTTTCATGGTGTATCTCCTTGCTTCTAATTAGTTGGTTAAGTGTTGGTACGGTCTAGCTATGGACTCAGCTCCATCAGTTGAGTCGTAAGTTCAGGGTGTTAGCCACTCGGTTCCCCACCCCGGCGCTCTGGTTGACCTGAACCACTCCACGGCTGCCGGTGAAGGCCTGGTCGCTGGTAACGACCTGGCGGCTGCCAGTGGTAGGGGTCAACCCTGAGTCGGTTGCAAGCGCAACGTTCTGTTGCGACATGACGCTGTCGTCGATGCTTTGCGGGCCAGCATTCACGCTGATGCGCACGGCATTGATCATCTGGTTCTGGGCCCCGGCGGACTGGTTGACACTCAGTGCACCGTTGCCATTAGTGAAGGAGTTGCCCTGGATCGCCGCGTTGGCGTTCAGGGAACGGTCGGCGGGCGCGCCGCTGATTTTTTGCGTGACGGCGATGTTTGCCTGGGCGTTGTGGCCCACTGCGATGGCAACGTTGTTGCTCAGTTGTTGCTGGTCACCGGCGGCCTGGTTGATCGTCACTACACCGTTGTACTGCTGGCCCGAGTTCTCAAGGGTTGCGTTGTTGCTGTCGGCCATCGCCGCGGTGCAACCGAACGCTGCAAGCAACATCCAGGAGTGGTTCATTTCATTGCCCCCCCGACCATGCCGCTGATGTTGTTCAGCGGCGCGAGGCCGCTGGAGATCGCGCCGTTGACCGTGCCGGCGATGCTGCTGCCGCTGCTGCCGTGGCCGGCTGCACCCGCTGCGCCGAGGTTGTTGGCGCCACCGAGATTGTTCAGCCCGGGAACGCCGCCATTGGGCATGATGCTGCGAGTAATGCTTAAGCCACTGCTGATACCGGCGATGTCGTTGTCGCTGAGCTCATTGTTCATGGCGCGGTTGACTTGAGCCGACGGGTTGGCATTCACCGTGGTGGGGTAAGGGTCGACGCCGCGTGGGCGACCTATTGCATAAGGTTGAACCTGGCGTTCAACCACGATCACGCCATCACCTGCCGCGAACACCGGAGCGCTCACGCTGGCACTCAGTGCACAGCCGATCAGCAGGAGGCTCAGTGAGCCTGGATTGTGTGTGTCCATGGCAGTGTTCCTTATTCTTAACGCTGACCCTAAACAGCGTTGTCAGGAACAGAGCAGAACCCGTGCCGCTTTTTATTTATTGTTTGTATTCAGAGGGTTGAAGTTAAATCGAGGCAAAGTGCTGGCGATACTGTTTCATGGTTGAAACAGTGCCGCCATCAAGGGACATGCCCGGCCCCGCCTCAAGGCTGTCTCAGCGATGAAACACTGCGCATGACAAACTCATGAATGCGCACCCGGCGGGCGATTCAGGCGAGGGCGGTGTTTCAAAAATGGACACATTGAGCGCGAGCGAACCTGCTGTTGCAGGCAGGCTCAGCCCTTGGGCGTTTTACGCGGGATGGAATTGAGTACCGGGTTGCCGTCCTGGTTCTGGGTCAGGTAGACCGGCAGCACCTTGGGCAGGGAAGGCACGAGGTTGTTGACCTCGTTGATGTTGTAGATGCCGCCGATGCGAATCGCGCCGGTGCTGGCATCTGCCAGCATCACCGGTTTGCTCAGGTAGCGGTTGATCAGCGGCAACGCGTCGGTCAATGCCAGGTTGTCGAGTACCAGTTTGCCCTGGCGCCAGGCCAGGGCCGAGTCATTGGGGTTAATCGCAGCGACTCGCGGGGTGGCGTCGCCCAGGTTGTAACTGGCCTGCATGCCTGGGGTCAGGGGCACGCTGGCGTGCTCCTTGTCGCTGGAAATCTGCACCGAGCCTTCCAGCAACATCACCCGCACCTGGTCTTCGTATTTCCAGACGTTGAACTGAGTGCCGGTGACCCGAACCTGGCCTTCGCCCGCCTTGACGATAAACGGGTGAAGGCTGTCATGGCTGACCTTGAAAAACGCTTCGCCCTTGTTCAAGGTCACGCGGCGCTGGTCCTTGTAACGGCTGTAGACCAGTTCGGTGCCCAGGTTCAATTCAACCTGGCTGCCGTCGCCGAGGGTGACCTTGCGCAAGCCAGTGCCGGCTTCGAAATGCTCATAGGCGCTGGGCAACCAGCCCGCTTCCCAGCCGGTAAAGGCGGCCAGCGGCAGGGCGGCGAGGCATATCGCGGCGGCCACCGCGTAAGTGCGCAAGCGGCTGCGCGGTTTGAACGGCAGCACCACCGCAGCAGGCTCACTGCGCGGCAGGTGGTCGGCCACGTCCCAGATTTCCAGCATGGCCGCATACTCAAAGGCATGCAGCGGATGGGCGTCGTGCCATTGTTCAAAAGCCCGACGTTCGCCCGCCGTGCAATCACTGGCGTGCAGACGCATGCACCAATGCGCGGCGGCATCGGTGATCGCGTCATATTCGTCTTCTGAAAGGGGCTGTTGAGTCATTAAACCGTCCTGATTTCCAACATTCTAACCTCCCGAGGCGGATGACGAGAACAGTCGTCATGGCGATTGCACATCAATTGGAACTTATTCTCGTTTGAAAACATCAGAAACCACAGGACACGAGTCCGTCATTCCCACAATGGAGAACGAATATGTTGAAGAAAACCTTAGCCGCCCTGTGTGCAACCACCGCGCTGCTCAGCGCCGGCGCCGCCCTGGCCGACAAGCCGGGTGCGGGCTGGATCACCATCGAAAAGGCCATTGAAACCGCCAAGACCAAGGCCGGCTATGTCGAGGTCTACAGCGCCGAAGCCGATGACAATGGTTACTGGGAAGTCAAAGGGCGCAAGTCCGATGGCATCGTGTATGAAGCGCGTATCGACGGCGCTTCCGGCAACGTTTTGCGCGATCAGAAAGACTGATGCACCTGACGGGGGCTGCTCAAGCCCCCGTATCCAAAACACGGCCCAGCTGCGTAATCAAGTAAGTCACCGAGTCGGCATTGGCCAAAATCGTGTCAATGCGTTTGTCGGCGTTACTCATGAAGACGTCGCGGGCATCCTTGAGGTCCTTGGTGCCGGTGGTGTTCAGGACTTTTTGTCGCACGTGAGCCGTTGCAGTGTCAGGCCCGTAGTCTTCCCATTGCGCCGAGTAATCATCCCAGGTCTTGAACAACATCGTTGCGGGCGTCAGGGTGGAGAGCGCCGTACTTTGCAGGTCCTCCAGGGTTGTTTTGAGGATACGGGCGCCCGGTTTGGCCGCGTTGATCAGGTCATGGAAAGGCCGCATCGAATCGAGGTAGGCGATGTCCTCGGTATCGAGCTTCAAGTGGGTCAATTCGTGGATAAGGGTACTGGCTCTGGCGTGGGCCGATATGTCGAAGGGGGAGTTCAAGCGGTTCTGGTAGTTATCCATACACGGGTCGAAGAACCGGTTGAGCAGATACAGCTTGCGCTCCCTGTCTTCAGGAATGATAAAGGCGTACTGGCGCGCTGCGCTGATACGGCTGGTCCCGCTGACAAAACGTTTGGAGTCGGGACTGGTCAGGGTGGGGTCGCTTAACTCATCCAATATCAGGTCGACTATTCTCTCGATTTTGCTTACGTGACCCGGCGTCAAACGGATGACCCCGAACAGCTCACCCAAAAACCGGCCGACTCGGCTATCGGGAGCGCGCTGTTTTGCAAACTCAACGATGTTGCGCTTGCACGTGACGGTGTAATACGTCGCAACATTCAGCGCTTCGTTGATAACCTGCGCTTTCCAGCTGGACAGTGCGGCAATTTCCCTTATGCCCGTTGCCTCAATGTTGATCGCCTCCCGTTCGCCGGCCCGCGTCTGCATGCGCGACATGACTTTACCAAACCGCGGGTTGTGCAGGCTGAGGTCCAGCACCCATTTGCCCTGTGTGTTACGGCCCACGTAGGCGCCCACGTGTTCATCCTTGGCCAGTCGCCAGCGATCGCGGGTTTTCTTCACTGAGTACACCTTGCCTGCCAGCGGCACATAGTCTTTCAAGGTCGTCTTGTCCGTGTAAACATGGCTGAAAGTACTTCGCTGCAAGTCCTTCAGCGCGACATCATGCTCTTCGAAAGCCTGCAAACGAGTGCGCGAGGGCGCGGTGATATCCAGGGCAGCCAGGCTCGTGGCGGCAGGCAAAGTCTCATCTGAAAGGTCAGCCTCCGGCACTTCGGTTTCGGTGGGTGGCGCGGCTTCGGTGCCCTCAAGCTCACTGCGCAACGCGGCCATTTGCGCCACGCCCTTGATAAAGTGCTTCAGACCGGCCTTCCATTGGTGCAACTGCAATTCATCGGCTGAGCGCTTGAACAGCGTGTAGCTGCGCCACACCATCAGCGGGTACGCGAGTTTTCCGGCCATGAACTGCACAGCCGTAGGGATGCCCTCGCCCAAAAGAACCCTGATTCGGTCCCAGAGTGATTTGGCGCCTTCCTCGAACTGCCCGGCCAGCATCTTGAGCAATAGCAGGGTGTTGTCATTGAACAAGAAGTGAAGGGCATTGCCGGTGACGGCGTTAAAGGCTGTGCGGATATCGACGGGGCGATGACGGTTGTCTTGCAGTAGATTGCGGTAGGTAGCTTGATGCGGCGCCTCCAGGTGCAGGATGATCCACTCCTGAAGCGCTCCCGGCCTGCCCAATTCATCCAGCAAGGCTTGCTCGTTCGTGTACTCCTTGAGGGCATGGTTGTCGCTATAAGGTGCATACATCACCAACGGGCCAGCGTTGCCGGTCGTTGGACCTATCAGGTAAACGCCCGGCACCCTGGCGGGCGTGGCGCCTTCGGTTGCAATCAACTCCAAAGGTCGAAGCGTGGCCGCTGCACTGTCCAGCTCAGCTCGGGCCAGGGCGTCGGGCATGTCAAACACCTGTTGCACGTAACTCAGCCCTTGGGCTGTCAGCCGTTCCTGCAGCCTTTGCTCATGGGCAAATTGCAACGTTTGCCAGGGCAGCTGTCGGCAAAACAAACGCCGGCGCTTGAGGCCCTCATCCGTGTTGGTGTCCAGCTGCGTTTGCAACAGCTTTTGGTAAGCCGTTTTCAGGTCCAGCTGGCGGACCATTTGCACCACGGCGCTGGCATCGAGTGCAGCTGGCAGGGCGGTGGCGGTCCGTGAGCGTAAACGGATGTTTTCGGCATCCAGATCCGGCCAATGCCGCAAGGCAAAATCGGTCAGGCTGAAGACGTGCACGTCGAGGGCCTGATGCACCGGGATCAGCACGTTATCGGGGTCCAGCGTGTGATCGGGGAAGCGCGCCTTAAGCAATTTCAGCAGTGCCGCGTGCGTGTGTGCGCGCATCGACGTGATGCCATGCAGGTAGTCTTCTGTGTCTGGGGCGCTGTTGTGATATTGCTCAAGCAGTTCGGCTTGATGGATCTGCTCCTTGGGCGACGCCATGCCCAGCCAGACCGGCAGGGCCTGTTGATGGGCCATGGCACTCGCCACCGCCGTGGCGCGTGCCAGGTTGGTGGGGGCAGGCTGCTCCAGAGCCGTTTCAATGCAGTCTTGCAGGGGGCGAGCGGCCAATGGGGTCGAAAGCAACTGATCGATACTGTGCATGACCTGGTCGTTGTAAGTTTTCAGGCGATTGTCCAGCAGGTTGTCGTCAATGCGTTGCAGGGGGCCAAGCCGATATGCCTGGTGGGGCGCGCGCAACGAAATCGGCAGGTTTTCCAGCAGGACCAGGCGTTTGATCGGGTGCTGCAGGCGCCCGGTCATCGCCTTGTGCAAGGCCTGCACCGAAGCAAATACCTCATACCCGCGCCGCGGCGTCCAGAGCACGGCCTGCCCCGAACGCTGCGGGTCGATACCACCGCGCTCAGTCAGTACAAACAGATTGGCAAGGGGTTGGGCGGTGTCGCAGGTGCCGAGGTTCAGGGTCAAGGCGTAGGCATCCGGCAGAAAGCCGTTGAGGCCATGTCGGGTCAGGCGCACAAGGCTCTCGGTGCGTAGCAGGGTATCCACCACCGCGTGGCTGCCGGACAACAGTGTTTTCCCTAACAGCCTCAGTTCGGCTTCACTGCGCAGGCCGAGCAGCATCGAGTGCGCCTGTTTGTTGCTCATGTTGCTGAGGAACAGCCTTGGAAGCCGGCGCATCTCGTGGTTGGCAAATACCTTCAAGACCTGGTTATTGATCATATTGAAGGTACTTAAGGTCATGCTGGGCAACTTCAGGGCCACGTGTGGTTCGAGCTTCCTGTAAAACCCGGTTGTGGGGACGTGGGGAGCGGGAGGTGCTTCACCGCTCAGGCGCTCGATGAAGTGGTCAACCATGCTCACCGACCTCAATGGCGGGCGCTCTTCACGCTCCTGGGCATGCGTTGGGTAAGTATTGATATAGACCTCTTCGGCCTTGAGCGGCAGGCGCTGTGATTGCAGCTCTGCATTCAAGGCGACAGCGACCATTGAGCGCAATGTCGGCTGGTGCTTGCGCTCGTTGGCCAGCGCATCCTCGGCGGCGCGCAAGCGCTTGAGATGTAGTTTTGCGTGTTCGGCCTGCACGGTGGAGGGCCTGTCGTTGCCGCTGGTAACGAGGTGCGTCGTCCAGCGCCCGGCGGTTTCCATTGCCGCCAGGCGACTGTCGAGCATCGTGCGTATGTCCAGGGCGCAATCGAGCAGCGCGTCCAGGTTGATCTGGCCATCACTGCGCCGGTAAAGGTCCAGTGCGTGGTTCATATTGCTGATTTGCTTGGTCGCAATGCCTTCGAGCATGCCGCCTAAAACCTTGCCCGTAACGGGCAGGGCGGTGATGTTTATCTGGTCCAGGCCTGTAAACGTGTCGCGCTCGTCCAGAGACAGAAAATTGAGCAGCTCATCTTCGTGGCCGGCGGCCTTGAGCATGCTCAACAACGTATCTTTGAGCGCCTGCATGTCCTTGAGCACCTGCACCCCACGCGATTGCGTGTACAGGTAGGCGTGGCTCTCGCTGATCAACAGTGTGCTGGCCAGTTCCACGTAGTGCTGATAGGGCGCATGCAGGCGTACGGTTTCCACGCTCAGTTTTCTGGCGTGAGCATTACGGGCGTGATGGTCTGGCAGGAACAAGGCTTGAAGGGTGTGGCTTTCGTCGGCACTGAGGATTTGCTCCTGGCGCTTGAGCAACACATCCAGGCGAAATTTATCCGCCATCACCTGGGTAAAGAGTTCCAGGCGTGAGGTTTCATTGCCGATGTCTTCGTTCCAATAGGTTTTCAGCAGGCTGTCCAGCAGTTTCGAGAGGCTACCGGAGGTTTCCTTGATCAGGGTTTCCCAATACTGCTGATCTTGTTCGCGTTCTGCCGAGGTGAAGGTACTGGTGATGTGTTTCGGATTGAAATACTCACGGGTCTGGTCCTTGGGCCAGGCATGTTTCACATAAAACTGCAGCAACGCCTCGCTCAGCGGCAGGGAATTGGCCCAGCGTCGCTGACCGCCCGCCGGGTCCTGGATAAAAAAATTCACCCGTGTATCGCGTTGATCCAGGTTGGGGAAATACGAGCGCGCCATGATGCCGAGCAGCGTGTCGAGCATGCCGTACAACGTCGGGGTCTTTTGCAGGTGCTCGAGTACGGTGCGCACGTTATCCAGCTGGCAGGCCTCAAGGGCTTGCTCCTGGTCTTGCATGACGGCGCCTTCGACAACCGTGGTGGTCAGCGTTATCGGCGTGCCGGCGGGCAAGGCGTTGCGCTGCGCAACCGACAGAAAGCTCATCAATTGGACACGCTGCACCGTATCCGCCAATTGCTCGGCGACATCGACAAGCAGGCTGGCAGGGTCGTCAAACACCTGAATACCGCCATAAGGCGTGTAAAGCAGTGCTTTGCCGGCGTCCGGGGTGGGGCTCATCACAAAGGCGCCGGCCAGTGGAAAGGGCGCCTGGCCCGACACATTGATCATTAGCCTTTCGACACTCATGGGGTAGGTTTGCCGTTCGGGGTCCTTACGCGCGGCATCGTTGGCCTGATACACCGTATGCAGCCAATCAAGGTCTTTGACGGTCAGCCCCAGCGCACGCTCGCGTGCGCTCGGCGAGTTTCTTTTAATCGGCAGTAAAAATTCGTCAAAAAAATACGCCGGGGTAACGCCGGTCATGGGCTTGCTCCAAAGGGCAGGGGAATGACAGGCTAAGGCCATATGAGCGGCGGGCGGGGGTAACTATTGAGGCCCGTCGCAAGTTGACAGCAGGCACAGTGCGTGGTGTTTAATCGGGCACTTGAATGTCCATTCGTTGCCTCTCCTAATCATAAAAACGCAATCATAAAAACGGAGCTTCAAATGTCTGCGCAGTCTCCGACAGTTGCCAAGGCTTCAACCGCAATCGGCTTCACCGAGTTAGTCGCGCTGCTGCAACAGGTCTTTGTGCGGCACGGCACATCCGCGCAGGTGGCGGCGATCCTTGCGCACAACTGCGCCAGCGCCGAACGTGACGGCGCCCATAGTCACGGCGTGTTCCGCATTCCGGGGTATGTATCGACGCTCAACAGCGGCTGGGTCAATGGCAAGGCTGTGCCCGTGGTCGAGGACGTCGCCGCAGGCTTTGTACGTGTAGATGCCGATAACGGGTTTGCCCAACCGGCGCTCGACGCCGCGCGCTCGCTGTTGGTAGAGAAGGCGCGCAGCGCCGGGATCGCGCTACTGGCGATTCGCAATTCTCATCACTTTGCGGCGTTATGGCCTGATGTCGAGCCCTTCGCCGAAGAAGGCCTGGTGGCCTTGAGCGTGGTCAACAGCATGACCTGCGTGGTGCCCCACGGTGCGGATCGCCCCTTGTTCGGCACCAACCCCATTGCCTTTGCCGCGCCGCGTGCCGATGGGCCGCCCATCGTGTTTGACCTGGCTACCAGCGCGATCGCCCATGGCGACGTGCAAATCGCGGCGCGCAAGGGCGAGCGCCTGCCACCGGGCATGGGCGTGGACAGCCTGGGCCAACCGACCCAGGACCCCAAAGCGATTCTTGAAGGGGGCGCACTGCTGCCATTTGGCGGGCACAAGGGCTCAGCGCTGTCGATGATGGTCGAGTTGCTGGCGGCGGCACTCACGGGCGGCAATTTCTCATTCGAGTTCAATTGGGCCGATCATCCAGGGGCGCGCACACCCTGGACCGGCCAATTGCTGATCGTGATCGACCCGAGCAAAACCGCCGGGCAAGGCTTTGCCGAGCGCAGCCAGGAACTGGTGCGGCAGATGCATGCGGCGGGGTTGCGGCGGTTGCCGGGGGATCGGCGCCATCGCACGCGGGTAAAGTCGCAGGAAACCGGCATCGAGATCGATGCGCAGGAGCTCAAGCAGTTACAGGCACTGGCCGAAGGGTAAAAGAAAAGGCTGCGCCAGTGGCGCAGCCTTTATCACGCAGCCTCGATGGGTTGGTCTCGATGGCGTAATCTCGATGGTTTAGTTACGACGACCCAGCAACAGGCCGACCACCAGGCCAAAACCTGCAGAAATCGCCACGGTCTGCCATGGGTGGCCACCGATATAGTTTTCGGTGGCATCCACCACCGGCTTGCTGCGCTCACGCACGTTGGACACCGAGTCCAGCGCTTGCTTGAGCTTGATTGCAACCTGCTCGCGCAGCGTCTCACCTTCTTCGCCTACCAGCGAAGCGCTGCTTTTGAGCAGCTTGTCCGACTCTTCGATCAAGGCCGTCAGTTCACTGAAAGCTTGATCCTTGATTTGATCTTCGACAGCTTGGGCGGCAGTTTTGCGGGCCATTGTGTGACTCCTTGCGAGTGAATGTGACAGTGAACAATGGAGTGTCGGGCTTGGCTAAAAGTTGCAGTTTTTTTGCCGTGAGCGGTTTGCAGGTAAAATCCGGATCAGGATGGTTCGACCTACAGTGTAAGATGTCACCTATTTGTGCAGCAGGTAATTCAACATGAGCTTCAATCTGGCCAACAAAACCCTCGCCGAACGCGCCGAGCTGGAAGATGAAAAGTCCCGCCTCTACGACCTGTGGCAAACCAATCTGGGCAAGGCCAAGGGCGAAGCGGCGCGTTTGTTCGGCGAGCGTGCCAAGCGCAAAGGCAAGTGGGCTGAGTGGGTACGTGCCGAGCTTGATGGCATGTCGCCGCCGGAGTTTTCCAACATGGTGCGCAGCGAAGTCAACAAACTGATGGCCGCTGCTAAGTAAAGCTGGCCACAATCGCTTCGCGCACTTTGAGCAACAGCGGATCCAGCTGCGCCTGGGTGCGCCAGCCCAACTCCACCGGGTAGCGCGGCAGCGCCAGTGGGCAGGGCAACACACGCAAGCCGGTCATCTGCGCAATCGCTTCGGCGGCATGCCCGGGAATCGTCGCCACTGCCGCGCTGCCCTTGAGCAAAAACGGCAGCCCGGCAAAGTGACTGGTGGACGCACACACCTGGCGGCTCAACCCGTGCGCCGCCAACCCTTCATCGGTAATCCCGATAAACCCGCCCGACGACACCAGCACATGCTCGCGTGCCACGAACTCCGCAAGGCTGATGCCGTGTTGCCCCGGCGCCAGGCTGTGCGGGTCGACCAGGCAGCGGTAGTCGCCTTCGCCCAGCACGTGCCGGCTCAACCTGCGCTCGGCAAAGCCGCCGGCGGCGATCGCCAGGTCCAGGCTGCGCTCGAGCAGGGCGCCTGCCACGATCTGGCTGTGGGTCTGGCGGAAGATCACCCGCAGTTTCGGCGCGCGCCGGGCAATTTCTGCCATCAGCCGCCGCCCATGGGCAATCTCGAAGTCATCGGACAAGCCCAGCACCACCGAGCGGCCCTGATAGTTCGGGTTGGCCGGGTTGATCATTTCCAGGCTCTGCCGACAACGGTCCAGCGCCTCGCTGATCACCGGTTTCAACTGATTGGCGCGCAAGGTCGGCGCCAGCCCACGCCCGGTGCGCACAAACAGTGGGTCGTCGTACACGTCACGTAAACGTCGCAGGCCGGCGCTGATCGCCGATTGCGTGACGCCCAGGCGCAAGGCTGCGCGGCTGGCGCTGGACTCGTCGTGCAAGGCTTCGAAGGTTTTCAGCAGGTTCAGGTCAACCTGGGCGATATTCATTTGGCTCATATCATTTAGCACTGAAGTGGGCTTTATTCATGATTGCCCCTCGCCGGAGAATGGGCAACCCCCTTTCTCTGGAGAGAACCTGATGCCCATTTCTACCGTAGCGGCGTTACAGATCGGAGCCTTGCCGGGTGGCAAGGCTGACACCCTGGCCCAGATCCTCACCTACGAGGGCGCGATTGTGCGCAGTGGCGCGCAATTGGTGGTGATGCCCGAAGCATTGCTCGGCGGGTATCCGAAGGGCGAAACCTTCGGCACGCAGTTGGGCTACCGCTTGCCGGAAGGCCGTGAAGCCTTTGCGCGCTATTTTGCCAATGCCATCGATGTACCGGGCGCCGAGACCGAGGCGCTGGCGGGGCTATCCGCGCGCACCGGTGCCAGCCTGGTACTCGGCGTGATCGAGCGCAATGCCAGCACGTTGTATTGCACCGTGTTGTATTTCGAACCCACCGGCGGCCTGGTGGCCAAGCACCGCAAACTGATGCCCACCGGCACTGAACGACTTATATGGGGCACGGGCGATGGCTCGACCTTGCCGGTGATCGACGCTGCCGTCGGGCGCTTGGGCGGCGCGGTGTGCTGGGAAAACATGATGCCGCTGCTGCGCACGGCGATGTACGCCAAAGGTGTGCAAGTGTGGTGCGCGCCGACGGTGGATGAGCGCGAGATGTGGCAAGTGAGCATGCGCCACATCGCCCATGAAGGCCGCTGCTTTGTGGTGAGCGCCTGCCAGGTGCAGGCTTCGCCGGCGGCGTTGGGCACGCAGGTTGCCAATTGGCCGTCAGAGCGCCCGTTGATCGCGGGCGGCAGTGTGATTGTCGGGCCGATGGGTGACATCCTGGCCGGGCCACTGGTGGGGGAAGAAGGGTTGCTGACTGCGCAGATCAACACCGATGATCTGGTGCGGGCGCGCTATGACTATGACGTGGTGGGGCATTACGCGCGGCCCGACATATTCGAGTTGGTGGTGGATGAACGCGCCAAACCGGGTGTGCGCACACTGACAGATTAAACACGGTAAAAATGTGGGAGCGGGCTTGCTCGCGAAAGCGGTGGGTCAGTCACCTTGGATACTGGCTGAAAAACCGTCTTCGCGAGCAAGCCCGCTCCCACATTGGACTTTCACTGTTTGGGAGATCTGAATGCCAACCACTCCTGGCGGGTAATCTCCCAAATGTCGCGTGGGAAGGTGCCTTCTACAAACTCACCCATCTGCGTGCGGATCCAGCGCATCCCCGTGCGCTCGGAGATCCGCCGCGATGCCAGATTGGGCGCAGCCTTGGGCACGCGCATCCGCGGGCGCTTGAGCACTTCGAACCAGTAGTGCGTCACCGCCGCACTGGCTTCGGTCATAAAGCCCTGGCCTTGCCATTGCGGGCCCAGCCAGAAGCCTCGGTTATCGTCTTCCTCGTCCGTCAGGTTGATATTGCCGATCATCGGTTGCGGCGCACTTTTAAGGCGGATCGACCAATGCCATTGGTCGCCACGGGCCATGCCCGGCAAGGCTACCTGTTCCAGGTAGCGGCGCGCGCCATCGGCCGGGTACGGCCAGGGCACCTCGGCAGTCAGGTAACGCACCACATCCCAATGCGCGAATTGCGCCTGGATGTCCTCGGCATCGTCCAGGGTCAGCGGGCGCAGGATCAGTCTTTGGGTAAACAACGTCGGTTGCATGGCCATTACCAGGTTGCGGTGTTGGGCAGGTTCAGGGTGCCACGCTCCACAAAGCGCATGGTGCCGAACAGGCCACCCGCCAGTTTGCCGCGCAGTGTGTAGGGCAGGTTGTTCAGGCTTTGGGTCTGGCTCAGCCCCAAGGTCTGACGCAACACGGAGAACGCCGAAACACTCACCGGCACCATCAGCACCCTCTCGGAAAACCGTGGGATGCTGCCGGCCTGGTCGCTTACCCCGGACGCCAAGGGGCGCCCATTGACGTCCAGGTCCAGGGCCACACCACTGTAGTCGATCGCCGTTTCATTGGGGTTTTGTACCCGCAACTTTACGGCGAAACGCACTTCCAGGTCCTGGCTTTGCAGCGGTTCGATGCCCACCACGCTGATATTGACCGGGTCGCGATTGGGGAACAGCGCGCAGGCGCTCAAGGTCAGCAACAGCAGCGATAGAACCATGAGCTTGCGCATACCAAAGGTGCTCCTATTTCGTGACGTCCGGATCCTGCATGACCTTGAGAGTAGAGGACTCCGGATCAAATTCATCCTCTTCCAGCTCTAAGAACTCCTCGGGCAGGAAAATGTTCAGCACGATTGCACAGAACGCGCCCACGGTGATCGGCGATTCAAAGATGTTGTGCAGCGCCTTGGGCAGGTCGCGCAGCACCTCCGGTACGGCGGCCACACCCAGGCCCATGCCCAATGAGATCGCCACGATCAGCACATTGCGGCGGTGCAGCCCGGCTTCGGCGAGGATCTTGATCCCGGCCACGGCCACGGTGCCGAACATGATCAGCGTGGCGCCGCCCAATACCGGCTTGGGCATCAGTTGCAGCACTGCGCCGATCATCGGGAACAGCCCCAGCAGCACCAGCAGGCCGGCGATAAAATACGCAACGTAGCGGCTGGCCACACCGGTCAGCTGGATCACGCCGTTGTTTTGAGCGAAGGTCACCATGGGCAGGCTGTTGAACGTCGCCGCCATCGCCGAGTTGAGGCCGTCGGCCAGCAGGCCGGACTTGATGCGCTTGATGTACAGCGGGCCCTTGACCGGTTGCTGGGAAATCATCGAGTTGGCCGTCAGGTCACCGGCGGCTTCCAGCGGTGAAATCAGGAAGATCACCGCCACCGGGATAAACGCCACCCAGTCGAACGAAAAACCATACTTGAACGGCACCGGCACACTGATCAGCGGCACCTGGGGCAGCGCGGCCATGTCGACGCGGCCCATCCACCAGGCCACCACAAAACCCAGGGTCAGGCCGATCACGATCGAACCCAGGCGCACGAACGGGTTACTGAAGCGGTTGAGCACCACGATGGTCAACAGCACCAGCGCGGCCAGCCCCATATTGCCCGCGGCACCCAGGTCGCTGGCCCCGAAGCCGCCGGCCATGTCGGTGACCGCTACCTTGATCAGCGACAAACCCATCAAGGTAATGATGGTGCCGGTGACCACCGGAGTGATCAGCTTGCGCAGTTTGCCGATGAACTGGCTGAGCACCACCTCGATAAACGCGGCGAAAAAGCAGATGCCGAAAATCGTCGAGAGGATCTCATCGGTACCGCCGCCCCGGGCCTTGACCATGAACCCGGCGCTGAGGATCACGCTGATAAACGAAAAGCTCGTCCCCTGCAGGCACAACAGGCCGGAACCGATCGGGCCGAAGGTACGCGCCTGCACAAAGGTGCCGAGCCCGGACACGAACAGCGCCATGCTTACCAGGTAAGGCACCTCGCTTTCCAGGCCGAGCACGCCGCCGACGATCAACGTCGGGGTGATGATGCCGACGAAGCTGGCAAGCACATGTTGCAGCGCGGCAAAGATCGCTGCGGTGAAATGCGGGCGGTCTTCCAGGCCATAGATCAGGTCGGATTTATAGCGCGGGCGGGGGGCTTGAGCGTCAGACAAAGTACGGGCTCGGGTCAGAAAATGGAGGCGCAGGATGCCAGAAAGTGCCAGCCCTCAGAAGTGTAAAAAAATATTTATAAAAGCCCTGCGCAAAACCTCAGGATCTGCCGATATCTCGTATAGGCCCACATTCCAACCATAACAGTGGTGACCAAAGATCAGAGCGGCGCGTTGACGCCCACTGATCGTTTCGCGGCATGGACGCTCGCAAACACTCCTTCTGAGAGCAACCCCTATGTCCCTACGTCATTTGAATATTGCCCCTCGCGCGTTTCTCGGTTTCGCATTCATTGCGTTGTTAGTGGTGGTGTTGGGGGTGTTTGCGGTCAGCCGCATGACGCAGATCCGTCAGTCGTCGGTGGAGATGACCTCCACGCAACTGCCCAGCGTCACGTACCTGGGCAACATCACCGAAAACGTGCTGCGCTTGCGCATCCTCTCTTTTCGCGTGTTGGTCAACCGCGAGCCTGTCGGCCTGCAGGAAGCCGAAACCCGCATGGGCGTCCTGACCGACAAAGTAAAAACCGCCCAGGCCGGGTATGCGCCGCTGCCGGCGGGGCCGGAGGAAGCAGCGTTGTACAAGGCATTTGTGAGTACGCTGGACAACTACCTCAAGGCACAGGCCGAAATGCTGGCCTTGTCCAAACAAAACAAAGTCGAGGAGATGCGTGCGTTAATTAACACGCGTATCAAGGACGGTACTGACCAGATGGGTGAGCAGCTCAACAAGCTGATCGCCATCAATGCCGCCGATGCCAGGGATGCCGACACCTTGGCCGGGTCGAGTTATCAAGGCGCGATTACCGGCGTAATTGTCTTCTCAGTCGCTGCCGCCGTGCTGACGGTCCTGCTCGCCTGGCTGCTGACCCGCAGCATCGTCACGCCGCTGCGCAAAGCGTTGGAAGTGGCCCAGACCATTGCCGGCGGTAACCTGACAACCGTTATCGAAGACGCCGGCAAGGATGAGCCTGCGCGCCTGCTGGGCGCCTTGTCGGCGATGCAAACCAACCTGCGCCAGACCATCCAGCACATCGCCGGCTCGGCCACGCAACTGGCCTCGGCCGCCGAAGAATTGAGCGCGGTGACCGAAGAAGCCTCCAAAGGCCTGCAACAGCAGAACAACGAAATCGACCAGGCCGCCACGGCCGTCAACGAAATGACCGCCGCCGTCGAAGAAGTGGCGCGTAATGCGGTGTCTACTTCAGAAGCTTCCAGCCAGTCCAACCAGGCGGCGCGGGAAGGGCGTGACCGTGTGGTGGAAACCGTCGGCGCCATTCAGACCATGACCCAGGATGTGCAAAACACCGCACGGATGATTGAAGGCCTGGCGACCCAGGGCCGTGATATCGGCAAGGTCCTCGACGTGATCCGCGCGATTGCCGAACAGACCAACCTGCTGGCACTTAATGCTGCGATTGAAGCCGCACGCGCCGGTGAAGCCGGGCGTGGGTTTGCCGTGGTGGCCGATGAAGTCCGCGCCCTGGCGCACCGCACCGCGCAATCGACCCAGGAAATTGAAAAAATGGTCGCCGGCATCCAGAGTGGCACCGGCGACGCCGTGCAGTCGATGCAGCAGAGCAACCAGCGCACCCAGACCACCCTGGAACTGGCGCGCGCTGCCGGTGTGGCCCTGGAACAGATCACCGAATCGATCAGCCTGATCAACGAGCGCAACCTGGTGATCGCCAGCGCCTCGGAAGAACAGGCCCAGGTGTCCCGTGAAGTGGATCGCAACCTGGTCAATATCCGCGACCTCGCGACTCAATCGGCGGCAGGCGCCAACCAGACCAGCGCGGCCAGCCATGAACTGTCGCGCCTGGCGGTGGATTTGAATGGGATGGTCGCGCGGTTCGTTATCTGAATCGAGCACACGGGGGAGCGCGCCGCTCCCCTTGATCAGACCTCACCTACGTTGACCCAGCGCTCCTCGCGGGCGGCCAGACGAATCGCCGTGGCCAGCCGCTCGACCGCCCACGCGGCTTCAAAGTCAGTACCCGCAGCGCCTTGCCCCGCCAGCGCCATGACCAGCTCCTGAACTTCCAGGGTCTTCAACTCGTTGTATCCCAACTGATGCCCGGCGGCAGGGCTGAATGCGGCATAGCCGGGCAGGGCGGGACCGGCGAGCACACGCTGGAAACCGTCCTGACCGGCGCGGCATACGCGCAGTTCATTCAAACGTTCCTGATCGAATGCCAAGGTGCCTTGAGTGCCGCTGATTTCAAAACTCAAGTGATTTTTGTAGCCCTGCTTGAGCCAACTGCTGCTCACGGTGCCACGGGCGCCGTTGGCAAAGCGCAGCAGGGCATGCACCTGGTCGTCCACCGCGATCGATTTCAGGTCGCTGCCGCCTTTGACGGCCGGGCGTTGCGCATGCACGGTGTGGGTGTCGGCACACACGCTCACCACATCGCCCACCAGATAACGCGCCATCGACAGCAAGTGGCTGCCCAGATCCGCCAGTGCGCCGCCGGCATGTTCCACTTCACAGCGCCACGACCAGGGCGAGGCCGGGTCGGCCATGAAGTCTTCGCTGAATTCGCCCTGGAAGCTGATGATCTCGCCCAGTTCGCCGTCGATAATCATCTGCCTGGCCAGGCCAATCATCGGGTTGTGCTGGTAGTTGTAACCGACACGCGTGACTACGCCGGCCGCATGTGCGGCGCGGCGCATGGCGTCGGCCTGCTCTAGGCTGACCGCCAAGGGTTTTTCGCAATACACCGCTTTGCCCGCCGCAATGGCCGCCATGGCCATGGGGTAGTGCAAGTGATTGGGCGTGGTGATGGCCACTACATCGACATTAGGGTCATTGACCAGCGCCTGCCAGTCACCGTGGGCCTGGGCAAAGCCCCAGGCCGTGGCGCAACGCTTGGCGCGTTCGGTGTCGGCATCGGCCAGCGCTGCCAGCTTGAGGTGTACCGGCAGTTCGAATACTGCGCGGGCATTGTTGAACGCCAACGCATGGGCGCGGCCCATGAAGCCTGTGCCGATCAAGCCGATTCCGAGTTCACGCATCGCCGTGGTCCTTTGGATTATTGTTGTCAGGAAGGTTATTAATGGAATAAAAATTCGCTAAATTCAATAGATAGAATAAAAATTCATTAAGCTCGCTCGTTCCCACGCTCCGCGTGGGAACGCAGCCAAGGACGCTCTGCGTTCGCTCTTGAAGTCGTGACGCGGAGCGTCACAGGCCGCATTCCCACGCGGAGCGTGGGAACGCGCATCAAACGGGCATCAGTCTGCGTAATGCAGACATATTCAGGCCAACGCCAAACACCCTCAGTTAACAAAAGATAACGTAGCGCCGATTGTCAGACGATTCCAAAGCCCGATAGGATGGCCCCTGCTTCCTCCAGGCGCTCTAGATTGCAGGTTTCAGAGCCCGGGAAGGCGAGACCACCTAACAATAATAAATGGGGAGAAAGGTCTATGAGTGAGCCTGTCATGGGTTGGGCTGTTTGCCGCCCGCGCGCCGCACGCAAGGTTGCGATGCTGGCCACAGCGCTCTCGCTGCTTGGGGTGTTGTCGACACCCGCGCTGGCAGCCGGCGACACCAGCGGCGCACAGCCGGTATTTGCAATTGAATCCCCCAAGGCCGCCAAGGGCCTGATGATCGATGTGGTGCATGCCGGCAAGCGCCTGGTGGCGGTCGGCGATCGCGGGCACATCCTGTATTCCGATGACCAGGGCCGTTCCTGGGCCCAAGCCAAAGTGCCGACCCGGCAACTGCTCACGGCGGTGTATTTCGTCGACGATAAACACGGTTGGGCGGTGGGCCATGACGCGCAGATCCTCGCCACCACCGACGGTGGCGCCACCTGGGCCCAGCAGTTTCAGGACCTCAAGCGCGAAGCGCCATTGCTCGATGTGTGGTTCAAGGACGCCGCGCATGGCCTGGCCGTGGGTGCCTACGGTGCGCTGATCGAAACCACCGACGGCGGCAAAACCTGGGACGATGTGAGCGATCGCCTCGACAACGAAGACCAGTTTCACCTCAATGCCATCGCCTCCATCAAGGGGGCCGGGCTGTTTATCGTCGGCGAGCAGGGCAGCATGTTTCGTTCCCGCGACGACGGCCAGACCTGGGAAAAACTCGAAGGCCCGTATGAAGGCTCGCTGTTCGGTGTGATCGGCACCGCCCAGCCGCAGACGCTGTTGGCCTATGGCCTGCGCGGCAATCTGTACCGCTCCAGCGATTTTGGCAGCACATGGGAGCAGGTCCAGTTGAATGCGGCCCGTGGTGCCCTGGAATTTGGCTTGTCGGGCGCGGCGTTGCTCGATGACGGCGCCATCGTGGTGGTCGGCAACGGCGGCAGCGTGGTGGTCAGCCACGACGACGGCCAGACCTTCAGCGTGTTCAACCGCCCGGACCGCATTTCACTGTCCTCGGTCACGGCGGCGGGCAATGGCAACTTGATTCTGGCGGGGCAGGGCGGCGTTCGTGTTGCCCAGCCGACCGGCGCTGAACTCGAAAAACAATAAGAAGGCGGGGAAAGAATGAGCAGTCATCACAACGATAAAGCGACCTTTCTTGAGCGCCTGATCTTCAACAACCGCCCGGCAGTGATCGTTATCTGCCTGCTGGTGAGTATTTTCCTGTTCTGGCAGGCGACCTTGATCCGCCCGTCCACCAGCTTTGAAAAGATGATCCCGCTCAAGCACCCCTTCATCGAAAAGATGATGGAGCACCGTAACGACCTGGCGAACCTGGGCAACACGGTGCGTATCTCGGTGGAGGCCAAGGACGGCGACATCTTCTCGAAGGAATACATGGAGACCCTGCGGCAGATCAACGACGAGGTGTTCTACATCTCCGGCGTCGACCGCTCGGGCCTCAAGTCGCTGTGGAGCCCCAGCGTGCGCTGGACCGAAGTCACCGAAGAGGGCTTTGCCGGCGGTGAAGTGATCCCGCAAAGCTACAACGGCTCGCCGCAAAGCCTCGACCAACTGCGCAACAACGTGCTCAAGTCCGGCCAGGTCGGGCGTCTGGTGGCCAACGATTTCAAGTCGAGCATCGTCGATATTCCGTTGTTGGAGTCCTACCCGGACCCGCAGGACCAAGGCAAGTTGCTGGCCCTGGATTACCGCAAGTTTTCCCATGAACTCGAAGACAAGATCCGCGACAAATTCGAAGCCCAGAACCCCAACGTCAAGATCCACATCGTCGGGTTTGCCAAGAAGGTCGGTGACCTGATCGACGGCCTGGTGATGGTGGTGATGTTCTTCGGCATCGCGTTTGTCATCACCTTGATCCTGCTGCTGTGGTTCACCAACTGCCTGCGCAGCACCGTCGCGGTGTTGAGTACCACCCTGGTGGCGGTGATCTGGCAATTGGGGCTGATGCACTTTTTCGGCTTCGGCCTCGATCCCTATTCGATGCTGGTGCCGTTCCTGATCTTTGCCATCGGTATTTCCCACGGCGTGCAGAAGATCAACGGTATCGCCCTGCAATCGAGTGAGGCGGACAACGCACTGACCGCGGCGCGGCGCACCTTCCGGCAATTATTCCTGCCCGGCATGATTGCGATCCTCGCCGACGCCGTGGGCTTTATCACGCTGCTGATCATCGACATCGGCGTGATCCGCGAGCTGGCCATCGGCGCGTCCATCGGCGTGGCGGTGATTGTGTTCACCAACCTGATCCTGCTGCCGGTGGCGATCTCCTATGTCGGCATCAGCAAGCGTGCCATCGCCAGGAGCAAGAAGGACGCGCACCGCGAACACCCGTTCTGGCGCCTGCTGTCCAAATTCGCCAGCGCGAAGGTTGCGCCCGTCTCGATCCTGCTCGCGCTGGTCGCCTTCGGCGGCGGCCTCTGGTACAGCCAGAACCTCAAGATCGGCGACCTGGACCAGGGCGCACCGGAACTGCGCCCGGATTCGCGCTACAACAAAGACAACAACTTCATCATCAGCAACTACTCCACCAGCTCCGATGTGCTGGTGGTGATGGTCAAGACCAAGGCCGAGGGCTGTTCGCGTTATGAAGCCATGGCGCCCATCGACCAGTTGATGTGGAAGATGCAGAACACCGAGGGCGTGCAGTCGGCGATTTCGCTGGTGACCGTGTCCAAGCAGATGATCAAGGGCATGAACGAGGGCAACCTCAAATGGGAAACCCTGTCGCGCAACCCCGACGTGCTGAACAACTCCATTGCCCGCGCCGACGGCCTGTACAACAACAATTGCTCACTGGCGCCGGTGCTGGTGTTCCTCAACGACCACAAGGCCGAAACCCTCGACCGCGCCGTGCATGCGGTGCAGGACTTCGCCAAGGAAAACAACCGGGACGGCCTGGAATTTATCCTCGCCGCCGGTAACGCCGGGATCGAGGCCGCCACCAACGAGGTAATCAAGGAGTCGGAGCTGACCATCCTGATCCTGGTGTACCTGTGCGTGGCGACCATGTGCATGATCACCTTCCGCTCTTGGGCGGCGACCCTGTGCATCGTGTTGCCGCTGGTGCTGACCTCGGTGCTGGGCAACGCCCTGATGGCGTTCATGGGCATCGGCGTCAAGGTCGCGACCTTGCCAGTGGTGGCGCTGGGCGTGGGGATAGGCGTGGACTACGGCATCTACATCTACAGCCGTCTGGAAAGCTTCCTGCGCGCCGGCCTGCCGTTGCAAGAAGCCTACTACCAGACGCTCAAGTCCACCGGTAAGGCCGTGCTGTTCACCGGTTTGTGCCTGGCCATCGGTGTGTGTACCTGGATCTTCTCGGCCATCAAGTTCCAGGCCGACATGGGCCTGATGCTCACCTTCATGCTGCTCTGGAACATGTTCGGTGCGCTGTGGCTGTTGCCGGCACTGGCGCGGTTCCTGATCAAGCCCGAGAAGCTGGCGGGGCAGAAGGGCAATTCGCTGTTTGCACACTAACGGTCTAACGGTTTTACTCGGTTAACCGGTGGGAGCGGGCTTGCTCGCGAATGCGGTGTATCAGTCGCCAGATGCATAGACTGAACGACCGCATTCGCGAGCAAGCCCGCTCCCACATTAATTCCAGGTCCAACCTATAGGTTACGGCGTGGGCTATCATGGGCACTTTCCCCAAATGATTGACTGCCATGACTGCCGACACCGCTACCTTGCTCGATGCTTTTAAAGACTGCCAGATGGTCGAAATCGATGGGCTGCACACCTTCGATTTCAGCCTGGATGACCAGAAACTGTTGATCATTTGCATGGACGGTCGCGCCGAAAAGCGCTGGAGTTTCAGCCTGGAGCAAGTCAACGCGGCGGTGTTTGATCCAACCTTGCAAAGCTGGACCCTTACCGGTGACTCGGGCGAGCATCGCCTGGTGTGCATGAGTGGCATCACCGGCAACAATAACGACGAGGACGAAGCGGATGATAATGCGTAAATTCTGGCCCCTGCTGATGGCGGGCAGTGTTGGTGCGATGTCGGTGCAAGCCGCGCCGGCCGACACCTATGAACTGTTGGTGGGCAGCTACACCGCCGGCACCAGCGAAGGTATTTACCGCCTGCAATTTGACAGCCGCACCGGCCAGTTCAGTGGCAAGCCCGTGCTGGCGGCCAAGGCGGCCAACCCGTCGTGGCTGACGATATCGAAAGACCAGAAGCACCTGTTTGTGGTCAACGAAAACGGCCCAGGGCAAAAAGACCCGGTCGGCCGCGTCAGCAGTTACAGCATCAACCCGCAGAATCATCAGCTCAGCCTGATCAACCAGGTCCAAAGCCTGGGCAACGAACCGACCCATTCCAGCCTGGCCGCTGATGGCCGTTACCTGTTTGTCGCCAACTATTCGGTGCTGGAAGATCCGGGCGGCAGCCTGGCGGTTTTGCCGGTTGATGCCAATGGCAAGCTCTCGGCGCCGGTGCAACTGAGCGGGCACCCGGCCAGCCGCGTGAACCCGGAGCGTCAGGCCTCCAACCACGTACATTCGGTGGTGTCGTCGCCGGACGGCAAGTATGTGTTTGTGCAGGACCTGGGCGCCGACAAGGTGTTTGCCTACCACTACGACCCCAAGGCCAACCACGAACTGCCCTTGACCCCGGCCGATCCCGCCTTTGTGCAATTGCCACCGGGCAGCGGCCCGCGCCACCTGTTGTTCAGCGCCGATGGCAAGCATGCCTGGCTGACCACCGAAATGAGCGCCCAGATCGCGGTGTTCGATTACAACGACGGCAAACTCAGCCAGACCCAGTTGGTCGATTTTGCCGCCGGGCAGCCGGTGTCCGACAAGGCCGGAGCAGCGGTACATGCCTCAAACGACGGCAAATTCCTGTATGTGAGCAACCGCGGCACGGCCAACCAGATGCTGGTGTTCAGCGTCGACCCGGCCACCGCGCACCTCAAGGAACTGCAACGGCGTTCCGTTGAAGGTGACCACCCGCGCGAGTTCAGCCTGGACCCGAGCGGCAAGTTTTTGCTGATCGCCAACCAGAAAAGCAATGAAATCGTGGTGGTCGAGCGTGACCCCAAGACCGGCCTGCTGGGTAAAACCGTGCAGAAACAGTCGATCGATGCGCCCAGCGACCTCAAGTTCCTGGTGCGTCAATAAGCCACAGGCCCCGCAGTGCGGGGCCTGACCCTTTGTATTAATTCTATTGATAGCGGCTACTGTTTCAAAGCATTTCTAAGGTTCAACCCTCGGGCGTAAGTTTGGTTCCAAGGCCTTCCCGGCCACCTGACCAAACGAACACAAGGGTTACCGCCATGAACTTGAACCTCTTCTCCATCATCGCCGCTTCCGCCGTTTCCGCCACCGTGGCCCTGCCAGCTGCCGCCAGCGTGGAAGTCTCCGGCAAAAAATCCAACACCACCGCCTACACCCAGAAATACCTGCAACAAAGCGCCAACTTCTATGCCGCACTGGATCACAAAGCCCAGCACTGAGCTTGAGCCAAGCGACGGTCAAATGTGGGAGCTGGCTTGCCTGCGATGAAATCAACTCGGTGTATCAGTTGGACCGAGTCGTCGGCATCGCAGGCAAGCCAGCGCCCACATTTGATTGTGTGGATCTCAGGGTTTTGCCATTACCGCCACAAAAAGCGGCGATTCCAGAAAGCGCTGCAACCAATGCTGCAAGCGCTTGTACGGCGTCTGAGCAAACCACTCGCGATCCACATGCGCAAACTGGCGCACAAATGGCGCCAGTGCCGCATCTGCCAGGCTCAAATGCTCGGCCAGCAAGTAGTCATTTCCCGCCAGCAAACCTTCCAGCTTCTGCAAAAACACCTCGCCCTCGGCCCGATAGTGTTCCATCGGCTGCTCAGGGTAGCGCTCGGCGTACTTGTATCGATTCAAATGATGTTTGAACACCTGGTCGTTCTCAGCAATCAGTGCCTGAACCCTCGGGTCGCCCTGTAGCAACCAGTTATCAGGGTCGTGCTGCGCCAGCGCCCATTGCATGATCTCCAGGCTTTCCTCGATCACCCGGCCGTTCACGCAAAGCACCGGCACCGTGCCCTTGGGCGACAGCGCGAGCATCTCGGCCGGCTTGGCCTTGAGGCTCACTTCGATGATGTGCACGGGCACGCCCGAGTAACGCAAGGCCAGGCGCGCCCGCATCGCGTACGGGCAGCGCCGAAACGAATAGAGCAGCGCCTCGCTCACTTGACCTCCAGCGTACTCAAACCATTGCCCTGGCGCTTGACCTGGATCTGCACCGGGATGCGCTCATGCATTTCCTGCACGTGGGAGATCACCGCCACCTTGCGGCCCTGGGCCTGCAAACCGTCCAGCGCGTCCATTGCCAATTGCAGCGACTCGGGGTCGAGGCTGCCAAAACCTTCGTCGATAAACAGCGACTCGATCTTCAAGGTGCTCGACGCCATCGACGCCAGCCCCAACGCCAGCGCCAGCGACACCAGGAACGTCTCACCACCCGACAGCGAATGCACCGAGCGCAATTCGTCGCCCATCTCCGTGTCCATCACCAACAGCCCCAACATGCTGCCGCCGCGCTTGAGGCGATAGCGGCGCACCAGTTGGCGCAGTTGCACGTTGGCGTGGTGCACCAGCAGGTCGAGGTTGTAGGCCTGGGCGATCTTGCGGAACGTGTCGCCGGTGGCCGAGCCAATCAGCGCATTCAGGCGTGCCCAGCGCTGCCACTCGTCATAGGCCTTGGCGATATGCTCGCCCAGGACATGGTTGGCGTCCTGGCGACGTTGGTCTTCAGACTGACGCGCACGCAATTCGGCGCAGCGGCTGTCGCCCTCGGCCAGTTGCTGATTCAGCGCGGCGAGACTGCTGTCCAGCTGTTCGGCGTCCAGGTTGCCATTGTGCAAGGCCTGGTGTTCGGCCAGGCGCTGTTCGCGCTCTTGCAGCAACACCTTGGCTTGCTCCACGGCTTTTTCGCTGTGTTGCAACTGCTGGCGCAAGGCGCTGACCTGGCTGTCATCAAAGGCCAGCAAACGCGTCAGCCCGTCGTTATCGAGTTCTGGATGAAGCGCGCGCCATTCACCCAGGCGCGCGGCGAGGGTGTGTTGCTCGGCAGTCAGCGCCTGTTGGCGTTCCTGCAAGGCCTTGAGGTCGGCGGCCAATTGGATCAGAGCATCGCGGCTGTCTTGCAGCTGTTGGCTGGCGTCGCTGTCGCTGCGGCGTGATTGCGCCACGGCCTGATCCAGCTGCTGTTGCCACTGTTCGGCAGTGGCGTGCTCGCCCAGCAATGCGCTGAGCTGTGCCTGGGCGGCCTGTTGCTGCGTGGTCAGCTCGCTGACTTGCTGCTGCAAGGCTTCCAGCTGCTGCTGGCGATGCTGCTGATGGGTCTGTTCTTTCTCGATGGCCTGCTGGCGCTCTTGCTGTTCGGCCAACTCATCGCGCTGATGGCCCAACTGTTCCAGGCGCTGGCTGACGTGCTGGTCCAGTTGCATAAAGGTCGCTGCCGGTTCACGGCGCAAACCCTCGAGGGTGTCGGCCGGTAGCAGGCCGGCGAAGGCATGCAGTTCTTCGTCCAGGCGCTCACGGTCATTGGACAGTTCGCGCTGCTGGTCCACCAGCAACTGGCGGGCTTGCTGGCTGGCATCCTGGGCCGCTTGCAGTTGTTGCTGCAAACGCCCGGCATTTTGTTGCAGGTTGAGCAGGGCGCTTTGGCGTTGCTCATCCTGGGCAATGTTCTGCGTCAGCTGACTCAGCTGCTGGCCCAGCCAGGCGCTGCGTTTGGCGGCGTCCTGGTTGAACAGCGAGGCGGACAACGGGTGCGCTTGCAGGCTCGGCGTCAGGCTCTGCTGTTGCGCCGCCAACTGCTCCTGCTGGAGCAGGTACTCCTTTTGCTGGGCAATCAAGCCGCCCACTACGCCACGCAGTTCGGTGAGTTTTTCCTTGAGGGTGTCGACGGCCTTCTGCGCCGTGGCTTCTTCATTTTCATCATGGCGGCCAAGGCTTTGCAGCAAGGCTTCGGGCTGATGGTACGGATGCTCATGGCTGCCGCACACCGGGCACGGCTGGTCGTCCTGTAGCTGCTCGCGCAACTCCTCGACACTGGCACTGCGCGCCAGGCGCTGGCGTTCCAGCAGTTGCTTGGTGACCGACAGGGTTTGTTCGGCCACGGTGAGGTCGGCCTTGGTTTGCAGGCCGGTCTGGTTCAGCTGCTCGCGCTGTTGCTGCGCGTCTGCGAGTTTTTGCGTCAGCGCGGCGCTGTGTAGATCCAGCTGCTGTTGGCTGTCCCACAAACGGGTGAGGTCTTCAAAGGCGCGTTGCTGCTTGCGGTTGTCTTGCAAGAGGCCGGCGAGCAGTTGGATTTGTTCGGCCACGGCGTGCGGTTCGGCACCGGCTTCCTGGTACAGCAGGTCCAACGCCTCGCGTTGCTGGGTGAATTTTTCGGCCGCGGTGGTGGCTTTGTGTTCAAGCTGCGGCAGTTCGGCCTGGCCCTTGTTCAGGCGGTTGCCGATCTGCATCAGTTGCTGCAGGCGGTCGCGGTAGGCGGCCCAGGCGTCGCTGAGCGGTGCCAACGCGGCGCTGCGCTCAAGTTCAGCGGCCAGGCGTTGCAGGCGCCCGGTAACCTGGGCCTGCTTCTCCAGCAAGCCATTGAGCAACGATTGCCCTTCGGCGCAGGCGGTGTCCTGTTGCTGCTTGTCGTCGTTGCGTTTGGCCAGGTCTTTGCTCAGGTGGGCGAGGGTGCTCTGCTGTTCGAACGCCTGGCGCAGCAATGGCACGGCGTCGGCCTGGTGTTTCAAGGCGTCAGCCAAGGCGACCTGGGCGGCGGCCTGCTGCTGTTGCGCCTGCTCCTGGCGCGTTTGCAACGTGGTTTGCTGCTCGAGGTGCTGTTGAATCTGCACCGCCAGCGGCGTCAGCAGGGTGTCGAGTTCAGCCAGGCGCGCGAACTGATGGCGTTGTGGTGCTAACTGCTCCAGGCGGCTCAGGTCCTGACGTTGTGGGGCTTGGCTGTCCCAGACCTGTTGGGCTTGTTGCAACTGTTCGGTGGCACTGAGCTGGCGCTCCTGCCACTCACGCAGCTCCTTGAGCCAGGTGTGCTGCAATTCCAACTGCTTGAGTTGAGCCTGTTGGGTCTTGAGGTGCAGCTGCGCCTCGGCCAATTGCTGGTCGAGTTCGGCGCGGGCCTCAGGCGCCAGCGGCACCAGGCCGGTGGCCTGGTCTTGCAGCTGTTTATGCGCGTCCCGGGCATCCTTGGCCTTGTCGAAGGCGCGGCGGCCGAGCTGGGTGTACAGCGCGGTGTCGGTGAGCTTTTCCAGCAGTTCGCTGCGCTCATTGTCGTTGGCTTTGAGGAACGCGCTGAACTCACTTTGCGCCAGCAATACGGCACGGGTGAACTGCTCGAAGTTCAAGCCCAGGGCCAGTTCCAGCTGGGTTTTGTATTCGGTTTTCTGGCTGGCCAGCAGTTGGTCGCTGTCCAGGTCGATCAGGCTTTGGCGGCTGTTTTGCAACTTGCCGCTGGCCTTGTCGCGGGCGCGGTTGGCTTCCCAGCGCGCGCGGTAGCGGCGGCCGTTGACGCCGACAAAATCCACCTCGGCATACCCGCCGCCGGTGCCGCGGCGGATCAGGGTGCGCGGGTCGCCGATGGAGATATCGCTGTCGGCATCCGGCATCTTCGCCTGGCCGGTATCGCCCAGGCGCGGCACGGCGCCAAACAGGGCCAGGCACAAGGCATCCAGCAGGGTACTTTTACCCGCGCCGGTGGGGCCGGTAATTGCAAACAACCCGGCACTGGCCAGGGGCTCGGCGGTAAAGTCGATTTCAAACGGGCCGGCCAGTGAGGCGAGGTTTTTCAGGCGGATGGCGAGGATCTTCATGGCTGTTCGCCCTCCTGTTGCACTTCCTGGAGCAGCACGGCGAAGTCCTTCAAGGTCTGTTCATCCACCTCACTGCCGTAGTTGTCCTGCCAGGCGCGGCTGAACAGTTCCTGGGGCGTGAGCTGGTCCAGTTCGACCAGGCGCTCGTCGTCGGTGTCGTCGCTGCCGCGTTTGCCGGCGTATTCGGCGGCGATGCGCACCAGGCGCACGGCCTTGCCTTGCAGGGCGGTTTCGATTTGCTGGCGCAGGTCCGGTTGCGGCTCGTCGAGGCGCACACGCACTTCCAGCCAGGGGTGGCGCTGGGTTTCGGCGAGCAGGTCGATGTCGGGCAGGTCGGCCAGCTGCGCGAGGATATCCGCCAGTGGCGCGGCGTCCAGGCGTTGCAGGTTGACCGAGCGTGGGATCAGGCGCGGCTCGACACCCACCAGGCGTTGGCCTTGGAACGTCACATCGAGAATCTGGTGTTTGTAGCCGATTTCGGAAAAAGACAAGGGAATGGGCGAGCCGCTGTAGCGGATGCGCTCCTCGCCGTTGACCTGCTGCGGCTTGTGCAAATGGCCCAGTGCCACATAGCTCACACTGGCGTCGAACAGGCTGGCAGGCAGGGCTTCGGCATTGCCGATAATCAGGCTACGCTCGGAATCCTCGGACACCGAACCTCCGGCCATGTGCGCATGGCTGATGGCAATCAGCGCCTGGCCTTTTTTGCGTTTGGCATTGGCGGCCGCGATCAGCCATTCGTGTACCTGGCCGATGCCGCGCAAATAATCATCACCCAAGTGCGCACCGGTCACTTCCGCCGGGCGCAAAAACGGCAGCGCCAGGCACCAGGCGGCGATCTTGCCTTTGGCGTCGGGCAGCGGGATCAGCAAGCGCTCGGCGTCCAATTGGCCGTCATCCAGCCACAGCACGCGGCCCAGCGCGTGGGTGCGCAAACGGCGCATCAACGGCGCGGGCAGCTCGATCCGCGAGCCGGAATCGTGGTTGCCGGCGATCATCACAATGGTCAGTTTGGGGTTTTGTTCGTGAGCGCTGATGATGAAGTCATACAGGCGCTCCTGGGCCTTGAGCGGCGGGTTGACCGTGTCGAAGATATCGCCGGCGATCAGCAGCGCATCCGGTTGCTCGGCTTTGAGTTGGCCCAGCAGCCACTCGAGAAAACACGCGTGTTCGTAGTCGCGTTCCTGGCCGTGCAGGTTTTGGCCAAGGTGCCAGTCGGAGGTGTGGAACAGACGCAAGGCGAACTCCGTGGAGAAGATGAAAAGGAGGGGAGTTTACCTGTAAATCACCAACTCGGTGCTCGCGGGTGACCCAGGTCAAATGTGGGAGCGGGCTTGCTCGCGAATGCGGTGGTTCAGTCAGTACATGTGTGACTGACACACCGCATTCGCGAGCAAGCCCGCTCCCACAGGGGTTACGCGGCGTTCATGCACTCCAGTGCGCGGTCGGCAAGGGTTTTGGCCTGGTTGATCAAGTGCTCGGTGGCGCCGGCCATGTGGTGTTCATCGCCTGTCAGCGTTTGGCGCGTGCCTGCGGCAGTGGCGGCTGCACAGCGCAGCAAATCGCAGATTTGGGCGAGGGCGTCTTCGAAGCTGAGGTCGTGATGCACGGTGAAGGACGGCGGTGGGGCAGGTTGCAGGTAGTGGCGCAGGGCGCGCTCAAAGAGTTCGCGGTCGGGGGTGAAGCGGGGTGGGTCTGGGACGATTTTGGTCATGAATGAAACTCCTAAAAGGTTGGGAGCCATTCTTTTGCAGATCTCACTCAACAAAAGGTGGCAGCTATGTGCGGGGTGAGATAACCGGTCAGGAGCACCCGGCCAGACCTAAGTCTGCCCGCACACAGCCGCCATAGAGCATGTTGCTCGCGGTTGTGGCACTTGGCACTCCGTTCACAGGATCTCACTCCTGATCGCTGATATGCAGCGACGGAGCGAAGGCTAGCCAGTGAAGTGAGCAGGCGCAAGGCCGAAGGATTGTCTAGGAAACTTCCCGCAAATTAAAGGGATATGGACTGCTGGCCTTTAACAATGCATGTCGCCCAGGCAACA